>CAZNHN010000262.1:2073-4657 GCA_964572415.1 uncultured Phaeodactylibacter sp.
AAAGCCTATTCTATTTTATGTAGAAAAAACGAATAGCCAAGAAATCGAAACACTAAAGTCAACAGCAGAAAAGATAGAACAGCTTAATGAGCTAAGTTTTGAAGGAATTCTGTTAAAGAGCCAATCCCGCTAGTCAAATTAATCTAGGGAATAAATTTGCTGTAACTTAGGAAGGGGACTAGGCACTGTTTTCATGGGAGTTTACACTCCCCTGGTTGCACAGAGAAGGGGGAGCAACCCAGATTAATACCCACTATTAATTCTGATTTCCCTTTCAAGAGTAAAATATCCTGTGTTATATGCAATACCCCTAGCAAAGAGGGATAAAGTCAATAAAAAAATCTTACCTGTTCAGCGGAAAGTCACTACTGAGTTATTTTATAACGTGAGGTTTAACGGGAAAGGTCTGAAATTCAGGCAGGTATAAGGAAAAAGAGGTTGGAAATTGAGAAATTTGATAAAAGACCAATTTCATCAACTCAATCACCAACCTCTTTTTCCTTATCCCAACCGAACTAAACATATCTACGGTGTACATATGAAAAAGTGTGTGCTTCCCGATTCCTTACTTTTAGCGTATATTCGTTTCCATGGCTAAGAAAAAGGACATTCTAGTACAGGGTAAGAAGATTACCTTAATCTCCAGTGAAGGGGACTACCTGTCTTTGACAGACATCGATGCTGCTTTTGATGGTGGCGGATCGCACATAGAAAACTGGATGCGTAATAGGAATACAGTCGAGTTTCTTGGTGTTTGGGAAAGCGTCCACAACTCCGGTTTTAACTCCGTCGGATTCGACGGAATATTCGCGCAAACCGGTCTAAACCGCTTCAAGCTCTCCGTCAAAAAATGGACTAGCGAAACAAACGCTATCGGGCTTAAAGCTAAAACGGGCCGTTACGGCGGGACTGATGCTCATCCCCAAAGTACGGCAAATGCTGCTTGAAGAAAAGCTGCTGTTTGTAGCGGATGCGCTATATAGTACGCCCCGTTTATCCACCCGGCCCAGCAGGCTGACCCTAGTTTTCTGGTCACTATAAAAGAAGGCTATGTCCTGCAACAAGCCAGGCGGCTGTCCGATAAGCTAAGGCAAATAACCTGGGCCAATGGCAAAATCCGCAGCAGTCTATCTAATGACACTTAAAATAATCGAACGGCTCCCGACAGTCCAGGCAGCGGTAAAGCGACTTACAGGCGGTAGATCCAAATTGGCTGACCAGCTCCGTGTTTACAGAGCCGCACTGCGGGCATTCCACCTTAGGTTGTTCGGCAAAGAGGGCGCCTTTATCCGCTGTGCCATCTACCGGGGGGGCGATGCCGTACGCTTTCAGCTTTCGGCGGCCGGCTTCGGTCATCCAGTCGGTGGTCCAGGCGGGGTGCAGTACGGTGATGACGGTGACGTTGTCGTAGCCATGCTCCTGAAGGACCGCGCGGATGTTGATCTCGATGGTATTCATGGCCGGGCAGCCGGAGTAGGTCGGGGTGATAATTACTTCCACGCCGCCATCGTCCTTAAGCTTCACATCGCGGATGATGCCCAGATCGGTAACGGTGAGTACTGGTATTTCAGGGTCAGTTACCGCTTCGAGCACGGCCCAGATGTCATCAGTGGTGGTTGCTGTGGTCATAATGGTTAGGACTTTGAAATACTAACGCTCGTTCGTATCTCTTGGTTGACAGCAGCGGCTATTGCCGTCGTTCCTGCCGCTTCTCCTGATTGAGCCGGTAGTTGAAGGCGAGGATAACACTTTGCGTGCGCCGCCATTGGAAGACCGATTCTTCTTCGTAGTTGGGAAGATCGACTTCAGAGCGCCGCTGACGGGTATTGAAGAGGTCGCGCCCGGAAAGCGTGACGGTGCCCCGGTTATCCAGTACATCCAGGGAGGCAGCGATGTCGAGCATGTAAATGGACAAACGGCGCCCCTGTGGCGTACGCTGTGGTGCGGTGTAGTCGAAGGAAACCTGCACCTGCCAGCGGTCGGTGGGTTTGACTTTGGAGTTGATCTGTCCGCTCATCGTATAGGTGTCTGCGCTGTAGTCAGTACCTTCAAAGCTGCCCTCAATGATAGCCCGGAAGAGGTTCACATCGCCGGTAATGTCCCACCATTCGGTAGGTTGCACGCTGAGGTTGAGCTCCAGCCCGAAGGCATCGCGCACAGCCAGGTTGACGGGGTAAATAATTGCCGTTCCGTCATCCGCAGGGAGCGTCAGGCGTTCAATCACGCCTGTGGTCCGGCGGTAGTAAAGACTCGTCAGGAAAGTGCCGTTCTTCAGGTAGCGCAGGTAGCCGGCTTCAAAGGAATTGGTGAATTCCGGGCGCAGGTTGGGGTTGCCGATGCTATTGTTGCGTGGGTTGTTGTAGTTGGAGAAGGGGAGGAGGCGCCGGAAATAAGGGCGGCTCAGCCGGCGGCTGTAGCTGGCCTGCAACTGATCCTTTTCGGTAACGGAATAAGAAAGGGAGGCACTCGGAAAAAAGCTCAGGTAGTCCTGATCGTTGGATTCGCCGGAGCGGAGCAGGGCAGCGGTGATGTCAGAAAGCTCGGCCCGGAGCCCGACCTGCAGGCTGTAGGGCCCAAATTCATG
>CAZNHN010000262.1:4667-8466 GCA_964572415.1 uncultured Phaeodactylibacter sp.
TAACATTAATCACCAGGGATGCATCCGTTTTCCCGCCTTCGACTTTGGTACTTTCGCTAATAGGGTAGATGTAATCGGTCTGCAGCAGCATATTGATTTCGTCCTCAGTATTGCTGGAACGCTGCAAGAGTGGCATAGTCGATTCTTCATCCATCTGCCGGTAGTCGGCCAGCTCGGTATCATCGTCCAGAATATACTTGAAATTAAAGGTCCATTTCTGATCGGGGTTGTCGTACTGCCGTTCGTAGTTGAGGGTGGCTTCCAGGTTGTGCTCTTCCTCTGCCTCTTCGGTACGGCGGACCGTGGTGTTAAGCAGGTTGCCAGCCGGGTCAAAGTCCCGGAAGGTGACGGTAGCCCGGTTGTCATCTTCTCCGGTACGGTAGAGCAGGGCGGCAGTGAGGGTACTGCCATTTGCAGATAGCCGCCGAGCCCGCCACGGTTTTGGCTGGTTTCGCTGGTGAAGAAGTTGGTCAGTTCGCCATTCTCAAAAAAGCGCTGTGTTGCATTGCCGCCGCCCGGCGCCCGGCGGTAATCCAGTCCGAAGTTGGAGAAAAAGTTGAACGCCCGCCTGCGGTAGTTGAGGTTGTAGGAGGCGCCGTAATTGGCAGGCTGCCCGGCTGTGAGGCCAAAGGAGCCGTTAAAGCCTTTTTTCTCCTCTTTTTTGAGGATGATGTTAATGATACCGGCTTCCCCTTCGGCTTCGTACCGGGCGGAAGGGTTGGTGATGACTTCCACCCGCTCGATCATGTCGCCCTGCATGCGCTGCAAAGCCTCCGTATCTCCGGCACTCAGCAGGCCGGAAGGTTGGCCATTGATGAGGATGCGCACCCCCTGACTCCCCCTCAGGCTGACGTTGCCTTCCGGGTCCACACTTACGGATGGAACGTTGTCGAGGATATCGGCAGCATTATTGCCGGCATTGGTCAGGTCTTTGCCTACATTAAAGACCCGCTTGTCGAGCTTGAATTCCATTTGGCTGCGCTCGGCTCGTACCTCCACTTCCTGCAGGGCAATGGCATCGGTGGACATTTCCACTTTGCCCAGACTGAGCGTGTCCATCCCCGCCTGCACTTCAACCGGACTGAGGTAGCGGTCTTCATAACCCACATATTGAAACAGGGCATAGTAGTTTCCGGGGCGGGCTTCCAGCGAAAAGCGCCCATCCGTTTCCGTAAGGGCATTAGTCACCATATTGCTGTCCGGCAAGGCATACAGGCCCACGGTGGCAAAGGGCAGGCTCTTTTCGGTACTGGCTTCCTGTAGCTTCCCGGTTAGGGGAATAGCAGATTGGGCGAGGGCAAAAAAGGGGATAATTAGCAGAATAAGGAAAAAGGTGTAGCGTGTGCAGGGCATTTCATCTCGGTGTTAATTCAATGGTGTAACGTTGAAATGCCGGAAATGATTAAAAATAATCCTTTATAAAGCCTTGACCAGGTTGAGCGACTTCATAATCGTCAGGTAAGAGCGGGCAAAGCGGGGCAGGCTGCTGAAGTCCAGGGAGCCGGTGGGGAAGGAGAAGTTGGGAAAGCTGCCCTTGTTCTCATCCACAATTTTGCTGATAGCCCGGCGGATGGCACGTTTGTCGGGCTGTTGGGTGCTATCGTCCAGGTACTTTACGGTGAAGCCAAGGTCGCCGAAGTAGGCCGGCTCAGTAATCTGATAATACAGGTGGAAAAGGTCGCGGTCCGGCTTAGGCACGGCGTAGTTGAACAGGCAAAAGCCAACGATGTAGCCGGGAATGGCCATCGCCATGCGCTCGTGCCCGTTTTCCAGGTACCAGTCCATGTGGTACAGCTCCCCGTTGATGATGGAGACCACGCGGTCGTGGTTGACGGTATGCGTGATGCCGAAGGTGCTGCAGCCCCGGTACATTTCCCGGTAGAAATCCTCAGCCGGGCGCTCTGCCAGTGCTTTAAGCCCCTTGCAGAGGTCTTCGTTTTTGCCAGCGGTATTTTTCCCGTCGTTTTCGTAGTATTTCCGGTGGAGCTGCTCCAGGGTTTCCATCATAAAGCCCTCGGGCTTGATCAGGTAGTCGAGGCGAAAAATCAGGTCGAGGAGGAGGTAGCCGTAGCTGCTTGCGTAGCGTTTGCAATCTAGCGCCCCGTGTTCCACTTCCTGCATCACTCCACCGATGGCCTGCTTGATGTAGCGGTACTTTGCTTCTTTTTCTTCCTGTGGCAGTTCCTTCAGGTGGGTGATTTCCACCGGTTGCAGGTTCCGGAACTCCTCGATCAGAAGGTCGTCCTGCTTGTCGGCTTTGATGGCGGCTTCGCGCAGGGCGTAGTAGAGTTTGTAAGGCGAGCCGTCGAGGGTATAGGTGTCGAAAACGATGACTATATTGCCTTCCGGATCAAGGGTGAAACGGCAGTACTTCAGGTCGAAGTTCTGCTCGAGCAGGCGGCGCAGTACGCCTATGTTGAAGGACTCGGCTTTAACGACCGGCGCCTGCACCCGGATTTTGTGGGGCGTGGCTTTGCCCGTCAGCTTTTTGGACCCCTGATACAGCTCGAATTCCAGCCCGCCGGGTATTTCTTTCCAATGTACGTTGTCTTCCTCGTCATCCCGGAGGTAGAGGAGAAAATGCTTGTAGCTTTCCAGAAACTGTTCTTCTTCAAAGAGGTCCTGCGCGCGGTCCCAGGCGTCATATCGGGAGGGCGCCTTATAGGAATCCGTATACCGGCCGAAGCGTATGGACGGTTGTTCCGTGTGTTGTACAGCATTCCTGAAAAGGCGGTCGAGTAATCCCATATTGAAATCTGAAAATTAAGGAGCCCGGGCTTTCCGGGTGAATATCTTTAAATTGCGCCTGATTTCGAAGCGGAAAATACTACTTTTAAATCATTACCACTAAACAGATGCCTAAAAAGCACCCTCAATCGCAACCACTAAGGCTCAAAGTGCCGTTGCCGGATCCTTTTCCGGCTTTCGGGTACTCTACACCTGCTGTGGGATTGGGGTCCTGTTTTGTCGAAGCAGTGGGGAGCCGCCTGCAGCGCCTCAAGCTTCCCGTTGCCCTCAACCCTATGGGCATTCAGTATAACCCGCTGGCCCTCAGCCGGGCATTGCAGTATGGGCTCGGAGAAGTAGCCTTTGCTGGAGACGATCTGATTGAAAGTCAGGGCATCTGGCAGCATTTTGATTTTCACGGGGTGCTGGGGCATCCGGAACGTGAAGCGGCGGCCCGGCAGATGCAGTCGGCTGCGGAGGAACTGAAAAGAGCGGTTGCAGGCATGGACCGCATGATCATTACCCTGGGCACCGCTTTTGTTTACGAGCACCGGGCCTCCGGGCAGGTGGTGGCCAATTGTCATAAAGTACCCGCTAACGCTTTCCGGAAGTACCGGCTTTCGCCAAAAGCGATTGTGGAGGCGCTGCAACCGGTACTTGCAGCCTGCAAAGCCCACCGGCCCGGGCTGGAAGTGGTGCTAACAGTTAGCCCGGTACGGCACATCCGGGATGGGGTGGTGGAGAATCAGCGGAGTAAGGCGGCCCTGCTGCTGGCTGCGGAAGCATTGGCGGAAGCTGAATATATTCATTACTTCCCTTCCTACGAATTGATGATGGACGAACTGCGCGGCTACCGGTTCTACAAGACGGATTTTGTGCACCCTTCTGAGGAGGCGGTGGATTACATCTGGTCCTGCTTCGCCTCTGTAGCTTTTGAGGAAAGCACCCTGGAGCAGCTCAATGCCGTGGAAGCGGTCGTCCGGGCGAGCGAGCACCGGCCCCTTTTTCCAGCCTCAGCAGCGCATCAGGCTTTTGTGCGGCAGCAGCTGTCGCGAATTGAGCAGCTGGAAGC
>CAZNHN010000263.1:0-8424 GCA_964572415.1 uncultured Phaeodactylibacter sp.
CAGCCCGGTTATGGGTGGCAAGCAGTGAAGCGGCACTCACCGTTAAAAACAGCAAAGGAAGTAGAAAGCGGAGCGTGTAGAGTCGGCAAGACATAGGCGTAGAAGTTTGTACAGTTTTCTGATCCGCGCCTGACATCAGACGCTCTTATTCATAGTCACTGTCAATTTACTGATTTACAAACTTTAAAACGGGCATTGTGTGGAAATAGTTTGTAAACTGTACGGCCTAAGTGCTAATATTTCAAGGTGAAAAACAGGCAGGAAAAAAGTAACGCCCCTGAACGGAGCGTTACCTAAGAATAATACTACTTAAACCTGTCGAAAAATCTTAGTTGAACGGGCTGTTCAGGAAATCAATATATTCCTGGCACGCCTGATCAGGAACTTCAATATCAGTGTAGTTGAAAAACACGGTTTCTTCTATGCCGTCATTGTCGGTGTCTACATAATCAACATCTATAGTCTCTGAGAAGGGCATACCGGGACCATAATTGTAAACGGTACTCTCGACAATAACAGTGGAGTCAGTGGTGGGTACCTGTAGGTTAAATACACAACGCTCCAGTGTTCTGTATGAGATTCGGAAGTCGTAGAATTCACCTTTTTCAAGGGCTGTAGTAGTGCCTTCACCCGCATCAAGCCAACCTAGCGGAGACCAGCCCGGATTTCCGGCACGGCGGAACAAAATGGGCAGCGTGGGCTGTACGACCAAGTTGCTATAATTGGCGCTACAGGTACCGGCCACATCTACGATAAAAGTAGTACCCAGACTTGGCGGAGTGACCAGGACATCATCAAGGTTAATGGTCAGCATATCTCCACAGGGACGGAATGGTGGAGAAGTGTACAGTGGCGTGGGGTCTCCTTCAAAAGCGTAAATATCGAATCGCACAATTGGCCCCACGTTTTGGAACTGAATAGGTACAAGCATTGTGATGATTTGACCATCAAAGAATCGGGTGAAAAATGTTCCCCTGACATTGCCATTGTTTATTTGCACAACCTCCACGTAGTAAAAGGTTTGCGGACCGTTCTGAGGCTGATTGGAATTTTCGATCAGGAAGCGGGTGGGAGGATTACAGCGTATACGACCGCCAAAGAACCAGGTTGACAGGTGAGGCTGCTCATACTGTGCGATGAGGTGGCCACTGTTTTCGCTAATGATTGCGGCCATACCTTCTTCCTGCCATTCGCCTATACTTTCGTTAAAACTCCATGCTTCAAGCTCGTCACCAACCTGAATAGGCTCACCGGTTTCAGGGTGCGGTGTGCCGGTTGGTATTTCAACCTGCACTTTGATAGGCTTATCAAATTGCTTAACCTCTTTATCAGCTGCATACATGTCAATGGAGTATACCGCCAAGGGTACGAAATTGGAAAAACCGAGCTCCCCGCCATCTTTACTGCGTCCGTTATTAGTGAATAAGCTCACCGGAGCGATTTTATGAGTATTGCTGCTTGAGTAATCATAACTTACTACGTGGGCATCAATATTACCTCTTATGAAGTTACCTGAGTTGTCCTTCATTCGGGTATTGGGCGCGACTTCAATGCTGACCCTTTGACCGTTGCGGCTTGCAGGGGTTTGCGCTTTGAAAACCTCGAGGGTGCCATTGTCGTCCTGGGCAATAGTCACAGATTCAGTATTTAGACCCTCTACATGGGCTCCTACAGGTGTCATACGAATATCGTGCATGGTTCTGTCAGCATTCGTTATTCTGTAGCTTCGGAAGACAGGTATATAGCCTTCCGCTTCAAACTTGAGTGTAAATTCAAGTGGGTTGTCTTCGTCGAATTCCGTAATACGGCGTACAGCAAGCGACAGGAAAGCCGCGTTCTTGTCTGAGTCATTGTAGCTTGGGGTAAGCTCCCGCTCGCCCAATACCGTGAATATCTCATCTTTGTCTGTGCCGTATGCTGTTACTTTTATGTCCCTGGGCACTTCACCACCATCATGGGTCAGTACCTGAATGGTCACAGGGTTGAGCAACAGATCGGTCTGAACATTAACAAACGTGCCTTTGAGCAAGTCCTCAGGCTTTGTACAAGAGAAAGCACCCCATACCAGCATGGTAAGGAGGGTATACAATCCCAGGTTTCGTAGTTGTAATTTTTTCATGATTAATTAAGGATTATCTTTAGGATCAATGGAATAGCCTAAACGTAAATTAAAGACTGGAAACCAACGGTAACCAGACATGTTATTGGTAAGGATTTCTGCATTGTGCTCGTTGTTGCGAATCAAAGCAGTTCCGTTAATGAAAACTTCCGGTGCACCTTTATAATAGGTACCGATATCAAGGCTTAGTGTAAAACGGCGATTTGGATGAACGAGGCGGCCCAGCGCCAGTCCGAAATAAGGATTAGCCTTTAAATTGTATCTTATGCCTCCGTATACATATCCAAGCTCATCGGGCTCAAAATAGATGTCATTAATTTTCAGGGGGGCTCTGAGTTTCACGGAGCCACTGAATTCATTCATTAGGAAAAGCCCCATACCTGTTACCACCCTTAAATTGACTTTTTTGTAAATCAGATGGTCAAACAGTAAATTTAGAGAGGTATTCCTGATATCCAGATTGACAGACGCATACTGCAGGTACCGGTTAAAGTTGATTTCCCATTTTCTGACATTGAAATCCATAAAACTCAGACCGGTGCGCAGCCATGTTCTTGACCCAAGAGGCCGAGCGTAGTCAATGCCCAATAATGAAGTAGTCCCTGAGAAAAATCCGAGGGAACATTTTTCCTGATTTTCGGGATGAGGCGCTTCAGATTGAGCATAACCTTCAGACACCACTGTAAGGTACAGCAGTACGACAAATGGTTTAATGAGGGTTAATACTTTGATCATGAGGCAATTGCTTTCCATGTCAGGTTAGCTGCCGTTCAGCAACTTTAAACTTTAAATGGTATTTGATTGATGGTAGGGCTGATTACGTTCGTCTTGAACCGTCAATATAACCAAACCTTAGCCTCTGTTTAGCTCTATGCAGGTGGGAAGGGAAGACTTATCATACTCCTTAGTCTTCAATTCCGAGTAATTGATACCTGTGTGATCCGAGTATTTGTTCAAAAACAAGTGCTTCATTTCGTATGAAATAAGCTCTTGCCGAAGTGTTTGCGTAACGCACACTAACGAATTAGGGCGGATAATCGGTGGATGGGATTATTTTCCTTGCTCTAAGCTAGGCGATTATTGTGGTATGTATAGTAGCTCTAAATACTGGTTTATTGATCAGTGGTATATGGTGGTAAAACCATGTTGGACTAATCAAGATATGTTTCTTCTACGTCAAAGCTACAAAAAAGGTTGCAATAACAAAAAGAGATTATGGTATGAAAAATGAATTTCAGCATTATCATTTAGGTTTTATTGGATAAAACAATGTTGTGGTTCAGGGTATTTTAGTTTTGGGATTCTCGTTGATAGCCCTTAAAATTGTATCAACATAAGAAAGAAGAGACTATGTTGCCTAAGCGGATTACCATGTTTGTACTATTGATAAACCTCGCTGGACTTTTGATGTCTGCAGACACTGTAGTAGCAGAGGGACGGGGAATCGCTGTGCATTCAGCATCCCGCCGGGCCTCGGTAATTGATGAGCCGCTTCAGCTGTTTTTAGGCCGTTACGAAAGAATGGTCAGGCAACAGTTGTTCGAAGAAGGAGTGCCCGGGGCTGCCTGGGCGGTTGTGAAAGACGGGATAGTGGTGGCAACAGAAACCTATGGCGTAAAAGCAGCCGGTACTTCTGATGCGGTAGAGCCCAATACTTTATTCAGGATTGCTTCCCTGTCTAAGGGGGTCACCGGGGTACTCGCAGGCAAATTGGTAGACGCAGGCCTTCTCGATTGGTCTTCTCCATATTGTGCTTTTTCACCGCAGCATCTGGATGGGCTTATTGAAGGGTTGGAAACCCTTGAATTGCAACACTTTCTTACCCATACGACTGGCATGCCGCGGCATACTTATTCCAATCTTCTGAATATGGGCCGCTCTTACACCAATATCTTAAGCCTACTGCCGCAGGTAAAACAGGTTCACCAACCCGGCACCTATCATAATTATCAAAATGTACTGTTCAACCTGGGGGCAGATATGCTTCAGGAGGCATCGGGTGAAAATTACAGCAGGCTGGCGCAAGACTGGTTGTTCAGTCCACTCGCAATGCACCGGGCTTCTGTAGGTTTTGCTCCGTTCGTTGAAGATATAAACAAAGCGCTGCCCCATCGCCGTACTGCCAATGGATATATTACAGCAGAAATAGAGCCCAATTTTTACGAGGTACCTGGTGCAGCTGGCGTAAATGCCAGTATCAATGATATGGCTAAGTGGCTGGTTGCAATGACTGGGCACCGGACGGATGTGTTGCCGGAGGAGGTGTTATCTGAGGTACACTGCGCGGCAGCTCCAATTCCTGCAGCCCGTTTGATGCACCGCAACTGGACCGGTCTGCAGGAGGGCCACTACGGCATGGGCTGGCGCGTCTTTGAAAAGGATAATCAGCAAATTATCGGGCACAGTGGTTATGTCAATGGTTTTCGTGCGGAGATTGCTTTCCTTCCCGGGCAGGACATTGGGGTTGTTATGCTTTCAAATGCGCCTAATCGGACAGTGGGAGAGGTAGTCCCTCGATTTTTTGACTTGTTCCAGGCCCAGGTTACTACTGCACCGTGATGCCTGACAAGATCCAAACCATTTGTATTGTACTGGCTGCTGGTGCATCTTCCCGCATGGGAAAAGCAAAGCAGTTGCTGGAGCTGAACGGGCAGCCTCTGGTAAGCAGAATGTGTTTTCTGGCTAAGGCCGCAGGTTTCGATGCCGTTTTGGTGGTGACGGGTGCCCGGCACAATCTCATTGAGAAGATTATTCCGGACTTTGCCTACACTGCTCACAATCCTAACTGGGCATCAGGTATGGGAAGCTCTGTACACACTGGTCTGTCCTGGGCAACGAAACACTTCCCTGAGTTGTCCTGTGCGGGGGTCATCCTCACCGATCAACCTTTTCTTTCGTCAGCCCTGCTAAAGCAAATGCTGAGGTCGCTTAAAGATAATGATGAAGCTTCGGGCGCTGCTGCTTTCTACCAGGGGCAGTTGGGGGTGCCCGCTCTTTTTTCAGCCGCTCTTTTTCCGGAATTACTTGAACTCAAAAGTGAAAAGGGGGCAAAAGCTGTTCTGAAAAAGCATCAAGACACCCTGCTCGCTATTCCATTCCCAAAAGGAGGGTTTGATCTGGACTTTCCGGAAGACTGGGAGCACTTTCTCCGGCAGAGCGACCAGTAAAATCCAGGTACAAAACGTGATTTGGCATGACTGTCCCAGTAAAGCAGTATGTCCTTTATGGCTTATAAGGGCAAAATATTATTTTGCATTACTCGCTCGAGTTTGCCGGAGCTTGGTAGTTACAGGTCGCTTTTTCGTTTGTCGTTACTCTCATTCATTTAGTCTATGGTTCAGATGTATTTAGCATAAAGTTTGAAAAACCAGAGAAACTTTTAAACTCCTGCTGGTTTCCTATGTTTTTTGCCCGTAAATTCGTCTCCGAAAATTTAAAACATGGGTGCAATTGAAGCAAGAAATCCTGGAAACCTCATTTGAACTGTTCATGCGATATGGCATAAAAAGTGTCACAATGGATGATATTGCCCGGGAAATGGGCATTTCCAAAAAAACACTGTATCAATACGTAAGCAATAAGGCGGATTTGATTGAGCAGATTTTTCAGGCACATGTCAGCGAAGAAAAGTGCATGACGGAGTCGATCCGGTCCACTTCTTCAGATGCGATGGAAGAGATGCTTAGAATCGGGCGGTATGTAGTGGAAAAACTTCGGTCTATTTCACCAACCACGGTTTATGATCTCAGGAAATACTACGGTTCTATTTGGAAGAAGATGGAAGCCCAAATGAAGCACCACGTATATGGTGTTATTAGCGATAATATTGAGCGGGGCATAAAGCAGGGGATATATCGCGCTGAGCTTAACCCTGAAATCATCGCCCGTCTTTACGTTGGCAAATCTGTCCTTGTAGCCGATGAAGATGTCTTTGAGAGCGGCAGGTATGACCTGGCCACATTGCAACACGAGTACATTCGCTATCACATACATGGTATCGCCTCTGAGAAGGGGCGCCAATTACTGGCCAAACATCTGGCCGCAGATAAACAGGAACAATAAACATCCAAAACCATAGCAGAAGTAATGATAAACAGGATTCACCCGACGATTATGATGTTGCTGCTGGCTTTACCTGTGCTGGCACAGCAACAAGCTGTTCAAATGTCTTTAGATCAGGCTATTGACTATGCACTGGAGAATAGCCTCCAGATTAAGGATGCCCAGATTAATATTGCAGACGCTGAGGAGCAGATTGCAGAGCAGCGCTCCACCGGGCTTCCGCAGGTCAACGGCTCTGTGAACTATAGAAATTACCTGGCCGTTCCCCGGCAGCCACTCCCTGAAGGCTTTGATATCTTCGGGCTTTTCGGGCAGGTGCTTGCAGTAGATCTTTATGATCAGCTTTCAGACCAAACGCAGATGGCTGTTGATCAGTCTTTCTCAGGAAACGGAGGCGGCGGCGGAGATCAAGGCATTGCCTTCTTCCTGCGCAATAATTTTACCGCTGGCATTGATGTGAACGCCATGATTTTTGATGGCTCTTTCTTTGTGGCGCTCAAAGCTTCCCGCGCCTACCGCCAATACACCCTTCGTGAATACGCCACTACTCAGAGGGAGGTGGAAAATGCGGTCATTGAAGCTTATCTGCCCGTGCTGCTTGTACAGGAGAATATTGAGCTTCTCGAAAAGAACATAAAAAACCTGGAGCAACTACTCTTTGAAACCAGAGAACTCTACAAAGCCGGGTTTGCCGAACAACTGGATATTGACCGTCAGGATCTTTCCTTATCGAATCTGCGGATTGAGCGGGAAAACCTGGTGCGGCAAAAAGATATAGCACTTACCAACTTGAAATATACCATAGGCTTTCCAATTGACGAAGCCCTGGTGGTCTCTGATGATCTGGATGCTATGGCCACAGAAGCTGAAGCACTGCTCAGCGCATCAGCCAGCCCCTCTTCCCGCCCGGAGGTAGCACTCATTGATCAGGCCATCCGGATGAACGAATTGAACATCAAACTGAATAAAGCAGGCTACCTGCCTAGTCTGAGCGCGTTCGGTACCGTACAGCAGCAGTATCAGGGAGATGATTTTCAAACCGGTTTCTGGGCACCATCTGCCTTTGTCGGGCTTAACCTGAACGTTCCCATTTTTGATGGCTTGAATAAAAAGTCTAAAATACAGCGGGCCCGCCTTGATCTGGAAAAAGCGCGGCTCCAGCGTGAGGATCTGGTCAGGGGGATTAGCCTCGAAGTCTCGAACGCACAGACCAATTTCCGGAATGCTTCCAGCCGGCTCAGCAGTCAGGAAAAAAACCTGGACCTGGCAGAGCGCATATACGAAACAGCGCAGGTCAAATACCGCGAAGGTGTGGGCTCAAGCCTGGAGGTGACACAGGCAGAACAAAGCCTTTACACCACCCAGAGTAATTATATGCAGGCTCTCTACGATGTATTGCAATCAAAGGCGCGTCTGGAAATGGCGCTTGGCAAATAAAATTATCCACAAAAAACACCAATATCAGATCATGAAATATATCATCCCGATTGTCGCACTTTTACTGACAGCAGCAGTGGGCTGTCAGAATGCTGCTAATGAGCAGGGAGCAATACCGGAAACACTTGAAGAAAAGCGGGCCCTGCTCAAGGAAAAGCGCAGTGCGCTTAGCGCGCTTACTCAGGAAGTGGAAAACCTCGAAAAAGCCATTGCCAGTCAAGACCCCTCTGTGGTGGCAAAGAACAGAAAACTGGTGACTACCGCGCCGGTGGAACGTGGCAACTTTGAGCACTTTGTGGAAATCCAGGCTTCAGTCGCTGCCGATGACTACATTAATGTCACAAGTGAAGTTGCCGGGCGCATTCTCAACCTGACCGTGGAAGAAGGAGATAATGTCCGCAAAGGGCAGTTGATTGCTGAGCTGGACCTGGAACAGCTGGATAAGCAAATGGCGGAGCTCGAAAAGTCGTTGGAACTGGCAAGTACGGTTTTTGAGCGTCAAAAGCGCCTCTGGGATCAGAATATTGGTTCCGAGATACAGTACCTGGAAGCTAAAAACAGCAAGGAGCGCCTCGAAAAAAGTATGGAAACACTGGAATTCCAGATGACCAAGTCGAAGGTGTATGCTCCTGTAAGCGGGGTAGTGGAAGACGTTTACCTGAAGAGCGGCGAGCTGGCTTCTCCCGGTATGCCGATTGTACAGTTGCTGAACCCCAACCGCCTTAAGGCCGTTGCTGATGTGCCCGAATCCTACCTGCGTGCCGTCAAGCGGGGGGAACGGGTAAAAGTGGCTTTCCCGGCCCTGG
>CAZNHN010000264.1:0-8403 GCA_964572415.1 uncultured Phaeodactylibacter sp.
GCCCCTGCAAACCCCGGCCCACATCATGGAGACCATCCGCAAGACCAAAGCCCTGGCACCGGAGCGCATTGCCTTCTACAGCTACGCCCATGTACCCTGGATCAGCCCTGCCCAAAGAGCCTACTCCGAGGATGATTTACCGAAAGGCAAAGACAAACGGGCACTCTACGAGCTGGGGCGGGAACTGCTGGAAGAAGCGGGCTATGTGGAAATCGGTATGGACCACTTCGCACTGCCCAAAGACAGCCTCTATCAGGCTATGCAGGAGGGCTCCCTGCACCGGAGCTTTATGGGCTACACCCCATTCACGACCCACTTCAACCTGGCACTGGGCGCTTCCTCCATTAGCGACAGCTGGGGCGCTTTTGTGCAGAATGAGAAAAAGATCGAGCGCTATCAGGAGCTGGTCAATGCCGGGGAGCTGCCTATAGTAAAGGGGCACCTGCTGACGGAAGAAGACCGCACCCTGCGGCAGCACATCCACAACATCATGTGCCGCTACCGCACGAAATGGGCGGATGCCGGGCTGCAATGCGAGGCGCTCTACGCCGGGCTGGACCGCATGGACGAGCTGGAAGCCGACGGGCTTATTATCCGGCGCCCCTTTGAACTCGAAGTGACCGATATCGGCAAGCCGTTCATCCGCAATATTTGCATGGCGCTTGATGCCCGCTACTGGCGTAAAAAACCCGAGGGGCAGCTCTTTAGTCAGGCGGTTTAGGCCAGGCTTTGCAAATGATTCCCTTTTTCCCCATCCAGATTGGGGATTAAGTTGTTACTTTTGATGAACTTTTAACCACAAACCGGTTGATTATGCATTGGAAAGTTGGATTGTACCTCATTGTACTGGCAGCCATGACCTGGTCCTGCCAACCGACAAACCCCAATTATCAGGAGGACATCAATGACGCAGCTTACTTCCATGAGTCTATGAAGAAGCTGAGCGACGTGATTGTGTACGATATTTTTTCGCCCCCGGTCGCGAGCCGCATCTATGCCTACGCGAGCATTGCGGGCTACGAGGCCCTGCAGCCGGACTATCCGGAATACAAAACGCTGGCCGGCCAGATCAATGGGCTGGAAGCATTGCCGCAGCCGGAGGAAGGGCAGGTCTACTGCCACCCGCTGGCGTCCCTGCATGCCTTTTTGAAAGTCGGCAAAGCCCTGACTTTCTCAGAAGACAAAATGGATGCCTATCAGCAGGAGCTCTATCAGCGCCTCGACAGCATACATGTGCCAGAGGATGTCTGGGACCGTTCCCTGCTGTACGGAGAAGCGGTAGCCGACCATATTCTGGAATGGGCAGACAAAGATATGTACAAGCAAACGCGGACATATCCCAAGTTTTCCATCAATGATGACCCTGCCCGCTGGCAGCCCACGCCTCCTGACTACATGGACGGTATTGAGCCCCACTGGCGGGAAATCCGGACGCTGGTGCTGGAATCTCCACAGCAATTTACACCACCGCCGCCCACTGAGTTCAGTACGGAAAAGGACAGCAAGTTTATGCAGGAGACCATGGAGGTCTACAATGCCCTGGCCGTTGCCGATACCGCTGAGCAAACCGAACGCCGGTCAATTGCTAAGTTTTGGGATTGCAACCCCTACGTCTCCCACCACACTGGTCATGTTATGTTTGCCACCAAGAAAATCACCCCGGGCGGACACTGGATCGGCATTACCAAGATCGCCTGTGAACAGGATGAGGCCAGCTTTATGAAAAGCGTGGAGGCGTATACCCTGACCTCAATCGCCCTGTTTGATGGTTTCATCAGCTGCTGGGACGAAAAATACCGGAGCAATCTAATCCGGCCTGAGACGGTCATCAACAAATACATTGACGAAGACTGGGTGCCAACGCTCCAAACGCCACCGTTCCCGGAACATACGAGCGGGCATAGCGTGATTTCCCGCGCTGCCGCTGTAGCCCTGACTTCGATTTTTGGCGATGACTTTGCCTTTAATGACACCACCGAAGAAGAATATGGCCTGCCCGCCCGTCAATTCAAGTCCTTCTACCACGCCTCTGATGAAGCTGCCGTGAGCCGCTTGTACGGAGGTATTCACTACCGCCCGGCTATTGATTATGGCGTAGCGCAAGGCGAAAAGGTGGGTAAATATGTGGTTGAAGAACTACAATTGAAGCAGCAACTGAGCTCGAAGTAACCCATGCCGGGGCTCGACCGCAAACTCACCCTCTACGGGCTCACCATGATTGCGGTGGGCTCCTGTATTGGCAGTGGCATCTTTGTAACGCCCTACGAGGTGGCGGCGGCGGTGCCCCATCAGGGCATTATACTGTTGGTGTGGATACTGGGCGGGCTGATTGCCCTAACTGGTGCGCTGACGTTCGCGGAGCTGGGCGGCATGTTCCCCACTGCCGGCGGTGTTTATGTCTTCCTTCGGGAAGCTTACGGCCCCTTTGCCGGGTTCCTGTACGGCTGGACTATCCTGCTGGTCATCAACACCGGCGCTTTGGCGGCGCTGGGCATTGCCCTTGCGGAGTATCTTTCCTTTTTCTACGCTTTTTCGGCTTCCGCCAAAATCGGGATAGCCATTGGGGTAATTGCCGGGCTGACCCTGTTCAACCTGGTCGGCGTCAGTGCCAGTCAGTGGCTGTCGAATGTCTTCACCGGGCTGAAGCTGCTGGCTATTGCCGGGCTGATTGGGCTGGGCTTTTGGTTTTATGATGCGCAGCAAGTCACATTTGACCCTTTCACCGCCCATAATCTACCAGATAACATCCTTTCTGCTTCCCTTCTGGCACTGGTTGGCGTTCTCTGGTCTTTTGGCGGCTGGCACCATGCCTCTTATCTGGCGGGGGAAGCCGTAGAGCCGCAGCGTACCGTGCCCCGGGCGATGGTGCTGGGCGCGCTGATTGTCACGCTAACCTATGTGCTGGTCAATATCGGCTACATGCTGCTCCTTCCGGTGGAGGCGATTGCGCAAACGACCCGGGTAGCCGGGGATGCAGCGGCGGTAGTTCTGCCGGCAGGCGGGCAAATCATGACGGTCGCTATTGCCATTTCCATCTTCGGCACGATAGGAATTTACACCATGTCTGCTCCACGCATCTACTTTGCCATGGCTCGGGACAAGGTGTTCTTCCTGCAACTGGCTAAGGTGCACCCCCGTTTTCACACCCCGGCGGCAGCTATGTTGGTACAGGCAGCCTGGGCGGTACTGTTATTACTGTTCTGGGGCACCTTTTCCGACCTCATCACTTACGTCACCTTCATGGATATTGCCTTTATGGCGCTGGCAGGCGGCAGCATCTTCTACTTCCGCCGGAAACAGCCCGAGCGGGATCGGGTATACCGCTGCTGGGGCTATCCGCTGGTGCCGGGCATTTTCGTGCTCATCAGTACGGCTTTTGTCCTCAACACCCTTTACCAGCGCCCGGTACAGGCCCTTGCCGGGTTGTTTATGCTGGGGCTGGGCATGGCGGCTTTCCGATTTTTCCGTCATAAATAAGGGTGGCGTTCGGCTTACAGCTGCCAATTCCCTATTTTAGTCGCAAATCAGATCAATATGACCGCCCTCAAGACCGCGACAACCCTTAAGGAAAAGATACAGCAACTGGCTAAAGATTTTCATGCCGATGTGGTGGCTATCCGCCGGCACCTCCACCAAAACCCGGAACTTTCCTACGAGGAAGTGCAGACCGGGCAATACATCGCTGCCCAACTGGAGGCGATGGGCATCCCCTACGAGCATGGGATAGCTGACAATGGTGTAGTGGGGCTTATCCACGGCCGTAATGGCAGCAGCAAAGTGGTGGCCTTACGTGCCGATATTGACGCGCTGCCCATCACGGAAGCCAACGAGGTGCCTTATAAATCTAAAAACGAGGGCGTGATGCATGCCTGCGGGCACGATGTGCACACCTCCTCCCTGCTCGGCGCAGCCCGCATCCTCAATACACTCAGGGAGGAATTCGATGGCACTATCAAGCTCATCTTCCAGCCTGCGGAGGAACGGCTGCCGGGCGGTGCTTCCATTATGATTAAGGAAGGCGTGCTGGAGAACCCCAGACCCGAAAGTATTTTGGGGCAACACGTGCATCCTCCGTTGGAAGCAGGCAAAATCGGCATTAAAGCCGGTCAGTACATGGCTTCCGCCGATGAGATCTACATGGCCGTTACTGGTAAGGGCGGGCACGGGGCCTTGCCAATGGACTGCATCGACCCCATCGTCATCACCGCCCACATCATCACGGCTTTACAACAGGTTGTGAGCCGCAATGCTAATCCGGGTACGCCAACAGTACTCACCTTCGGGCACATTGCATCCACCGGGGGCGCTACCAATGTGATCCCAAATGAAGTCAAGCTCAAAGGCACCTTCCGCACTATGGATGAGCGGTGGCGCTTCGATGCCCACCAACGGATGAAGAAGATGGCTGAAAGCATTGCCGAGGGCATGGGCGGCCGCTGCGAACTGGACATACAGGTTGGCTATCCCGTACTGCACAACCACGAAGCGCTGACGCATAAAACCCGCGCCCGGGCCGAGGCTTATCTGGGCAAAGAAAATGTAGTAGAGCTCCCCATCCGAATGACAGCAGAGGACTTCGCCTACTATTCTCAGGAAATGCCCGCCTGCTTCTATCGCCTGGGCACCGGCAATCCGGCCAAAGGCATCACTTCCCCCATCCATACCAATACCTTTGATGTGGACGAAGACTGCCTGGCGCTAAGCACCGGCCTCATGGCCTGGCTGGCTTTACAGGAACTGGAGGAAGTCTAGACATGGCCCGCCACAACGACATCGGCCATGCCGGGGAAGCCATTGCCAAACGCTACCTTGAGGAACGTGGCTACCGCATTCTGGAAACCAACTGGCGCTACCGCCGTGCAGAGGTCGACCTCATTGCTATGGATGGAAAGACCCTGGTTTTCGTGGAAGTCAAAACCCGTAACACCACTGCCTTTGGGGAAATTGAAGACTTTGTGACCCGGAAAAAAGAAGATCTGCTGATCGCGGCAGCCCATGCGTACATGGAGCACATTGACCACGACTGGGAAATCCGTTTCGATATCATCGCCATCCTGTATCTCGATGAGCAATCGTACAGCGTTAAGCACATCGAGGATGCCTTTTTCCCGGGCCTGGAATAGGTATTAAAGCGCGCTGTCCCAGAATTGGTAAAGCTCATGACCAGTACCACCAGGCAGGAGCGCCGAGAGTTCAGCCAGCAGAAGTGCCTTACGGGGTGCTAAGTGCTGCTGCCGCTCCTGCAGGAAGAAGTCCGTTGCGGTTCGCCGCCCCTCGTTCGAAAGGCTGCGGTCTTCAGTGATACTCTCCCGCAGGAAGTCGATGCCCTTTGCCCAGGTCTTTAGCCCGGCAAGCTGTACCAATACCAGATAAGTCTCCATTTCGGTACTGATGCCGGCCGTGGGTTCCCGGTCCCGGAGGTGGTTCAGAGCTTCTTCCAGGTCAGCTTCCGTATCTTCAGCACTATGGTACACCTGTTCCTGATACTGCTGCTTAGCTGCTGCAAAATTGACAGTGCCTTTGTGAAAGGAAAACAGGTCACTGCGTACCTGGTCCAGTACCAGTATATCGGGCAAAGCTCTCATCAGTGTCTCATCGCGGGACATACGTATCCCTGTTTCCTTTTCGAGTGTTGTGAGGGCTTGTAATGCATTTCGGGCTGAAACCTTCGAGGCTTCGAAATCATTCAGTTTCCATTCGCAAAGCGCTTTGAGGGAAAGAGCATTGCCCTCCAGGTTGTTTCTGGAGAGTTGGCTGCGCTTTTTTACCGCCTTGCTCACATGCCGGTATGCTACCGCATAGGGCAAAGTCGGGGATACAAACACGCCTGACTGAGGAGAAAAACGCTGCTGATTCTCAATAGTAGCGGCTTCGTTGAAGGCTTTTTGAGCCTGATCTAATTGCCGCATCGCACAACCAGGCAGGAGCAGGGCAAGCGTCAGTCCGAGGAAGAAAAAACGAGTCAAAATCATCATTCTGCGGGTTTTTTGAAGGTTATGGAAGCGCACTTCCATTAATGTCACCAATTTTTACAGCGATCATATCCGGCAATTGCATAGCTTGTGCGGGCAGGTTATTCACCATTAGTACCTCGGGCAATGGCTCTGCCCAGGGGGCTTCCGGGTTGAGGAACGTATGGTTAGCAGGCACTAAGCGCCAACTGTCCTGAGCAGGTAACTCCGTAGCTACACTGAGGATGAGTTTTTGCAACTGAATCAGGTCAAGAGTGGTGATGGATTGCGAGTTATTGGCATCCGCTGCAATGCGAAGATAGGGGTTATCCAGCGGGCTAATGCCCAGAATATGCTGGTTGATGAGAATGAGGTCTAAGGTAGAGATACCGTTGATATCGTCCCCATCTTTTGAGAAACTCAGGGTAAAGTTTTGACCAAAGGGTAGCCCGCTGATGGCGTAAGTGCCGTTGTCGGTATCCAGGTTGAGCCCGATTTCGTCGATGGAAACGGTAGCATCGGTGGCATCACCAAAGGCAGTCCGGATAGCGCCAGAAATCGTACCGGCAGTTTGAGGCAAGTCTTCCAGGTTTATGCTGTACATGGACCGGCCGTAGGTGCCGGCGTAGAGCGTACGCGTAGGCTGATGCAGGCAAAGATCGCCGATCACCACAGGGGGAAGGCCAAAGCCCAGCGGCTGCCAGGTCAGGCCCCCGTTGTAGCTGATGTAGACGCCCACGTCGTTGCCCAGGTAAAGGTGTTCCGGGTTTTCGGGATCAATGATAATCTCGTTCACCGGTACTTCAGGCAGGCCGGAGGAGACATCTTGCCAGGTTTGGCCGCCATCTTCGGTTTTAAACACGTGGGGCAGGTAGTCGTCAAACCGATAGCCCGAGAAGGTGACGTAGGCCGTCAGGCTGTCCACCGGGCTTGCAGCAACGCGCGTCACCCAGCGATCGGGCAGGCTGCCGGAGACATCCTCAAAGGTCAGGCCGCCATCGGTACTCTTCTGCACGAAGCCGTTGTCAGTCCCTACGAAGATGATATTCGTATCTACCGGAGAAATGGCGATGTCTGTAAGGGTGCCATACACCAGATTGCCAGGTTCATCGGGCCCGGTGAGGTTCTCACTCAGAAGGTTCCAGAATACAGCACGGTTAGTGGATTTATAGAGACGGAAAGTACCATAGTAGAGGCTATTAGGGTTCATTGGATTGAGGGCTACGGGGGTGCTCCAGTTGCGGCGATCCCCGCCTGCGATACCATTTAGTGCGAGGAAGGAAGAGGTGCCACCATTTACAGAACGCCTGAGCCGCCCCCGCTGCGACCCCAGATAGACAAAGCTATTATTTGTAGGATCCACCAGGCATCGGAATCCATCGCCACCCCAGATCAGATTCCAGTTGCCGAGCCCTGCTGTAATCGTGCGTATGGTGCCATTATCCTGAGTGCCGCCGAAACGGCGGTGCTGGGGGTGCCATCGACGCTGGTCACGTCGAACGTTTCATTAACCGAGTCGCCCACGTTCAGGTTGTCGTAGAAGTCCCAGGTCGCGGACCGGTCGTGGGAAATGTACAACCCGCCGTCGTTGCCCAGGACCATGTACTCCGGGTTGTTCGGATCAATATAGAGGTCGTGCTGATCAACGTGTACGAAGTGTCCGGTTATGTCAGCCCAGCTTCCGCCGCTATTGTCTGTTCGGTAGAGCCTCAGGCTGGGCAGGAATACCGTTTCCGGAAAATGCGGGTGGGGAAACAGGCGACCAAACCACCACATAAAGTCAACTCCATTAACACCACTTATGCCCGCATCGTACCAGTTGTCGCCACCATCGTCACTCCGGTAGACCGCTTCCAGGTAGCCGATCGTATCAATCAGTTGGGCATAGATCATTTGCGGATTGGCGGGGGATAATGCCAGACCGATCCGCCCGGTTGCTCCGCCCGGCAGCCCGTTGGTGAGGTGCTCCCAGGTATCACCACCATCGTAGGAGCGGTAGATGCCGGAGCTTATGCCACCATAGCGATAGTAGCCGGGCGTACGAACCCGCTCCCAGGTCGCCGCATAAATGGTATCAGGATTGTGCGGGTGCAGCACCAGGTCGATCGCCCCCGTGGAATCGTTGAGGTATAAAACCTGCTCCCAGGTCGCTCCGCCATCATCGGTACGGTACACGCCCCGCTCCGGATTATCGGCATACAGCCGGCCCATAGCTGCTACGTAGACCCGGTTGGGATCCTGTGGATGAACCTCCAGCCGGCCGATACTACCGCTTTGCTCCAACCCAATGGGCTCGAACGAAGCACCGCCATCCGTACTTTTGTACATGCCCACGCCGTCGTAAGCTATAGAGCCGCCCCCTGCATTCGCTTCACCGGTGCCCACATAAATGATGGAGGGATCAGAAGGGGCAATATCGAGGTCGCCAACGGAGAGGCTGATCTGATCATCA
>CAZNHN010000265.1:0-6832 GCA_964572415.1 uncultured Phaeodactylibacter sp.
AGTAGCAGCGCCTACGATGAGCCTATCTCCGTTGAAGTCCGCCTCAAAGGCGACTGGCTCGACCACCTCAGTGGCGATAAGTGGTCTTTCCGGGTGAAAATCAAAGGCGCGGAAGCCTGGCGTAGGATGAGGGTCTTTTCCCTCCATACGCCTCGTGCCCGCTACTACCTGCACGAGTGGCTCCTGCACCAGTTTTGGGAGCAGGAAGACGTGCTCACCACCCGCTACGATTTCGTGGAGCTGCAGCTCAATGGCAAAAGCCTGGGGGTGTACGCCTACGAAGAGCACTTTGAGAAACAACTTGTAGAGTCGCGCCGCCGCCGGGAAGGCCCAATCATGAAGTTCTCCGAAGACGGCTACTGGAAGACCATCCATCGGCAGTTGCAGTCGCACGGCTATGTCAAGCCGAATGCCCACTACGGGGCTGCCGAATTAGAAAGCGCCCCCATTGAGGCTTTCGACGATAAGCCCACTGAAGACAACCCTGGCATGGCGGCTCAAATACAGGCCGCCCGTCAACTCATGCAGCAGTACCGGGACGGGCTGCAACCAGCAGGTGAGGTCTTTGATTTACGGCGTATGGCGAACTATCTGGCCTTCTGCGATGTCTTCAACGGCTACCACGGTATCGCCTGGCACAATCAGCGGTTTTACTACAACCCCATTACCGGCAAACTGGAGCCCATTGGTTTTGATGGCTTTGGCGGCCCGCCGGCTAGTCAGTACGAAGTGCTAGGCAGCGGCGGCCTGAATCCGTACAAGGAGGCTTACCACCCGCTTCTCGGCAGCCTTTTTATGGATGAAGACTTTGTACGGCTCTACCACGGAGCCCTGCACCGGTACAGCAGTCGCGACTATCTGCTGCCAGCCCTGGACAGCCTGGCTCCCGCCTGGTATGCCCGTTTGGAATACGTGCAGCGGGAATTTCCGGGTTATCAACCCCGGCTGGATGATTTTATCCGCAATGCGCAGTACGTGCATTCCCTGTTGCTCCCTTTTGGTGCTTACAGCCTGACCGTTTATACCCTCCAAAAGCAAGGCCCGGAACAGCAACTGCAGGTCGTCAACCGCCATCATCTGCCGCTGCGCATCCGTGGCTATGGCCGTAGTGACAAACAAATGCGCGGTGGGCTGGAACACCCGGTGATGCTCCCTGCCCGTATGCCCAGGGTGTACGATATGCGGCTGCGAAGGGATACCACGCTGCGCAATCCCGGTTTTTTGGAACAAAAAGCAATGGCTGTGCAGGCGCCTCCGGGCAGTACCAAGGTGACGGTAGGTGCGGCTGCGGAGTACCTGTTTTACGAAGTGCCGGGCATCGATAGCTTGTTTGCAGCGCCCATTTTAGCGCAAACGCCTCCCGGACATCTCACCGGGCGGCAGTTGTTGAGCAGACAGGCTGTACTGGATGAGCATAGTACCTATCAGGTTTCTGCCGATGCGGTGGTTTTCCCATCCGGCGTGCATGAGCTCCGCAAAACCCTGATCGTCCCCGCTGGCCGGCAGCTGATCCTGGAGGCGGGTGCGGATATCCGGTTGTACAACGGCGCCAGCCTGCTGAGCTACAGCCCACTGCAAGCCCTGGGTACCGAAGACCACCCCGTTCGTATCAGTGCGCCCAACCGCGATGGGGGAGGGATGGCTGTTTTTGGGGCACCCTTGCCTTCTTCTGTTGCCTATCTGGTGGCCGAAGGATTGGATGCTCCTCAGTACAAAGGCTGGTCCCTGACCGGGGCTGTAAATTTCTATGAATCTGAAGTCCGTATGCACAACAGCGCCATTCTCCAAAACCGCAGTGAGGATGCCCTGAACATCATCCGCTCTGAATTCAAGCTGGAGCGCTGCTACATTGGGGAGACCTTCTCAGATGGATTTGATGCCGACTTTTGCAAAGGCGAGGTCGTCGCTTGCCGTATCGAAAACACCGGCAATGACGGGCTGGACTTCTCCGGAAGTACCGTCACGGTCCGGGATTGCCAGTTGAAGGGGAACGGGGACAAAGGCATCAGCGTAGGGGAGGAGAGTGATGTGACGGTTTTCGGTACACGCATCAAGGGAGCACCCATCGGCGTAGCGAGCAAAGACTTATCGGTATTGCGGGTACGCGACCTTTCCCTGATTGACTGTCGGCAGGGTTTTGTAGCTTACCAGAAAAAGCCCGAATTTGGGCCTGGCACCATCATCGTGGAATCCCATCAGGCAGAGGGCGTGGACCGCCTGACCAATATTGCAGAAGGGAATACATTACTGGGTTTGTAAAAAGTAGACTATGGCTTATCGTTTTTTAGCATTCTTGTTACTGATTACCGGCGGGCTTTGCGCTCAGGAATTGCCCGAAGATTTTTACGATATCACTTACCTCACGGAGCTGGACAATCCCATGGGGATGACCTTTGATGAGAACGGGCGCATGTACGTCTGGGAGAAGAAAGGTGTGGTGCGGGTTGTGGATACCGCGGGTAATCTCTATCCCGAGCCTCTCATCGATATCTCAGAGGAAGTCAGCAACTGGAAAGACCATGGGCTGATGGGCTTTACGCTGGACAACGATTTCCTGGACAACGGCTATTTCTACCTGCTCTACGCTCTGGATTTACACCACTATGAATATTATGGCACACCGGAATACAGCCCCGACAGCACCGTCACCTGGAAGCCAACGATTGGCCGGGTGGTGCGTTACCGGGCCGATCCGACTACGGCTTACCTCCGGGTTTTGGAGGGTAGCCGGCATATCCTGCTGGGCGAAACGATTGAAGATGGTATCCCCTTGATGTACGAATTTCATGGGCTGGGTGACCTGGTGATGGGACAGGATGGTACCCTTCTCATTAGTGCCGGCGATGGGACGAGCAATGGCGGCCCCGATACCGGCGGTGATGAGTACGGAACGATGGCGAGTGAAGCCATTGCTACCGGCATTATTACCGAAGATGAAGACCTGGGCTCTTACCGGGCGCAGTACCTGGCCAATTACAATGGCAAAATCATGCGGATAGACCCAGAAACCGGCGATGGGCTGAGCAGCAACCCTTTCTTTCAGCTGGATGCGCCCCGGTCGCCCCAATCGCGCATCTGGGCCTATTGTTTCCGCAATCCCTACCGTATTCAGGTCCGTCCCAATACCGGAAGCCATTATTCGGAGGACGGCGATCCCGGCACCTTATATATAGGTGATGTAGGCAATGGCGCCTGGGAAGAGTTAGATATTGCGCCAGAAGGCGGGCTCAATTTCGGCTGGCCCATGATGGAAGGCTTTGGTAGCCACTGGCCCTATATCAATGAGCCTGCTCCTGCCAATCAGTTGCACCCCAATCCGCTATACGGAAACGGAGGTTGCGATCAGGCTTTTCTCAATTTCAAAGACCTCTACGTGAACCCACGGGAAGATGGCCACCGTGTACCCTCCAACCCCTGTGACGATAGCGTGCCTATTGAAGGCTACACGGTAGGGACGATGCCCACACTGCAGTGGAGCAATGCCCGCTGGAACCCGCCCACCCGGGCGCAGGTAGCGAGCTTTGATGATAACGGCTGGTACAAGGGCCTGAATGTTGATGCACCGGAATCAGGCCTGGAAGACACGGAGCTATTTGACGGATTCTCCTCCCTGGCAGGTGTATTTTACGAAGGCGATCAATATCCGGACGAATACCACGGCAAGTACTTTATGGTCGACTTCAGTGGCTGGATCAAGGTGGCAGATTTTGATGATGCGGACCAACTGCACAGCGTCAAGCCCTTCCACAGCAATGCCAAGGATATTATCCACCTGGCGCTGAACCCGGCAGATGGTAAACTCTATTACATCAGCCTTGAAGGCACCGTACATCAGATTAGCTATGGGGGTAATCCGCCCCCGGTAGCGAAGATTCAGGCGGAGCAATTTTTTGGCCCTGGCCCGCTGACCGTAGCGTTCGATGGGAGTGCGTCCTATGATTCTAATCTGCCCATTGTCAGGTACGAGTGGGATTTCGGGGATGGCACTACCGCAGAAGGCGAAACCGTGGAGCACACCTACACAGGCACAGGGCAGCAAAGCTACACCGCCGTGCTGACCGTTTACGATAGCCTGGGCGCCTCCGCCAGCGATGAAGCGGTGGTCGCCCTCAACAACACCCCGCCACAGGTAAACATCATCAGCTTTCAGGATGGCGACCGCTACCCGCTCGATCAGAGTACCACCCTCCTCCGCCTCGAAGCCGAAGTAACGGATGCCGAACATGCCGACGAAGAACTGATGTACGAATGGCGTACTTTTCTGCACCATAACGACCACTTCCACCCCGATCCTGTGGACTTTGAACACCTCAGCTTTGCGCTCATCAGCCCGCTGGGCTGTCAGGAAGAGCTCTACTGGTACCGCATTCAGCTGACCGTTACAGACCCCGGAGGGCTTAAGACCCCGGTGACGCAGCAGGTGTACCCTTACTGCGGCGACCCGTTCCTGGAGTGGAACGAACTGGCAGGAGCAGCTGCAGAAGGCGGCGTCAACCTGACGTGGGATACCCAATTGGAGGACAGTCTGGCCTACTTTGAGGTGCAGCGTAGCCCGGATGCGCATAAATTCACCGCACTAGGCCAGGTCGCTGCTAAAGGCAACGGGCAATACACGTTCTTCGACGATGGCCCGAGAAGAGGTACCAACATATACCGGGTAAAGGCCGTAACGGAAAACGGTGCTTACCGCTATTCCAATCCCTTGCGCATAGGCTATCCGGAGCCGCTGGCCATAAATGTTTTTCCGAATCCGGCGCGGGATGCCTTTACGCTTGAGCTTCTGGAAGCACAGGCAGGGCAGGTCCGTCTGGAATTACTGGACGAGACCGGGCGTGTGGTGCTGGAAAAGTCCTGGGAAACGGACACTGGAGTGCCCTTTAGCGAGCGTATCCTGCCCGGGCAACTGCTCAACGGCGCCTACTTCTACCGGGTGACTAATGGGGCGCAACGGCACTACGGGCAGCTCATACTACTCCGCTAAATCAGCAGTTGAAGGCAAAATATTATGAAAAACTTCCTCAAAAGCACAGGCCAGTTCTGGATGCGGTATTATCTGCTGATCCTGTTGCTGTTTGCCGGTTACCGGGCAGCAAATACCCCCGGGCGTTTCATCAGGGGTATGATTTGGTCAGACGCAGAAGGCTACTATTTGTACCTGCCGGCTGTGCTGATTCAGGGGGGCTTTGAAGACTTTCAAGTCCGGACAGAGGCCCAGTTTCCCAACTATGAAGGGACCAACAAGCGCTTTACCAAGTATACCTGCGGGGTGGCTATGCTGGAGCTTCCATTTTTTCTGATCGGGCATTTCTGGGCAAAGGTGTTGAGCATGCCTGCTGATGGATATAGTTATCCTTATATCGTTGCCTTACAACTGGCAGGCCTCTTTTACGGCTTCCTGGGCCTGCTGTTGCTGAAAGAAATACTGGCCCGATATTTCAAGCCCGTAGTCGTCATGATGACATTGGCCGGTTTCTTCTTGGGCACCAACCTTTACCACTACATTCTGCAGGAGCCGGGTATGTCGCACGTGTACTCCTTCTTCCTGTTTGGGCTTTTCGTCTGGCTGACGCCCCGGTTTTATGAACAGCCCGGCTGGAAAACCTTTGGAGGTATGGGGCTGCTGGCGGGACTGATTGTGCTCATCCGGCCCACGAATATTTTGTTGTTGCTTTATTTGTTGTTGTTCGGGCTGCGCTCCTGGGCGGATGTCAGGGAGCGGTTGCTCTTTTTCAGGAAACACCTGGGCGCATTACTCCTGGCACCAATAGCAAGTTTTCTAGTCTTTATACCCCAGTTTTTGTACTGGAAGCATATCTCCGGCGACTGGCTCATTTATTCCTACGGGGAGGAAGGCTTCAACTGGCTGGAGCCCCGGGTTGACATGGTCCTCTTTCACATCAAGAACGGCTGGCTGCTGTTCAGCCCGATGGCAGGCCTGGCGATCATCGGCTGCCTGGTTGGGATGTGGAAAAACCGCTACAATATTGCTCCTATATTCCTCATTTGGCTGCTCCTGCTGTACATCACCTCCTGCTGGTGGTGCTGGTGGTTTGGAGGCGCTTTCGGGCACCGGCAGTTTGTCGAGTTTTATGTGCTGCTGGCGATTCCCTATGCCTGGCTGTTTACGCAGGTGCTGGAGAGCAAAGTTTTAGTGCTGAAGATTTTCCTGGTGGCGCTTTGGCTGTTGCTGGGGTACTACGGGTACATGCTCGCCGTGCACTTCCGGGGCCCGCATTATGAATGGTGGAGCTGGAAAGAAGTGGTGGAGTACATGTGGCAGTTTAAGTTTGATAAGAAGTACTGACGCGTTCTTCCACGACTGAAACAACGAAAAACACCATTGCCCTATGCCTGTACTGGCCACCGTACTCAGCATTTTACTCCTTTTGCTACTCATTCTGAAATGGCGCATCCCTGCTTTTCTCGCCTTGCTGATCGCTGCCATTGCGGCCGGTTTGGGCAGTGGGCTGGAAGGACCTGCGGTTATTGAAGCCATGCAGAACGGCATGGGCGGCACCCTGGGCTTTGTGGCTACAGTAGTGGGGCTGGGTGCGATGTTTGGAGCCTTATTGGAAAATGCCGGCGGGGCGCAGGCCATTGCACAGTATCTCATCCGCAAGCAAGGGGTGGAACGGGCACCTGCCGCAATGGCGCTCACTGGCTTTCTGATTGCGATACCCGTATTTTTTGATGTAGCCTTTATCATTTTGATCCCGGTGCTGTATGCGCTAAAGGAGCGGACCGGAGCCTCCCTGCTGAAGTTTGCCCTGCCGCTCCTTGCCGGATTGGCGGCCACCCACGCCTTCATCCCACCAACCCCTGGCCCCATTGC
>CAZNHN010000265.1:6973-8339 GCA_964572415.1 uncultured Phaeodactylibacter sp.
CCGCTGTGCTGGTGAGCGGGCTTTGGTTTGGTCAGCGCGTTGCCCGCCGCATTGATCCTGAACCACCTGCTTTCTCAGAATCGAAAACCCCGGATACCTTGCCACCGGTGGGGCTTATCCTTTCGATTATCGGTATGCCTATTGTACTGATTGTACTGAGCACCCTGGCGCAATCCGGTACGCTGCCATTGCCCGCTGCTGTGCTCCCGGCCATTCAGTTTTTGGGGCACCCCTTCACGGCATTATTACTGGCCAATCTTCTGATCTGGTACCTGTTGGGGTTGCGGCGTGGCTACAGTTCGGAGGTATTGCTAAAAGCCACTACGGACTCCATGTCCACTGCAGGCAGCATACTCTTGCTCACAGGTGCAGGCGGCGTCTTCAAGCAAATGCTGGTGGATACGGGCGCAGGCCAGCAGATTGCCGCTTCTATGACAGCGGCAGGGCTGCCCGTGGTAGTCTTTGCCTTCATCGCTGCTGCTTTGATCCGGGTGGCACAAGGCTCCGCTACGGTCGCTATGATAACCGGAGCCAGCCTGACGGCACCGCTGTTGAGCAATGGTGTTCAGTTTAGCGCCGGGCAGCTGGGAGCCGTAGTTATTGCGATTGCGGCTGGTGGCACAGTACTGTCCCATGTCAATGACAGTGGCTTCTGGCTGGTGAAATCCTACCTCGGGCTTAGCGAAAAAGAAACCTTCCGCTCCTGGACTGTGCTGACAGCCGTCCTGGGTGGGGTAGGGTTTGGCATAGCCGTCCTGCTTTTCTATTTATTCTGAGACCTTGAAATTCCCATTTTGGGAATCCCCTCTACCTGTTAGATCAGTTTATGAATCTTTCTTTGCTTAAGCCCTTGATTGACAGCGCTTTTCGGTTTTTGGCACAGCTTTGGCATATAGCTAGATGTATTTGACAATCAAAAGCTTAGCCTAATGAAATATGCACTGACAACGATTCTGGGAATTTTGATGATTGCATTTGTTACCGCAGGCAATCATCAGGGGTCTAACCAAACACACTACATTTACGACACTAAGGACATTGAGGAACACACCACACCAAAAGTAGAGCCAGACGGTACATTAGTGTACAGCTTCTATCAGGTTGAGGGTCGCCTCAGTGGAGACATAATGCTATAAGCACTAAGATTTAGGGAGTTTTTTTAACATGATTAATGGATTGTTTTGGGTATAGCAGCAGCCTTCGGGCTGCTTTTTTTGTCTCTGCTCTTGTGCAGTTTCCAAAATAAATTTACCTTTGCAATCGCTTAAGAAAAATCAACCGGAGGAGTGGCAGAGCGGTTGAATGCACCGGTCTTGAAAACCGGCATGGGTCACACCATCGGGGGTTCGAATCCCTCCTCCTCCGC
>CAZNHN010000266.1:0-1149 GCA_964572415.1 uncultured Phaeodactylibacter sp.
TTGAGGAAGATTTCCTTCACATGCGGGTTCACCGTCAGGTCGAGGTAGCGTTGGCGGTAGCGCTGCTCCGGGTCGGTGAAGGCATCATAGACGTTGCCCTCTTCGTCCCGCTTGACCACAGGAAGTGGAGAAAGGGTTTTACCCAGTACTTTCAGCTCCGTGACATGCACGGTAATTTCGCCCATTCGGGTACGGAACACATGGCCCCTCACGCCGATGTAATCGCCTATATCCAACAGCTTTTTGAAGACCTTATTGTACATATCCTTGTCTTCGCCCGGGCAGATTTCATCCCGTGCGATGTAGACCTGAATACGGCCGGTGCTGTCCTGCAGTTCAGCGAAAGAAGCTTTGCCCATGACACGGCTGCCCATTAGGCGGCCGGCGAGACTTACATCCTGGAAATTCGGTTTATCCCCCTCGTCATTGAATTCTTCCTGGATTTCTTTAGCGTAAGCGGTCACGTCAAAGGCTTCGGGAGGGAAAGGGTCGATGCCGAGCTCACGGAGTTTCTCCATATTTTCCCGGCGCAAGATTTCCTGTTCGCTGAGTTGCATGTGGTTTTGCGTTGATTTTTATTGATTAGCACATCCTGCTAAATAAAGCTGCAAAAGTAGTGTTAATTAAAAAATTGCAGAAATATATGGTTGTAAACCTTCTGCCACTCTTATGAGTTCATTCTTCTGATTGCTAATTAGAATTATGCTCAAAATCGCTTTTTCGCCCATCTACAAATACGAGCTGCCGGAGAAACACCGGTTCCCAATGATCAAGTACGAGCTCATCCCGGAGCAGCTGCTGTACGAAGGGACGGTCTCGGAGGATCAGTTTTTCCACCCTGATCCACTTACGGAGGAGGAAATCCTGTGGACGCACGATGCGGCGTACTGGGAAAAACTCAAAACTCAAACGCTGAGTAAAAAGGAAATCCGCGCCATTGGCTTCCCGATGTCTGAAAACCTCATCCACCGGGGGCGGCATATTGCGAATGGTACGGTGCAGTGCGCGCTTTACGCCCGCAAGTATGGCGTGGCAATGAACGTGGCCGGCGGGACCCATCATTCCTTCACCCACAAAGGTGAGGGTTTTTGCGTGTTCAATGACATCGCTATTGCCTCCAATTACCTGCTTCACCACGGCATTGCCCGA
>CAZNHN010000266.1:1159-5299 GCA_964572415.1 uncultured Phaeodactylibacter sp.
ACGTGCATCAGGGCAACGGCACCGCGCAAATTTTTCAGCATGACGACCGGGTCTTCACCTTTAGCATGCACGGCGAGAAAAACTACCCCCACCGCAAAGTCCCATCCAACCTCGACATCGGGCTGCCCGACAAAACCGAGGACGGTCCCTACCTCAAAGCCCTACAGGAAACCCTGCCCCGCCTTATCGACGACGTGCAGCCCGATCAGGTGTTTTATCTGTCTGGTGTAGACGTGATTTACTCCGACAAGCTCGGCCGCCTCAGCCTGAGCCTGCAGGGCTGCCGGGAGCGCGATGAATTCGTCCTCAAAACCTGCAAGGCTAATAATTTGCCGGTCGCCATCAGCATGGGCGGCGGCTATTCGGAGCGGCTGGCGCATATTGTAGAGGCACATGCGAATACGTTTCGGGTGGCGGAGGAGGTATTTTTTTAGGGGGAGAGGTGGAAACTAAAAAACCGGTAGCAGGCTCATGGAGTTACTGCTACCGATTTTGTACACTCGGTTTACTCCTTCACTAATTTTCTGATCACCTGCCGTCCCTCAGCCGTCAAAAGCTGAACCAGGTACATACCAGGAGGCAACCCGTTCAGGTTTACGTTGGCGCTCTGCCCTTCCAAGCTGAAAGTGCGCACCGCCTGAGCGTTGGTATTGACCAACCGGCCCTGTACAAAGCGGTCGGGCTCATTCCACTCCAGGTAAACCTGACCGGCGGCGGGGTTGGGGAAAAGCTTAAGGCCTGCTGTCAAATCCAGGTCCGAGGCATTAGTTAGGCCCATGCAAATATCGTCTTCGAAGCATACTTCTCCATTAGCACCGTACTCCAGGACTGTGATGTGTAAAATATAGTTTCCGCTCGTAGCGTAGGTATGGGTAACGCCGAGATCGGTCGCATTTACCTGCTCGGTCTGCCCATCGCCCCAATCGATGAGCACCTCGGCACAGTGGGTCAGCAGCGGGTTGTCGAGGGTGGCAATATGCCCGTTTGTCGTAAAGGCAAAGCCATTTTGCACCGCGTTGTCAAAAGCCATCTCGTCCCGGCAGCAGAGACTGTGCAAACATACATCGTCGAGCGCCAGATAGGCCCCGGGCTGTACGCCATCGGTACGGGTAAAAAACAGGGCGCTGGCACCGGAAGCCGGGAATGCGGGGTCGCTGGAATCAATAATATAAGTGTAGGTCGTAAAATTGTTGTCGCAACCGGAGAGTATAGGTTCCACAACCACCTCCCAGCTATCGGCGAATAAAGCCGTATTGAGCGGGGCCGTGCCACTGGTAACTGATGCCCCTCCGTTGATGCTGCCATTGGCCAGGAAGACACTCAGTGAGGCAGGGGTGTTGGGCGAGAAGAGACAGGCTACTTTGAACTCCAGTTCGTAGACACCTGTGTTGGGCAGTATCGTAGTGCTCAGTTCATTGAGCACTCCTTCCCGATAAACATCCCCTCCTTGTATCCTCGACCAAAAACCGGCGAATTGCCCCTGCGATAGCGGAAGAGGAGCGGTGAAGGCTGCAGGCACCCCTGTCAGGTCACTGTAGAAATCTGCCGAACTGGCACCAGAACCGGCATTGGTCCAAATACCGCCCCAGTTGACAGCATTCGCAATATCCTCATCACCCGTAGTCGGCGTACCGGTCTCGAAGTCGCCATTCTGCACCAGATTGCCTTCGCAGGAAAACTCCTGTTCACCACGAAAGCAAAGCGTATCCAGGCCAGTGCCTTCGGATGCAACGGCCATGGGCGGCATCGTTTCGGCGGAAGCCGGGCTGTTGTACGCAAAGGGATCCCCTGTAACCCCATTGGCTTCCCTCATCGTATCGAGCACCATCGTATCTCTTAGGCCACAAAAAAGGTATTCGTCAGGACTTGAGTGGGCAAATTGCCGGACGATCAGGCTGACATCCTGCCCCTGCGCACCGGTGTAAGAGACCATTGCGCTATGCTGTGCATTGATATTCACCAGCGACTGCGGGTAATAAAAGGTACGCAGTGCCCCTGAGAAAAAGGGCGCTGCTGTGCTTACGCCATTCAGAGCCTGTGAAACATTAGTCTCGGCATAATGGACTCCAAATGTCTGTGTAGACAAGTCATAGTCTACCAAAAAAGCCGGCTGCCCTCGCCCCTCATCGTCGGCCCACTGCCCGTCGCGCCCCCGGCCCTGAATAAGCAGCTTGTCCGTAAAGGGCGCTTTGATCATAGTGTGCCCGTATTTGTCCAGGTCGAAATTCGTGGAAAAGGATTCAAAGGAAGCGGTATTGTCCAGGGCTCCGGTCGCTGCATCGAACACACTAACCCCCAGATGGTGAGTCACCGAGATATTGGTCAGCACATAAACCTGCTGCGCTGCCTGATCGTAATAAGCACTTGCACCATTGTCTATAGAATTGCCGGTGTAGTAGCTGGCGTCCCAAAGCTCCGTGCCGTTTGCATCCAGCATAAGCGCCAGGATGCCCTGCCGCTGCAACCCGAACCCTGTCAGGATATTCTTGCCACCGGTGATAAAATATCCCTGATCAGTAAGCGTCACATGAGCAGCTACATCGTAATCCCTGAGGTACCCACTCCCAAGGGGTGTATCAAAATACTGTTCCCAAATTATACTCAGGCTTTGGTCAAGCTTAACGCAAAACCCTTGCTTCTGAGTATTCTGCAGGCTCGACAGCCCCGTGTCTTCGTGGATCATCCCCACCAAAACGAAGCCCTGCCCAGTGGCATTGGGCGTCGCTTTGATGTGCAGCCCCATGCCGTTGGTGTTAGGGTCGTTTCCCTGTTCCAGCACCCGGCTCAATTGCAGGCTGCCCGTTCCGTCAAGAGTAAAGATGACTGTACGCCGCACGCCACTGATCTCTGCGTATCCGGTGACAGCATACCCGGCTGTCCCGCCAGCAAGAAATGGAGCAATGCTCATTGCCCAGGTACCACTCCCAATTTGGTAGGTTTGCTCGAAAATAATGGATGCATCCGCATCATCAATTCGGATGATGTGCGCCTGGTACTCGTCTGTGATTTTATTATGAAGGGTACCCGCCAGCAGCAGGTCCTCAGACCCATCTCCTGCGGTGGTGATGGAATAGTCTTTGAAATCGTAGCCGGTTTTGGCAAAAGTACGTTCCCAGGTGGTCTGGGCGTTCAGGCTCGTAAAGATGGTAAAGGCCAGCAGTAAAATTAAGGCTTGGAGTTTCATAACTTATAGATTTTTGTGGGTTTTCAAAGAAGTCTTTCATCCCTATATCACGGGAATCGGGAAAATCTTACGCTTTGCAGTCGAAAATCTTCAGAGAAATAAGTTTCAAGCCGTGGCCGGGCCTGATTATTTATGTGGTGCGGTCGTCTGCGAAGTCGCTCCTACCCTTGCTTGGTCGCCTTACAGCAGGAAAATGCCCAGCATGCCCGGCAAGTCCTCCCGGTCAACGGAGGGGTGGACTTCCAGTGTCATGTCTTTTTTGTTGTTATTCCGACCATGCTTCTTAGCCTTGAGCAACACCGTATCTTCTTTTTTCACTTCAAAGCGTTGGTGCCAGATACTGTCCGGATACACTCTGCCCAGGTATTTACCCTCGTATTTGATGTTGTACTTAACGACATAAGTTGGCCGGTTAAAGACCATGGTACCTACCTTTTTTTTCTGCTGGTATATTTTTACGCCTCTCCACTTTTTCCGGTAGATCAGAACGTCTTCCCCGTTTTCGTTTCTCAGTACCCAGTGTTTTAGGACGTGCTTGTCTGGCCCAAATAAAGGCAGCTCACCACTCAGGAATAAACCAGGGATAATGAGGAACAGTCGAAGCAGGCAGGGCGTCCGTTTCCAAATCTTATGGCTTTGCGACTCTTCGTACACACCGGCGATTTCCCAGTGTTTTTCTCCGGCTTCATCCACTACCCAGAGGCAGCGGTTGGGGGCGCTGCGCTCGTGGGTGCGGATGTGGTAGGTTGTAGGAGTTGACAGGGCCATGATTATATAATACGATTGGAATATAAGTTTTTATAGCTTTTGCGATTGATTAGAGGTTTCATTGTGGCTTGATTGTTCTAGTACCAAGATCTATTTCATAAGGCTCGTCCGTATATTTTAAGAAAACGGGGAAGCCGTATATGGGAGCCAGCCCTTCAAAGAAAAGTATAGGACGTCTAAAGCAGAAA
>CAZNHN010000266.1:5309-7142 GCA_964572415.1 uncultured Phaeodactylibacter sp.
TATACCATGTTCCGGAACTTAGGTTTGTGATCATACCGCATCGACTATTATTGAAAGTTTCTGATTAAAACACGGTCTTCTGAAATATTGCGCCCAATATTTTTTATAACAGACTTTGATATACTGAATTTTACTTACATCTACAGGGACTGCCAAGCTTCCGTAGTATAATGCCTTATTGACACATACCTTAATTGCTCCAACAGATGGGGTAAGGGTATATACTTCATTTGCTGTCAAATAAGAATCTAGTTCTTCTAAGTAAAAGGCATTATTATATATAAAAGGCTCGTCATTAATATCGTTTTGCCCAACCTGTGCATTAGAGCCATCGAACCAGCCTAGTATTGGGTCGTTGTTGCTGGTCGAGTAATAGAAGTTATTGTGATAGATAAAAGGAGAGCCTCCAGGTGGTTTTGCGACGAAGCAATTTGCTCCATCAAATCTACCACGCTTGGGGCATTGAGGGTCACCGATAGAAACGCCGTAGTGAAAATCAGTCCATTCCTTCACATAGCCCATGAAGGCTGTGCCGTGACTGTAATAATTCATTGGTGAAGTATCTATTTGCGAAAGAGAGGCCTCTATCTTATTTTGGCTTGTGGTAGTCAAAAAATGTCCAGTATGGCTCCGTAATGCAAACGGTGTCCAGTCTCCGTTTCCATTGATGCCGAAAGATTGACCTGTGGATGTGTTGTTGAATTTGTAAATCGTAAACCTTTCCCAGGGACCAAGGTTTTCCCGATTGGCTTTGATGTCACCATTCGATTCGCAGACTAAATAATTATTGTGGTAGCTTAGTAACGAAACCTCATCTCCTGATTTGATCTCATCATTAGACTGAATATTGTTTGGATTCAGGATTAAGAATTTTTCCCATTGAAGAGCTTGAGCTCGGTTCGCATTGACAGTACCATCTTTTTCTACAAAAAGGAATTTATTTGCATTTATGCTGTAAATTGCAATAACGTCTCTAAACTTTAAGTTAGGCATGGTTCTTTGAGTTTAATATTGATTTTGGGAAATTGCTTCGGGTGGTACGTCTCACAACCACCCGAAGCGTACGAATTCATTACTGCTTAATCACTTTCTCTAACAACATCTCCTGCTCAGTACTGATCGCCCTGATCGTGTAAGCACCTGCGGGTAAGCCAGACAAATCCAGCTCTAACAGGCGGTCAAAAGACGGATGAGCTATCGTCCGGACTTTTTTGCCCTGAGCATCGAATAATTCTATCGTTTCAAAATTCACCGGCTTGTCCAATTCAAGGTAAATCCAGCCGTGAGTCGGAGTGGGGTATACCTTCGCATTCAGTCTGACTACCTCATAGGTGTTGACAGGGGGGCAATTGCCACATTGCTGCAAAATGTATGTGTCTGACAGGGTACAAGTCGTAGCCCCTCCTGTACAAGTCACTTCAAAGGTGAACGGCCCATCCCAGCTTGGATCTACTGTTAAGGACGTACCCGTTTCACCCGGTATAGCTACTCCGTTGTTGTACCATTGATAGGTACAGTTAAAGCCGGGGATGGGATACAATACGATGCCGTTCAGTGTGACGGTTTCACAATTGCACCGGTAGCATGGCCCTAAAGCGTAAACCTCCATCGGCGGTTCCAGTACGATTACCTCGCTCTTTTCCCTTTGCGGGCAGCAGCTGCTCTCGATGATGCAGTAGTAATTGCCGCCTAACCCAACACCTGCCGGAGGCGTATAGGTGTACATGGCCGTTGCGCTGGTATGGGTAGAAGTATGAATGAGGTTGCCCCCTTTGTACCAAAGGATGTTATAGGTGCAGCCCGATGGCGCTGGAGACGGGTCAAAGTCCACTT
>CAZNHN010000266.1:7152-8303 GCA_964572415.1 uncultured Phaeodactylibacter sp.
CCAGATCTACCGAAGCAGGGGCACATATGGGGCTGTAATCGGCTGTAAAGCTATTGATCGTCAACGGGTCGATGATATCGAGGAAGAACTCAATCTCATCCGCCAGGCATGACCCATTGGTTTTTTCGACTTTCACCCAGGTGTCTTCGTACAAGCGGTTGGTGTAGTAAAGCGGGTTGCGGTCACCGTTGCTGGGAAGCGGGGTGTAAGTAGGTACCGCATCCGGACGGATAAACCAATCCCAGCGCTCCGGATCGCCAGCGCACTCGGGAATGTACTCCAGCACCGCATCTTCCCCGTAACAGAGTGGGTTGACATCCGGTGGCAGCAAGTTGATGGTGCCCACCGGTGCGTCGTCGTTATCCAGGCGGAATGTGGCGCTGCAGCTCTGCTCCCCACATACGCTCGTTACTTTTGCCGTGTAGGTATACGACTGCGAACACTCGGTATTGGGCAAAGTGAAGTCCAATGCAGGCGGCTGATAGCTTGTCATGCCTGTAGCCGACGGAATCAGGTTGCCATTCGGGTCAAACCACTCGATCGTGTAGCTGCAATCTGGCGTAACAGGGGTAAGCGAAAGCGATAGTGAAGAAGGCGTTATCGGGCTTCCGGTATAGCAGTAGGCCTGGCCACCGGACAAATCACAACTAATTGGTGGGCAAAGATTGATAGTCGCGATATTGGACGTCAACATCGTACAAGGCCCCGCATCCGGTCCCATATCCACCTCGGCATACACACAGATGTCTCCGTTGTGGAACTGTGGGGAAAGCGTCAGTGGTGCACAACCATTGGTCACCTGCAAAGGCGGCCCCCAGCTCGCGGGCGGACAGGGTGCATCGGCCACGTACCATCGTACTTGTTGCACATCGTATAGATTGCCACAGCCTACCAGCGGAATCTGCACGGCTGGCCCGTTTTCACAAACCTCCTGCGGATCGACGGAAATATCTTTGCAACAGGGTGTCTGTAGGGTGATCGGAAAATCACAATCGTGTACTGTACCGTCCGGGCACACACAGCTTACGCTCACCACGATGGTAATGTTGTTGGGCATAGGCGGCGCTGCCACATCGATCAATCCGGAGACCGTATAACCTGGCCCGGACCCAGTCGTTGTCACCCCGCTGATGGTAATGCCGCTCTGTGGG
>CAZNHN010000267.1:0-8247 GCA_964572415.1 uncultured Phaeodactylibacter sp.
CCTGAACGCTCCCCTCCCGCCGCTCGTAGCGCAGCTCCAGGCAGTGGGTGCTGTCGCAGCCGTACTGGGAGGGGTAGGTGAGGCAGAGGGCGGTGTCGGTGGTGAAGGTTTGGTTTTGCCATTCCAGGGTATCGCCCGGGCAAAGCGCGAAGGCTTCATCAAAGCGGAAGGTGTCCCGAAAGAGGAGGCTGGTGCAGTGTATGGAATCACAGCCAAATGAAGAAATGCTATTGTCGCAGCGCACAGTATCTGTGGTGTATACCTGCCCCTCGTAGGCCAGCTCGGCTCCGGCACAGGCCGTAAGCGTATCGAAAGTGAAAAGCGTGTCCGCACCGGCGAGCGTATAGGCAGTGGCCGCCCAGGCTGTCCTCTACCTGCAAGGTATAAGTGCCTGCGCCTACGTTTTCGAGTACCGGCCCTGCAAAAGCCCCCATCCACTCATAGGTATAGGGCGCGGTACCTCCCATGGCGCTGCCTTCCAGCAAGCCGCTTTCGCCGCAGACGAAGTCTGAAGCGGCATTAATCTGTGCCCAAAGGCTATCGTTTTCCGGGACCAGGAGGGTATCTGCTGTTGTGCAGCCCCGGGCATCGCTCAGGGTGTAGGCATAGGCACCCGTGGCAAGGCCTGCCCGTGATGCGCCGCTGCCGCCGTCCGACCACTCGTAGGCGTAAGGGGCTTCTCCATTGGAAGCGGACAGGGCAAGCATGCCATCGCTCTGCCCAAAGCAGGCCGGGGAAACCTCAGCATCTACCTCCAGGAAGTCATCGTCCAGCTGTAGGTAGACATAAGAGGGGCTGCCCCGGTAGATGGAGGCATGCACAATGATTTCGACCGTGCGGGGCCCGTAGGTAGGCGCAGGGGCATCATTGTAGTAGGCCAGCGCGCTCAGGGCGGCCTCCAGCTCCGCGAAAGTTGCCCCATTGCTCTGCAGGGTGAGCACGGTGCCTCCATTGCCCGCTACGGTAACCGGTGCCGCCGGGCTGCCCTGCAGGTACTCCTGGCCGGGGTCCAATATACCGGACAACCGCAATGTGATAGAATCTATAGGGATTTGCCCATACACCTGCAGGTCCGTATCGGCCAAAGGGATGGGGCCACGGCAGGAAGGCGCCGGCGCAAAGTCCAGCCCGGCGCTGCTGCTATCGTCAATGTCCAGGTCAGCGTAGAGGTCACAGGGGGGCATGATGACTTCCTCAGGCAGGGCGGTGCCTGTGATGAAATAGCCTATGGTGCAGACCGGGCTGAGGGAATAGTCATTAAAGTCCAGGACATGTAGCACCGAGGGACCAAAATCATCCCCAATGTGCTCAAAAGCGTAGGTGACGATGCTGTCGCAGGCAAAAGGGTAAGTCGACATCGACTCTATGCGCCCCACACTGTCCGGGAAGCTGTGCAGCAGCTCGCTCTGCTCCGGGTCCGTGCGGTTGATGCGGACCAGGTCATTCTCCGTAGTCGTCATATAAAGCTCCCCTTCCCGCAGCGTCATGCTCCGGGCCTGCCCGACAAAAGGAGGGAACGGGCCAATGTCCCACTCCGTGCCGTCCATCGGGCTGTAAGCCTTTAAAGCATGGCCGCCGCTGTAGACAATGGAGTCCAGGCCGGATGCCAGAGCGTGGATGGAGGAGTCACGGTCCCATTCGACATCATCCCCACCTACGGGCTCTAATGCCCAATCGGGGCCTAATTGATACATAAAGGTAAAGTCCTCTGAGTAAGTAAGAAAAGGGAATAGATCATATCCACTGGCGAAAGCGAAAATATTGGTATTCTGATTAGGAGTTGCCGCAGTCGTAATATCTGATGTCGTATTTGCAACAGGTAACTCATTGCAAACCTCCAAGTCCATATAAAACAATTGAGTGTTAAATGACTGCGTCTGAGCAAGCGAGCCCCCCCTATAAGTAAACACCCTAAACTCCGGCACCTGCCCTGCCCCATTGCTCAGGGCCATGAGCAGCAGGAGGCAGGGCAGCAGGGCTTTGCGAGGGTATTGAAAAAGCAAAATAAACCGGTACGAGAGGAGGTACATCAAGGCTGGTACATTATTTTTTCAGTGTAATAATTGCCCAGCTCATCGGTAACGACGACCTGATACAGCCCGGGCGTAAGGCCAAGTGCAGAAGTGCTGACCTGAATAGGGGTATACCCCCGGATAAATTCATGGCGCTCCGTATGCACCACTTGCCCCAGCAAATTTACTAAATTGACCTGAGCATTCCCGGCATAGGAAGCCGTAAGTTTGATGGTCAACTGCTGGCTGAAGGGGTTCGGGAAAACGGAGGGGTGAATAATCGCGCTGCCATTAGCCGCCTCCGGGCAGGACGCATCAGTTGATAACACATTAAATTCCAGCCCGAATTCTTCAGCCTGCAGCTGAAAAGGCCCGGCAGGATATTCGCAGCCGTTATCACTGATCACCGTCGCTGTGTAAGTGCCGGCCGCTGCACCCTGCAATGGGTTGCCAGTACTGCCATTGCTCCAGCTTACAGTATAGTTGACCTGAGGAGGGAGTAGTTGAGTAATCTCCAACTCAATCTGCCCATTGCTGCTTGCCGGGCAGGAAGGAGGGCTGAGCGTAGCAGTGATTTGAGGTGGGGGGTCGTTTTCAATATCAAAAGAAAAATTAAGTTCACACTCGCCCGCATCTGTTATGAAAAGTTCATAGAAGCCGGGGGCAATGTTATTTAGTGCAAACTGGCCAGGCCCTTGTCCCACAGGCTGCGTGCCCAGCTGATATGCATAAGGAGGTTGCCCGCCTGATACACTGATGGCAATGCCGCCAGTAGCCTGCCCATTGCAAGCGGCGGTCTGACTGGTTATTATGGCCTGTAAATCCTGCAAGCCCTCTACTTCCACCATAGGTGAAGAAAACCGGCACCCTGCTTCGCTGATGGCGACCATATAGTAGCTGCCGGCAGCGGCATCCTCTAATGTCAGCCCCTCATCAGACAGCAAATCGCCTGCTTCATTGTACCACTCGTAGCTGATGTAGGTATCTGGCGATCCAGGCGGTGCTTCTACCTGGGCGGTTATCTGCCCGGGGCAGGTAGGTGATGCGGGGGTGGTGTTGAATTGGAAGGTGGGGCCAGTACAGGCCTCCAATACCACACTATACGTAAAAGAACAAGCATAAGCATTATAAACCTCAAGCGTATACTCGCCTGCCAGCACGATATCGTCCGGCTCTTTTGCTGTGGACGAATAACCATTGGGGCTCGACCACTCATAGGTGAAAGGCCCGGCACTGCCCTCAGCCGTGACGATAAAGGGCTGCTGTGGGGTGCCTTCGCAGAAGCAATCACCTGGCTCGAGATTGAGCTCAATCCCTATCTGTGCCTGCAGCGCACTGAGCAGGGCTATAAAGAGGGCGGTAGAAATCGCGTATTTCATCATACTCGTTTTTGGGCAAAAGAATGGCTGTGACGCACCAAAACAACTTGGCGGGCCGCTCCCTTGCGGTAGGTTGAAATGTTTATGTTTTGGGCAACGCTGGCTTTAAATGGCTAACGCTGCGAAACTTTTTACCTGTTTTTTGACTTTGAGACCGTACAGCTCAAGTATTGCTTGGACTGTTGGCTCTGAAAATGATCAAACCTAGGTGACTTCTTCTCCATTCTGACTTCTAAAATAATCAACTAAATCCTTGGGGTAGTATTCATTATCTCTAAAACTACTATCATCAAGACCCAGTGCTGCAACAATTGCTGCAGATTCAAAACTCCAATAGCCAAAGTATGAGAACTTCTCCATCTCTATGGATTTTAAAGATTTGTGCCAAGTCAAATAATTGGTATTTAAATACCAATTATTGAGATAGCTCTTAACTTGTTTAATATCTATAGTTTCTAAGCTCCCCTTTTTATAAATCCTCTTAAACGGTTCATACTCTTGCACAGAAGTAACAGGAAAATATTCATTCGTTAAGAGGCTCAAAAAATATAGTAATAGCCTATCGTTTATCTTTCCTTTTTTAATAAGGTTTTTCAACACTGCACACTCACTCTTTGGAACATCAAGAAGTAAAGCGAATGATAACATCCAAAGCATGTAGCAATAGTGGTTAACTGTATAGTAGTCAAACATTTTTGTTGGACGTCCCATTTTGAATTTCACTACTGAGTCATCCCAGCCGTCTTCCATATAAAGGATGCACTTAGAAAATTCTTTGTGTAGGTTTTCGATAGGTTCACCATTACTATACATAGCTATTAAAACCTCTAAGGATCTAAAAAATATTCTATTCTTTACCAATGGAATATTTTCTTCAGGAAGCTCAAAACTATTTAATCTATTGAATGACTCTTCTATTCTTTTTTGATGATTTTCTATGAATTTGTTAAAGTAGTTTTCACTAACTATATTTTTATCTCTCATGATTCGGAAACTTATGTAATTATGGGTTCCAAACTGAACCACTTATTTCATAACCATCAGCGTCTATTTTACTGTAAGAGACAGTACCATCAGGAGCTGTTTTGGCCAAAATTCGTTCATAGTTTTTGTTCTCGATCAAATCATCAATAATAATTTGATCCAAATTAACTTCATCCCAACTTCTTGTCGCAATCCAATCGTCGCTCATTTGTCGTGGCAAATTTGGAGGTACGGCACCATTTATTTGAGCGGCTCCGCTATATTTTCCTTCCACAATATAATATTGTCCATCTTTTCTAAATACACCATCTAATCCATTATGTCCACCTGCATCAATATCATCAATTCGGTCTATCAATGATTCGTAGCTCTTTGAGTTTAAGTCTAAGTCTGCTCCAATCTCTCCAAAATTTCCTTTTCGTTTATTTGAAGCTGATGCAATATTTCCTGCCCACTCGTCAATTATACTTCTTTGCTTAAGGTTGATTATATTCCTTCTAAATGCAGGTGGAAGCCCATCATCTATAAACTTCTTCCACGCCCTAACCCCATTGCTATTATTAACAAAAAAGTCAATTAGATCATCCGAGGCAGACACAGTGCCGCTTGGAAAACTTTCCACCACATCATGGGTGATGTCTTTAAAAAGAAGAGTAATATCATCATCCACCAAATTTTCCCGCGCTGCTTTTCTCCAGACTTTGTAAAAATCGTCGTTGCCCCCTTCGGCAATCTTTAGCAAAATCCCTTTATGCTCACTTGAGGCGAGGGAAAGGTTGTATATCCAATTCCAGCAACGGGAAGCCTCAGTAGGGGACATGCCAACTGCTCTCATTTTTTCTAACTCCTTCACCGCATCAATGGACTTGAGAGCTGATCCATTGCCAGTGGCTATTTTGAATAAAGCGACAAAGGTGTTTACCTGTTCACCCCCTGTTGTTAGTATGATTTTGTTACCTAACCGATAAGCAACTGCGAAGGATAGGCCTATGGATGCAGCTGATATTGAAGCTTCCCCATAGTTTCCTTCTGCTGAATACCAGATGAAGTTGACCCCATCGGCAAAATCTCCAAGGCCAGGAATAAGCCCTACTACATCTAAAGCAGTATGCCCATTCTCTATCAATACCTCCACCAAAGCGCTCAGGAAATCAAGCATTTCGGGGCGGCCTGGATCGTCATAAGAAGTCCATGAGCCGTCACAGTTGTACCTGTAATAATTATACCCATCACCGCTTGGGTCAGCAATCCCGTACAGGTATGAGGTCTCATCATCTCCCTGGCCCTTCACAGAGAACAGCCATCCCTCAGACATACCACTTGGGTGCAAATGGGGATTTAAGTTGACCGAAAGCGGATCATTGAAAGAGGCATGAGAAATATCACTCTGGCACAAGTATATGCCATAGGGCCCTTGTTCGCCTTCCTGGAAGATGTAAGGATGCACTCCAGTAAACTCCGAAACAAGCGCTCCGGTGCCGACAGCAGTATTATCTACATCTGCCTGGTCAAAGGAATAGTTTTTAAAAGTTACGCTTATATGAGCTTCCGGGCAATCTAAACGCTCGCGAGTGCCAAAGCTGGCTTTTACGGGGCTAGGTCCCAAATTAGCCGTTTCAAACTCATACACGCCTTCGGGATCAAGCTGGTTTTTATAACCTATGAATTTATATTCGCCCTGGCACTTTTTCCCTTTGGCTATAAACCGCCCACGAACCCCATTCGGCTCGTTTAGAGTAAAAGCCACTAAAGTTTCATTATCAATTAGTGTCCGAAACTGATAAGGCAAACCGAAGCTTAATCTGGCACCTGAAGGTACCCATACGGGCAAACCCGAAGGAGAAATACCGACTACTGGGTCGCTATGGTTACAAGGCCCTGAGGGCAAATGAGGCAAAACGACATCTGTAGAAGGCAGCAAAGCAGGCAAGAGATTATCAACCTGTGCCGAGTTATCCGGGATACTGTCGAAACTTACCAAAGTAGTCTCATTGAACAAGATGTCTACCATCTGCTCACTTTTAGAAGCGTAGCTATAAAGATCAGAATCGCTGGCCACCGTACCCAGAAGACCACTCATGTAAGCCTCATAGCCTTCCGTCTGCACTTCCTCACCACTATTGACACGGATAAGCAAACAATCTTCTTCTCCCGGAAAGTCAATAAAATGTAACCATACACCTGCATCCGCACTCTCAAAAGTGGTAGCATTTGACTCGAAGAAAGCCCCTCCCTCGCAAACGTTGCTTTCCTTAGTAATTAGCCCTTGCAAGTTATCACCACATACTTCTACCTCTGCTAGAAACTGATCCAAGGTACAGGCAATATCAGTTACCGTTTCTCCAACACCGCTGAAGGAAAACGCGATACCGTCCGTGCGGTCATCAACATATGTATCGCAGTTACTGCTCCGCAAGCCAACCACATCCTCATCTATCGTGACGCCTATACAAATGAAGCCCTCCTGTTTCAAAGCATCTGCTTGCGAAGCCGGGTCGCTAGCGTCGCCAATGGTGATGGTGCCCCTAGCAATACAACCGTCTGCTCCAGTCACTTCTACAGTGTACTCCCCAGCAGCGTCAACCAGGACATCGGAACTGTTCGCCCCGGCAATGAGTACCCCATTGAGGTACCAGCGGTAGGTATCCCCGTCATTGGGCGCAACGCTCAGGGTCGTAGACTGCCCATCACATACGATAAGGTCGGAGGCGGTGATTTCCACTGAACTGTACGTTACCTCCACCAAGGCATCGTCCTGCCCAACAAACTCTCCTTCTGAGGTAGTGACGTATACAAAATAGGCAGTACTGCTTGTTGGTGTCGCCATAGGCATTGCCGAGCGAGGGTCATCCAAGCCATCTGCTGGCACCCATGCATAACAATACTCCACCCCATCCACTGGGTGAGGCTCAGGCAGACAACCTGTGCCCAGCTGAACGCTCTTTCCATCGCAAATGATGTGGTCCGGCCCAGCGATACTAGTACACGGCGGCTCCACCCCCACCCCAAAGCTCATCACTTCCTCACCATTTCCATCCGTGAGCTGGAACGTGTATGTACCGGCGACATCCTCTGCGCTTGGCGACAGGTCGAAGCACACCTCGTCAGTACTGCCTGCCGGGAAGGTCAGCGGCATAGTTGTGAAATCACTAAAGTGCGGGGAGCCGTCCCCATTAATACTAAGCTCTAAGACCATATCCTCAGCTGGCGCATAGCATGAATGGGGTGCCGGGCTCGGCCTCTATGCCACTTGTTATTGGGTTGCCATCATTGTCTGTCAGAGACAAACTGGGCATTGGAGCTTCTTGCAGGGCTTCGACCATGAAATTATCCAGCCGGGCAAATACCCAGGAGAGGTTAACACCACCATGAACCACAGCCACCCAGTAGTTGCCATCTGCCGCGACAGAAAACGTACCGCTTTCTACCGTTGCACCAGGATCATTATAGTCAATATCAGCAAGCGGTATGCTCTGTGATATGACTGTAACTTGTTGGGGACTACCCGCTGGCGCATACACAAAGTCAACCGCCTGGCCGGGGCTGTTCACCTTCCCATTTAGGGATACCCGGTAGTCCACACCTGCCAGGAGGGAAACGCGCATGGCGATCCGGTCCTGAGCACTAAAGCTGCCTGTGAATGCGCATAGGTCATTGAAATTTCCGGAAGCACCATTATTCCCCAAAGTTAATCCTACGGCATTAAAACCCTGTACGCCGCCTAAATCTTGATTAAAGGAAGGGTTTGAAAAATCAACAACCCGCACCGTATCCCAGCTTTGAGCGGAGGTGAGGAAAGGCACCATAAGTATGGCAGCCAACAGGACCAGTTGCCCCAGCCGCTTACTGAAAAACGTACCGGGAAATACCGT
>CAZNHN010000268.1:0-8240 GCA_964572415.1 uncultured Phaeodactylibacter sp.
TTGTCGCTGCTGTTGGCCGCGTCAAAGACGTCACTCTGCTGCAAGTGGTACAGCCCGTCCGGCTGTAGCTCGACGGTGGTGTTGAGGCAGGCGGCGGTGGGGGCGGTGTTGTCTTCGACTGTAACGTTGTAGTTGCAGGAACCTTGGTTGCCTGCAACATCATTAGCGACCATAGTACGAGAGAAAGTCATGCCTACGTCGTTACAATCAAACATTCGCGCGCCAGGGTCACCCTCGGTGAAGGGGCCCAGAACGTGGCAGTCGTCCGTGATGCTTAGCAAAGCTTCGTCATTGGTCATCATGTACTCCCCGTTAGCATCCAGCTCAACGGTAATGTCTTCGCAGAAAATAACGGGGGCATCACCGTCCACCGTTACCTCAAGGGAATTGGTGCTTGTGCAGCCTGAGACTACGTTAGTTGCTACGAAGGTCAAGGTGTGAATGCCAGGATTTTCCCAGCGCACCTTCACATTGCTGGTGTTGTCACCGGCAAGGATAGTACCGCCGCCTGAAATGCTCCAGGTTACGTCAATATCTGACGCATCAGCCTGGGTGCCGTAGACCGCCTCTTCACCCCCGCAAATGAAGTGGTCAGTGTCGTAGTCAGTGACTCCTGTGAAGGGGTCGGCTAGTGTTGTTCCGGCGGGAAGGAAGGCATCACTTGGGAACAAGCTTACAATCGTCAAGTTCCATGGAACGGTGCGGGTACATCCTCCAACAGGGTCGGCTATTTGCGCGAAATAGCTGTACGTATCCTCTTCCAAAGATTCCGTTGGTGTGAAGGTATTGGTGGCAACTGCATAAGTGCCAGCTGACAGGGTCGCCGCCTCGTCCGTGAACACGCCTGCGATGTCAAAGTCTGTCGGGCTGCTAAGCGTAAAGGCTGGGCTAACGGCATTGCAGCTATTGGAGGTTACCGGCGCAACGATAATCTCATTGTTAGTCACGTTCGGTATCGGGTTACCTCTGGGGTAGGCGATGACGCCCTCGTTAGTGAAACCCGAGTTGGTGTGCGGCTCTGCCGTGCTCGATAAGACCACACCTGAGTTGTTGAGTGTAGCATCGTTGTACAGGGGTGCGTAGATATTGAGTACTGCGCAGGCCTCGTTGTCAAGTGTGCCATTATTGTAAATGGCTTGGGCACCGACGGCTGCGCTGGCACCGATGCTGACTGTTCCGCTATTGGCGAACGTATTAGAGAAGATGAGCAGCCCCGTGTTGCTGGTGCGGTCAATACTAATTTCACCGCTGGTGCCGTTGGTGAACGCCGCCTGGCTCCACAGCCCCCATTCGCCTATGCCTGCGTTACCGCCTAGTACTATAGTGCCTGTATTTTCGAAGGAGTCTGACTGGTGGCGCAGGCCGGTGACGGCCGAATTGTCAATGCTCAGTTCGCCGGTGTTGACGAAATCACTATCGTTCCAAATACCCCAGTCGCCAACGGCTGCATTGGCGCCGATGGTCAGCTTGCCAGCGTTGGTGAACGTGCCGCCCAAAAAATCGCCATTGTGCAGCCCGCTTATCGTGCATCGGTCAATGCTGATTTCGGCACCAGCCTCGTTGGTGAAGTCAGAACTGGTAAATATTCCCCAGCCGCCGATGTTGCCGGTTGCGCCAAGCGTGATCTTGCCGGTATTTGTAAAGTTGTTGCCGCGGTGGTATAGTCCATGCAGGCAGCAAGAGTTTCCCCGTATGTTGTCCACACTGATTTCACCCTTGTTGGAAAACGAGCCCTGATTGAAAAGTCCCGTTGTGCCGGCGCCGACAGCGCTGCCGATGAAGAGTTTGCCATTATTGGTGAAATCGCTGATGTTCTCATTGAAAACCCCGTTCGTGTTGCTGTCATCGAGGATATTGTCCACGTAGATTTCGCCCGCAGCCTCGTTCTGTAGCGTCCCGATATTGAACAAGCCATTTCTCCCACCGAGCACGTTTTCACCAATGTTGATCAAACCCTCATTGGTCATCTCCCCATCGATCCCATTGTAAAAGCCTGAGGAAGGGAAACGGTCAATGTGAATTTCGGCCCCTGCCTGGTTGTAAAAGGCGGCCCGGTTGTATACTCCTATAGAGGACGACTGGTCGACATCCCAAGTTATGCCAATCTGCAGCTTTCCGCTATTGGTGAAGGTGCCGCTCTCGTGGTGCAAGGCGGTTCTGGAGATTGAATCTACCTGAATTTCGCCGCTTTGCAAATTATTAAAGGTGCTCAGGTTGTAAATGGCCGGATTGAAGCCATCGCGCAAGGCATTGGTCGCGACTTTGATCAGGCCTGCATTCTCAAAAGAGCAGTCGAAGTCATTTTGGATAGCTGCGCTGGTACGATCCAGCAATATTTCAGCATTTTCGCTATTCTCGAAAGATACCGGAGTCCCGTCTTGGCTTAGGTTATAGATGCCGGGGCCATCGATGGCTGCTGTTTGGCCGATGGCTATTTTGCCCGCATTGGCAAACGAGCTGCTGATGCTGTTTGTGGCAGTGTTGAAAATGCCGGAATTGCCCCGGTCTATCTCAATTTCGCCATTGGCTAAGTTTTCGAACTGCCCGAAGTTGTAGATGCCAGTTCCTGAAAGCGCTGTTTGGCCAATGGCAATTTTGCCCGAATTGACAGCTAAGCCGCTGGAGAGGTTGTGGAAAGCAGCGCCGCCGGCCTGGTCTATCTCGATTTCGCCGCCATTATTTTGGAAAACGCCTTCGTTGTAGATGCCCGGCCGTAAGGTGCCCGCCGATGCGCTAGTAGTGATTTTCCCCGCATTGGCAAAAGTGCCGCCTTTGTTCCACAGGCCGATGTTGCTCGTGCGGTCAATACTCAATTCACTGCCGGCTTCGTTGCTGAACGAGCCTTCGTTGACCAGCCCGTACTCGCCCGGGCTGATGCTCGGCCCGATGTCCACTTGTCCGTTGTTGGTCACTGTACCTTGGTTGTACAGGCCGCCGGAAGGCATACCCGTAGCGCCTTCCAGGGTGAGGCTGCCCATAGCCCCTATGGTTAGCGAGGCATCGGGCATGACCATAACCGTCATGGCTGCCGCTGCCGTGCCGTCCATGATAACGGGGGCATTGACTACATCCGGAATGACGACTTCATTGTCGGCAGTGGGCACGCAACCGGCATCCCAGTTGGAGGCATTGCCCCAATCGGTATCGGCAGCTCCAGTCCAGGTCAGCGTCCCCGTGGCTGGGCAAGTTGGCAAGGCTTCGGCCACCTGGGCATTGCCTGGTAAGGGTTTAGGGTTTTTGATCCCGGCTTGGTAGGTATCGGCCTGGTTGCTGCTAACGGTAACAATTCCACCGATGCCACTTCTGGACAGCTTGGGGGCCTCGTTTACGCCACCTGGCTCAATTAGCAATATATCAGTAGCTGAAATGAAAGAGATATGCCCTGACCAGGCCGGCGTCACGGCCAACAGCATAGACAATATCCATAGCCCAACCTGCCTTGCCTTATTGAAACATGAATTTACTGTATCGTAGTGCATATTATTTTTGGAAGGTGTCATTAGTGAGTGTTTTTGTAAAGGTCATGGTCTCTGCAGAGATGCGCTATTTTAGGGCATGCCACAATTCGGTCAGCATGTGCCCCATTTCGGTCAAACAGCCCAAAAGCCTGCGCTGGCGGAGCTGGAGCTTGCTACACTGTTCAGGATGATCATTCATTCCGGATGTTGAAAATAGGAGGAAGGCAGGCGCCCGAACCGGGACTGGAATAACTGCGAGAAGTAGGCTCGCTTTTGGATGCCGACCTGCCGGGCGGCCTCTGCGACGCTGTCTATAAGGCCGCCTTCGAGCAGTTGGCGAGCCTGCTGCAAACGTATTTCGCGAAGGTATAAATTAGGCGTCAGGCCGGTTTCTGCTTTGATGCGGCGGTGGAAGCTGCTGCGGCTTAGCCCGGTTTTTTTCGCCAGGAAATCTATGCTCAGCTGTGGGTCATTGAGGGACGTGAGAGCGATTTTTTCCACGGTCTCCAGCCATTCCTGCTCAGCGGCACCTTCATTTGGTTGGGGCACCTGGTCTTCTGCGGCGAACTGCAGGCGTAGCCGCAGGTTGGCCAGCAAGTTGGCGATTCGCGCAAGCAGCTCTTCTTCCTCAAAGGGCTTGAGCAGGTAATCGTCCACGCCCATACGGAGGGCGCGCAGCCGGTTTTCGCTGCCTGCTTTGGCGGTGAGCATCACGAAAGGGACTTTTCGCAGCTTTTCTTCGGCTTTCACGCTTTCCAGCAGCGTAAAGCCATCCATCACGGGCATCATGACATCGCTCAGGATGAGCAGGTTTTGAACCGGAGCTTCCGATTGGAGGTATTGCAGGGCTTGCTGCCCATTTTCCACTGCCGCCACTTCGTAGTGGGCTTCCAAAATTTGTTGGAGGTAATACCGGAGGTCGTGATTGTCTTCGGCTAGCAGGATGGTGGCCTGTTCTGCAGCCTGCCCGGCTGCATTGGTTGCCGTCGGGAGCTGATAGACTATGGGCTCTGCAGCTTCTTTAAGACTCTTTTCTGGACTGCTGCTACTGCTGCTTTTTGAAGCTTTAGGTTCACTCAGTGGCAAAGGCAGGCGACAGGTGAAAGTGCTCCCTTCGCCCATGCGGCTTTCCACCGTGATGTCTCCCCCCATCAGCACCGCAAACGATTTGGCCAAAGCCAGGCCTATACCGCTGCCCGCGGTAGCAAGAACATCGTTTCGGGTTTGGAAGTAGCGCTCGAAAACGTGGGGCAGGTCTTCGGGAGTTATGCCTCTGCCGGTATCGGTAACGGCTGTGCACAGTTGCAGTACCTGCTTGTTCTGCTGCGCTGTAGCCTGTCCGCTCACCGTCAGTTGGACCCTGCCTGATGCAGTGAATTTCAGGGCGTTGTCTATTAGGTTGCTAATGATTTTTTCAAATTTTGGCGCGTCGAGCAGTACCGTCGGCATCTCCGGTAATTGCCAGTCGAGCACCAAATCTATGCCTTTCTGCGCAGCTGCGGGTGCAAAGCGGTCCAATGTATTTTGCAGCAGCGGCTTCAGCTCCACTAAGCTTCTTTGCAGGGCTGCTTTTCCGGCATCGAGGCGGCTGAGTTCGAGGAGCTCTTCAATTTGCAGGCGCAGGAACTCGCCGTTTTTTTCCATTATTTCCAGGTGTTGCCGTACGGCAGGCAGGTTGAGGCTTTCGTTTTTCAGTATCCGCTTCAGGGGGCTGAGGATGAGCGTAAGCGGGGTGCGGAGCTCATGGCTGATATTAGCAAAAAACTGCGACTTCATCCGGTCCAGTTCCTGAAGTTCGCTGGCCTGTTGCTCAATAATCTCTTTATCCGCCCATATTTGCGCCGTGCGCTTTTCGACCTCAGCCTTGAGGCGCAGCTTTTCCGTGCGCAGGCGGCTGATCCAGGCGGCGATCAGCGCCATACCCGCCAGCAGGAGGAGCAGGTAAAACCAAGCGCTTTTGTAAAAGAATTGCTTCACATTGACGTTCAGCTCGATGGTGTTTTCTGAAAGGGTACCGCTGGGACCGGCACCCCGTACATAAAGGCGGTACTTGCCCGGAGGCAGGTTGTTGTAGCGTACTTCGGCTACATTGCCCAGCGACACCCAATCGGCATCGTAGCCTTCCAAAAAGACGGAGTAGCTGTTTTGTTCCGGGTGCGAAAAATGGTCGAGGGCAAAGCGAAGCTGCAAAAAGCGGTTAGCCGCTGGCAGCACGACTGAACGTAGCTTGCTCAAGCCATGCGTCCGCGTGATGAGGGAGTCTCCCCTTGGCCCAAAAAAGGTAATCTCCGACAATAAAATTCCCGGGACCACCTTCTCCGCCATCAGTTCCTCCGCCCGAAAGGCGTTGAAACCGTCCATGCCCCCGATAAAATAGGTGCCCTCTTCAGTACGGTAGAAGGAATGGCGGTTAAACTCGTTGTGGTTGAAGCCTTCGGAAGTGTAGAAATTGCGAAACCGCTTCGCCTTGGTTTCAAAATAGCTTAAGCCCTTGAAAGTAGCCAGCCATATATTACCGTGTTCATCGGGCAAGATTGCGCATACGTTGTTGTCGGGCAACCCGTTGCGGTCCGTATAGGTTTCTACCTGGCCTGTTGGCGCGTCGAACAGGTGCAGCCCACCCTGCGTGCCCAGCCAAAGCCGCCCGTCGGGAGCTTCGTGGATGGCCATGATGTTGTTGCTAAATGGTGCGGGTCTATTTCCTTCATCGCCAAAGGATACGAAACTGCTGTCCTCAGGATCGAACTGCACCAGCCCTTTTTCCGTGCCTATCCATACTTTACCGTCGCGAGCCTGCATAATGCAGTTGGGGATGACGCCCTGAGTGAGTGAAAAGCCATAATTGCCTGGCAGTTCGACGAATTGGCTGGTGGCCGGGTCAAACTTTTGCAAGGTACCAATCGAAGCTATATAAAACATCCCGTATTTATCCAGCAGCAGCGCTTCGATACGGTATTTGTTTTTGAAAGCCCGCACACTGCCGTCCGAGGGGCGGTAGCGCAGCAGGTAGCCATCAGGTGTGGCTGTCACCGGCGGGTTTCCGTAAGCCGATGCCCAGATATCGCCATTGGTATCCTTAATCAGGTTGCGCGGGTACTGCGGAGGGTCCAGGTCCGGGTAGCCGGTATCCCCGATCTGAATGGGGCTTATGCGATCGGAGGCCCTGTCGAGCCGGTACCATCCGTACCGCTCTGTCGTAATAATTAGGCCCCCTTGCCCGTCACTCATCATCCCACGTCCACTGATGTCCATCTTCGCTAAGTAGCTCTTGACATTCCGCTCCCTCGTATTGATCTTCAAAAGCCCACTGTCTGAGACCAGGTAGAAAAAATCCGAGAAATTTCGCCCGTACACCAGGAAGCCGAAAGGTGGCCTGCTGGATAAGTCTTCTATTTCAGTAAAGTTACCTTCCGCATCGAGCATCCATAAAGATTTAATACTACTGCTCTTTTCCTTAGCACCGAATAGCAGGTTGCCGTGCTCGTCAGCTTTACAGATACCGTAGTCGTCGTCGGGAAAGCGCGCATCCAGTTCTATCTTGCCCTTGGCCAGGTCTACGCGGTAAATACCGCTTTTGGCGTCATACGCGAGTATGATCCCGCCTTGTTTTTCTGCCTGGAAAAAGTTCAAGGCTTCGTTCTTTCTTCCTTTTGGTGAAAAGCGTCGTAGCAGTTGCCCATCGTTGCTCAGGTGCAGCAGCCCGTTTTCCTGATCGTGCAGTAGGAACGAACCGTCTTCCTGAGCCGCCAAATGAAAACGCCGGCTGCCTTGTGCTGTCATCTTGGGGTTTGTCAGCCGTTTCTCCCGGCGCTCAAAGCACCGCTCGAAGGCTCCGTCTAAGTATTCGAACAGGGCATAGCCCTCGTCGTGCTCGGTGATGAAGAACACCCGGCCATCGGCCTGCCGGCAAGCTGTCCTGATGGCACCCCGGGGTGAGGTGCCTGCGCCTATGTCGTGGGTCTTAAGTGCGTTGGTTACAGGGTTCAGTACATCCACGGTATGCACGCCATTGAACAGCGCGAGCTGCCCGTCCTGAGTAGGCAAAACTTGCATCACATCGTTGTAACTGATGCGGTTGGGCGTACCTTGAGCATCCGTGTACGCTACGTACCGGTGCCCGTCATAGCGGAATAAGCCAAGTTTCGTAGCCAGCCAAAGGTAGCCTTCCGGCCCGGTAGCCATATCCCAGATGAGGCGCTGCGTGGGCAAAGGCAGGGTGCTTTCCGAAAGTGGCCCCTGTGCGCTCAGCAAGCCGCCGCCAAGTAGATACGGCAGCAGCACTGCTATTGCAAACGATATTTTGAGCCTGGATTTCATGGAACTCCACTAGTGGTTTACAAACATACAACCATTTGTATTGAAGATGCAATACTTCATCGGATAGATTGATAAGCCGGACAAACATAGATAGCCGGTACAGAGGCTAAAAAAAGAGAATTGCCCGGCGCGTAAACCCCGGGCAATTCTCAGAATACTGTAAAGTAAAAGAGGTGCTATGCTAGTTGGCTTTCACCACCCGCAGCACCTGTGGCGGCCCCCCTTCCTGCCGCACCTCCAAAAGGTACAGCCCGCCTGGCAGGCGGCTTATGTCCCAATCTGTAGCGGCCTCGCCCGGCAGCAGTTGGCGCTGCTCCAGGGCCTGCCCCATCTGATTGCGCAGGATGGCCGTGCCGCCGCTTTCGGGGGCTTTGGAAAAGGCCAGGGTGAAGGCGTCTCGTGCCGGGTTAGGGAAGACGCTGGCCTCCCGTTCTTCCGGCTGTGCTGCTGCGGCGCCATCATTGA
>CAZNHN010000269.1:0-8203 GCA_964572415.1 uncultured Phaeodactylibacter sp.
ATTCAAACTGGTCGAATGTTGTATTCACGGCTAAGGTTTGCATAGTTGTTGCGGCTTTCAATGAGATAACAAAGAGGTAAGTTTTACCGGGAGAAAAGTTGCTCCTGAACAAAAAAATAAACCGGTTTCAGGCAGTAACCCTATAAAGGGAGCACAAAGATAAGACAATTTACAGCCTATCTTCCCCTTACTTGGGTGGAAAGTGTGTACATTTGTGGCTGTTTCCCCAATCCTGACCTTATCTTAGCCTGCTTAAAAATCAGGCAGTTGCTTAACAGGCAGTAAAGATTAAAAGTTTAAGGACTAGCTGGTCAGACCAAAAGCGATGATGTGGAACAGCAAGCATTAAAATCACAAATAGACCTCGATAAACTCCCCCGCCATATTGCAGTCATTATGGATGGCAATGGCCGTTGGGCCAAGCAGCATGGTAAACCACGGGTGTTTGGCCACAAAAACGGAGTAACCGCTGTGCGGGAGGTCACAGAGGCAGCGGCCGAACTGGGGGTAGAATACGTTACCCTTTATGCCTTTTCCACAGAAAACTGGAAACGTCCGAAGCTGGAAGTTGGTGCCCTCATGCGCCTGCTCGTTGAAACCTTGTCAAAAGAAATTGAAACCCTCAATAAAAACGATATCCGCCTCAAAGCCATCGGCGACCTTTCCAAGCTACCGGATATCACCCATAAGGCTCTGCTCGATGGTATTGCGAAAACACAGCACAATAAACGGATGACCCTGGTCCTGGCACTCAACTACAGTGGGCGGTGGGAAATTACGGAAGCCGCCAAAAGCCTTAGCGAACAGATCAAAAGCGGGAAACTGGCACCGGAAGACGTTAATCAGGCTACCCTGGGCAGTTACCTCAGCACCAAGGGCATGCCTGACCCCGAGCTCCTCATCCGAACCAGCGGTGAAACCCGCATTAGCAATTTTTTGCTCTGGCAGATTGCCTATGCAGAACTCTACTTCACTCCGACCTATTGGCCGGACTTCCGCAAAGCCCATTTTTATCAGGCCATCATCGATTATCAGCGGCGGGAGCGGCGTTTTGGGAAAACCAGTGAGCAACTGGTGTAAATCTGCCTGCAATAAATAAGGTTTTACGGCCCTTCATACAACCTGAGGTGTCAGCAAGGCGTCCACTTAGAGTAGTTTTTTCTAATCTGCTCCCGGAATATGCGGTTTTGCTGAGTACAACGCTTATTTTTGCGGGCAAATCCACTGAAAGCCAGTGAAAAACGGCTTCAGGAAAGTACCAGCGCCTGCTGTGCCCCTGTTTTGGGAGCGCTGGAAAAAACACAGCAACTTGCAACAGAAGCACATGAAACAATTGACATACCTGCAAAGCGATTCTATGCAGATCAATACAAAAGCCATTTTTCTGAAGTGCCTGATGAGCCTGTCTCTCCTGGCACTAAGTCTGCCGACCCTGGCACAAGCAGAACAAGACAGCATCCCGGTTCTCGAATACGGAGAACCGCTGGAGTACGAAATCGGCGGCATTAAAGTCGTTGGCGCAGACTACAGTGACGATAATGCCGTCATCAGTATCGCGGGCTTCCGCGTGGGTGATAAGATCCGCATCCCGGGCCCGAAAATCCAAAAAGCGATCAAAGCGCTTTGGAAGCTCCGCCTGTTCACCGATGTTAAAATCGTAAAAGAAAAGACCATCGGTGATATTGTTTTCCTGGAAATTTATGTTCAGGAGCGCCCCCGCCTCACCCGGCACTCCTACCGGGGCGTAAAGAAATCTGTACACGATGATCTCAATGACGAAGTGGACAAGTACCTCCTCAAAGGGGGCATTGTCACTGAAAACGTAAAGACCAACGCCCGTGAAGCCATAGAAGACTACTTTATTGGCAAAGGGTACCTGGATGCTGTGTCCACCGTTCAGGAAATCCCGGACTCCATCCGCCCGAACTCCGTCCGCCTCGTTTTCAATATTGACCGGAAGGACAAGGTGAAAATCCGTAACATTATTTTCACAGGCAACGACAACGTTAAAGGTAAGAAGCTGCGGAAAAAAATGGAGGACACCAAGGAGAAGCGCCGTCTCTTCGCCTCCTCCAAATTCATCATGGATGAGTACGAAGAAGATAAAGAAGCGATTATTGCTTTCTACAATACCCTGGGCTACCGGGATGCTGCCATAGAAAGTGATAGTCTTTACCGGGATGAAGACGGGCTGCTCAATATTCAGATAAACGTTGATGAGGGCAATCAGTACTACTTCCGAAATATCGCGTGGAAGGGGAACTCCATCTACGATGAGCAAACCCTGGCCAACGTACTTAGCATATCCAAAGGCGATATCTATAATCAGGAGCTGCTGCAAACCCGCCTGAGTTTTAGTCAGGACGGACGCGATGTCAGTACGCTTTACATGGACAATGGCTACCTTTTCTTTCAGGTTGATCCGATTGAGGTGGCTGTAGAAGATGATTCTATTGACCTGGAAATCCGAATCTTTGAGGGGCCGCAGGCAACGATTGACAAGGTGGTTATCAAAGGGAATGACCGGACCCACGAGCATGTAGTCCGCCGTCAGCTTCGTACCCTTCCCGGTAAAAAGTTCAGCCGTTCCGATATTATCCGGTCTCAGCGTGAACTGATGAACCTGAACTATTTCAATCCGGAGACCCTGGGCATCAATACCCCGGTAAACCCACAAAGAGGTACTGTTGATATTGAGTATACACTGGAAGAGAAACCCTCCGATCAGTTGGAGCTTTCCGCCGGTTGGGGTGGTATTCAGGGGGTTATTGGTACGCTTGGCGTTTCTTTCAACAACTTCTCCATGCGCAATATTTTCAATAAGGAAGCCTGGCGACCCCTTCCACAGGGTGACGGGCAGCGCCTTTCGTTGCGCGCGCAGACTAATGGTGATTTCTTCCAGTCTTACAACGCCACCTTCACAGAACCCTGGCTGGGCGGTAAAAAGCCCAATTCACTTACCGTTGCTGGTTTTTTCAACCGCTTTGCTTTCGGGCAGCGCAATACCGAATCCTACAGAAGCCTGAGTATCCGTCAGGCTACCGTCACCCTCGGTACGCGTTTGAAGTGGCCTGATGACAACTTTGTAACCAGCACTTCTCTAAATCTGCAGACGCTGTCTCTCGATGACTGGGCTCAAAACTTTACCACGGATCAGGGCGAGCGTGTGGACAACGGTGACTTTAACAACTTCAGTATTACACAAACCCTTGTACGATCCACAGTCAGTGACCCTATTTTCCCTAAAGACGGGTCGCGGATTTCACTTTCCGTACAGTTTACGCCGCCTTATTCCTTATTCAACCCTGACCGGGACTATGCTTCGGAATCGGTGGAAGATCGATTCCGGTTTGTGGAGTATCACAAATGGCGGCTTGATGCAGACTGGTATACGCCAATTGTAGGTGATCTGGTCTTTAAAGCTCAGGCAAAAATCGGACTGCTTGGGTCCTATAACTCCAGGCTTGGCACCTCTCCGTTTGAGCGTTTCCAGTTGGGTGGAGACGGAATTAATAACCAGCAGTTTGGCTTTGCAGGTGTGGATATTATATCACTCCGGGGATATGAAGTGGAGGAACTGCCTGCTAATGTAGGCCCGGGTGGTGGCTCAGTTGCTACTCCGGTATACAGCAAGTTTACTATGGAACTGCGCTACCCTCTGTCCCTCAACCCAAGTTCAACCATCTTTGTCCTTGCATTTGCACAAGGTGGTAACGCCTGGACGAGTACCCGGGAGTATAATCCTTTTGATCTTCGCCGCTCGGCTGGCCTTGGTCTCCGGGTTTTCCTCCCGATGTTCGGTACACTTGGTTTTGACTATGGTATTGGCTTCGATAAGCCTGGTGCAGAACGGACGATTCAGGGCTTAGGAAACTTCAATATCATCCTCGGTTTCGAGCCTGAATAATCTACCACAACCAAAGACGGAAAACGGGGGCAGCAATCAAGGCTGTCCCCGTTTTTTATTTAGTACAAATAGGTCTTGAGATAGGCCCAGATATCGTGGCGGTTCATGAAGACATACAGCAGGATGGCAATGAAGAGGAACAGGAAAAACAAGCGGGTTTTGCGCATAGTATCCTGGAAGCGCTCCCGGCGGCTCCTGAAGTTTCGTTTTCGGCTTTTATACCCCATTGTTCAATTTTTCGCAAAGGTGCGCTTTTTTCAGGAGTGAAGGTGCCTGCGGCTGGAATTAAATCCCTTTGTGGCGCTCCCAGTAATTCTGATCTTCCACCTCTTCCAGGATGGTCAGATAGTTTTCATATCGGAGCACGCTCAGCTCTTCTGACTCCACCGCATCCCGGACGGCACAGCCAGGCTCAGAGCGGTGCAGGCAGTTGGCGCCGAATTTACAGTTTTCGGAATACTTAAAAAACTCCTTAAAATTATGCGCCACATCCATAGGCTCCAGGTGAATAAAGGACAGCGACTTGATACCTGGTGTATCAATAATCGCTCCGCCGTTGCTTAGCGCATGCATTTCCGCGAAGGTGGTGGTATGCTGTCCTTTACCCGAATAACCGCTTAATTCCTGTGTGCGAAGCTCCAGGTCTGGCTCCACGGCGTTGACGAGCGTTGACTTGCCCACGCCCGACTGACCTGTGATGAGCGTGGTTTTATCTTTCAGCAGTGCCTTGAGTTCGGGTATCCCCTGCCCTTCCAGAGCAGAGACCAAAATCGCTTGGTAGCCAATGTGCCCGTAGATGTCGCGCAGGTATTCAAATACGCCCACATGCCCGGCATCGTAGAGGTCGGCTTTATTGAAAACAATGATGGCAGGAATCTCATAGGGTTCCGTCATCAGCAAAAACCGGTCAATAAACCCCTGCTTGAGGTCCGGCTGGGTAATGGTCATAATAACGATGGCCTGGTCGATGTTGCTGGCCAGAAGATGAAGGTCGTGACGGCGGCGGGGCGACTGCCGGACCACATAATTGCGGCGGGGCAGGATATTCCGGATGGTCCCGTTATCTTCTTTTTCACTACGTTCTACCTCGACCCTGTCACCTACGGCAACGGGGTTGGTAATTTTTTGCCCTTCCAGCCGGAATTTCCCGACGATACGGCAGTCCAACACGCTATCATCCTCCATTTGTACCTGATACCAGCTTCCTGTGGACTTAACGACAGTTCCTTGTTCCAAATCTGTTGTGTTTTGAATTTCAGTAGTGCAACCATGCTTAACCCGAGAAGGTTCCCGGACGCCTTAGCTTGCACCGGCATGCACTGCTTCGGCCATAGCGCGGAGCAGGCGGCGGTCATTCTCAATAGCATTGCCTACCACGATGACATCAGCGCCGGCAGTGGCAGTCTGAAAAGCCCGTTCCGGGGTCCGGATACCGCCGCCAACGATGAGCGGAATTTGTGTATTAGTGGCGACCCGGCGTATCATGGCTTCCGAAATGGGGTATCGGGCACCGCTGCCGGCATCCATGTACAGCAGTTTCAGCCCCAGCATCTCTCCGGCAAGAGCCGTAGCCATGGCTATATCAGGCTTATCGGCTGGTATTGGCGTGGTATTGCTCATGTAGGAAACGGTGGTGGCAGCCCCTCCATCAATTAGCATGTAGCCGGTCCCTATCACTTCCAGGTCGGCATGATGGAGGTAAGGCGCACTGATGACCTGCTGCCCGATGAGGAGTTCCGGATTGCGGCCGGAGATCAGAGACAGAAAGAGTAGTGCATCTGCATTATCGTCGATTTGCAGGGGGCTACCTGGAAAGAGAACAAGCGGTAACCTACAGGAAGCCCGTAGTTGCTGCAAGCAGGCTGAGAGGGTATTGTGGACCAGCAAGCTTCCGCCAACAAACAGAAAGTCCACATTCGTTTGTTCACCCAGCTCTGCCAGAGCAGGTAAGCCATCTATGCTTACTTCATCAGGGTCAATAAGCAAAGCGAAGCACTTCCTCCCTTCTGACTTTGCCTGGCATATTTGCTGGTATATAGGATTCAGCTTGGACATGTTTTCATTGCGGCTTAGACCGCTAAGATAAAATAATTTTGCAGTCCGCTTAATAGCCAGTTCAAGTACGTTTTTGGACCAGTACCGCCATCGACCGCTCCAGCTTTCCGACTTCCAGCCAGAAGGCACGGAATTCTTCGTAGGCAGCAGGGGGCAGTTCTGCCATCTTGCGCTGGAGCACCCTGACTATGGTTATGGTCCCCGGCTGATGGTCAACTTTTAGCTGATAGTAGCCTGTAGGGTGCTCAAGGGTGGCTGTTTCTTCCATGATGCTCTCCACTTCATAGCCATCAGGTAGCTGGTAACTCACGGTGTCGCGGCAGGTAAAGCCTTCTCTTATGGCTATCGGCCAGCGGCGGTTTTCACACGGAGGCGGTGCAGTGCCGACAGCAACCACTGGCAGCAGCGGCAGGAATAAACGCTTTCCCCCTTTGGAGGCGAACCTTTCAGATTGGCCCTCCAAAAACACCTGGCAAGCCGCTTTATCGGGTTCTGGCAACACCTCCAGTTTTTCGATGAGCAGCCCGGGCGCAGCCAGCAAGTTTTCCCGGGCGGCATCTTTCAGTTCTGTTTCCGAATAATAGGCATCCATAGCCCGCCAGCGTTCTGCATCCCTTGCGACCATCTGAAAGCGCTGGCTGAGGCGGGCATCTCCGGTTTCACTGAGTTGTACGGATGTCTTTCCACTCCGGATGTTGTCCAGGTACCCCAGATGGGGCGTATGGTACAAACCTCCGCCTTCTTCTTTCACAAGCAATACCTTCCGGTCGTGGTTACCGAAATAGATGTACTGTGGCGGCCCAACCGGAACCGTACATTCAAGCCAGTTGTCCTGCCCGGGCAGGTACAATAAAACATGATTAAACTGGCTTTTGACCAGGGCGGTATCCAGCTTGACCGGTGCACCACCTGTCCTGATGAGTGCCGGGTATGCTTCAATCCCCACTTCCCTGAGCATAGCCCACATGTAATTGGTCAGGGCTTTGCAGTCACCATATTTGTTTTTTGTTACGTATTCGGCATCAAAGGGCTGCCACCCCCCAATGCCCAGCTGTACACTGACATAGCGCATATTCTGCTGAAGGTAGCGGTAAAGGCGGGCAATCTTCTCTTCATCTGAAGTAGCCCCTGCAACCAGTTGTTGGATTTCTGATTTTACCGTTTCAGGGAGTACGCCCCGCCCTTCCCAAAGCGTGTGTATGTACTTACTGAGGGCTTCCCAACTCGAGAACGCCCCTTCGTAGCCCTCTATACTGACCCGGCCCGGCACACAAACCACCTTGGGCAACAACTCTTCAGCCTGCGGGGCATAAGCTTCATGAGGCAGGGCTTTCAGGTGTTTCACCTCCCAGGTACAAGACCATTCATTTCCAGCATTAGAGCGCGTGGGTTCAACCGGTAGCCGGTACCCCTTATAATTGACTGGAAAATCTATTGGTGCACTAAAGGAAAACCGCGCAGCCTCTACGCTGTAACCAAAGTGCTGCGGGTACCACTCTTCCCCTGCAGCAAAGTCAATGCCTTCCAGCTCACGCTCGTATCGGTAGCTAATTGTGTAAGGGTAAGTATTATGCCTGACCTCCACGTGTTTGATACGGCGGTCACCATAAAGGGTGCCTCCCGAAACAGCAGAGTAGTCCTTCACTTCATCTTTATCCACTACCCGCAGTTCCCGGCCCAGTGCATCGTACAGTACAATTTCAATTTTACGGACCCGGGTCCCCTCATCGTAGTAAATAACCAGCTCATTGGCACTGCTTTTTTCATTAAGCAGTGTTAATGTTTTTTCCACTTTGAGATACCCTTTTTTCCCGGACCGGATATCCAGGTCCACATTATAGTCCCGCACTACCACATTAGCGCCTTCTGTCAGGCTGTCGGGAATAGTAAACGCGGCATAGTGCTGTGCCGCAGCAGGCAGCGCAAAAGCCAGGGTGATGGCCAGTATCAATGCTCTCATGGTTCTAGGTCTTTTTTCGGAATACGAATTGCTCGCCCTGCTTTTCGATGACAAGGTCCAGGAACTGCTTTAACGCTAAGTATTCTTCGGGTTCGAAATGTGTTTTATCGAGGCGCAGGCTGTACACCAGGTTGACTTTACCTGTAGTTTCGGTCGGAGTAAACTCAAACCTGCCCGCCTTGCCGGGAAGCGCAAAACTAGCAGATTCCGGCATCTCTTCCAGCACATAACCTTCCGGGATTTCAACAATGAAAACATCCCGCACGTCGAAGGGGTGGGCC
>CAZNHN010000270.1:0-8184 GCA_964572415.1 uncultured Phaeodactylibacter sp.
CAGCGCTGTAGGGGCGCTGCCGGAGCTGAGCCAGGGTATTTTCAAAAAGGGCAGGTTGTTCGGGTTTAGGGGTGGCTTTCCGGGCTTTTTTATAGAACCGGAGGTCAAGCTTCCGGAAAAACTGCAAAAGCGCGTAGGTTTTTATGCTGTTGGCATCTGCTTCTGCCTCGGCAATCTTCAGCAACAACCTTTCCAGCTGGTCCTGATAGTCTTCCGGCAGGTTCAGCCGCAGCCCGATTTGCGCCAGTGCTTTTTCCCGGGGCCGGTTACCTTGCCGCTGTGCCTGTTTTATGGCGTAATCGAGGATGTCCGGGGACGTGAGGTGGGCTTCTATCAGCCGACGGGCTTCTTCTGTTCTGTTTAGTTGTTCGAGAACAGCGATTTGGAGCAGGATATAATCTGCACCAGCCTCGTCTTTTTCTTCTTCCTGACGTGCTCGCCCTTCCAGCGTTTCGAGCAAAGCTTCCAACTGAGAAGGCTCCTGTGCGGTTCTGAGCATCAACTTGAAAAAGTATCCGTCGAGGCGGTTGCTTTGGTAGGTACGCTTGGAGTGCTCACGCTGACTGTCCGCCCAGAGCCGGCGCAGCAATTGTGGTGCAGGGGACCGGTCAACCAGCTCAAAGAGGCAGTCAAATGCCCCCACCAGCTTGGTCCTGATTTGATCCCGTTGCCGTTGTACTTTCGATAGCACGGGGCTGATTTTTTCAATAATGCTCAGCGCGATGTCTGCCACTTCCACCAAATTGCCGGAATCCAGGTGTTGCTCCATCTGCTGATGCAGTTCATCGAGGACTTTGCCCAGCCGTTGGGCGCCCCGCAGTGTAATCTGCCGGTCGGACTTGCGAACTGCATTAATGGTGGTATCCAGTAGCTGTAAGTATTTGTCCTTGCTGTTGAGGCTGGAGACGGAAGAGGCAAAGCGGGCTTTAAGGGCAATGGAAAAGTTACGGTGCGTGCGGGCGTATTCCCGCACAAAGGCAACCAATTCTGCGGGGTCCACCTGATCGAGGACCACTCCGGTCGTCAGGCGGCGGGGGGTATTTGTGGCTTTTTTCTTTTGCTCGTGTTTTTCCTTTTGACGCTGCTGCTGCTGTCGCACCTGAAGTAGAGTTCCGACCAAGTGCCCGCAAATGCCGGATGCTTTAAAGGTGTCACACTCACAGGTGCCGGCAGTGACTTTTTGACCGGAGAGTTGGACTTCCACTTCGAAGCCTTCGGACTGCGCGATCCAAAGTTGTTTTTCCAGTTCGTGAAGCTCTTCCACTGCACCACCTTCCAGCAAGGCTTCTCCTTCAAGGAGTGCTGACTCTGGCACTTCATTTTCAAGATGGCGCAGCAAGAAATTCATATCCGTGGGCTCGCTTCGTGTTGGGCATTGGTTTGCCAATGGACAAAAGTGTATCCATTATAATGAGCACAAACGGATATAGTTCGTAAAAACCGTTTATTGAAGCTGAATTTTGTACCAGGACCGGACTTGCTGCCTGCGGTTGAGGAGCCCCGAAGCGGCAGCTGCATCTTTTTGCTCGTATATGAGCGTCAGGCGGTTGTTTTTGCTTCGGGTGAGGGTGACCTGCTGAGGGATGCCCTCCGAATGGCTTTCAAAAACGGCAGTGTTGGGCGTAGCGTATTGCAGGGCAAAACGGACTTGCTGATCCTTGCGGAAATCCGTCGAAAAATATAGCGTTTCACCGTCCTGGAAAATACGAATGTGCTCAGTTACTTCGCCCTGTGTAATCTGCCCTTCGATAGCATGATCGCCAATTTTCTTCCACTGTATAGACGGATGAGCTTTGGAATCCTGTGGCTGCCATTCTCCTTCCATCCAGTCAAAACGGCTGAGGGATTCGAGTGCAGTGGAGGCCGACCGGTTTTTGGCGAGTACGAGCCTGCGGTCGGCCGGCCCTTCGTTAATCGGGCGTTGCCGTTGCTGCTCGGCTTGCTGCGCATACAGGGTCTGCCGCAGTTCTTCAGCTGCTTCTATGTCATTAGCCTGAAGGCGTTCGGAGGCCAGGGGCTGTGGGCCCTTGTTGAGCAGCCGGGGGGGCTTCTCTCCAACCGCAATGGAAATCAGGATAGCAACAACCGCCAGGAGCAGTACAGCAGCTGCCATCGAAACTGTACGAAACGTAGACAGGCGGTTGCGGCTGCGGTGCCCGTCGAGGCGGCGTTCCAGCTTGTCCCATGCCCGCGGAGACGGAGCGGAGTCGAACAGGTGCTGATTATCCTGAAATATAGAAAAGAGATCTTTTTTGTTGGCCATGGTATGGCGTATTTTTACAGGGTTAATGTAATGTTAAGCATGGTTTGCTGTTTCCTTCTGTTCAGGCAAATCATGAAAGCCGGGCGGTTCATTTATTGAATTTTTGAAGCCCGGGGTAGCCAAAATCTTCAAGCATGTCCTGCATTTTCTTTTTGGCCAGGATAAGTTGTGATTTCGAAGTATTGATGCTGATGCCCAGGATGTCGGCAATCTCTCTGTGCTTGTAGCCTTCCAGTACGTACAGGTTGAACACTGTACGGTAACCCGTGGGCAGCTTGCTCAGCAGCCCCAGGATGTCTTCCGCAGCCATGCGGTTAATGATATTGGTGGGGGTGGGCTGATCCACTTCGCTGATTTCCACGGTCAGGCGGAAATTGTGGCGCTTGCGCAAAAACATAAGCGACTCATTTACCACAATCCGCCGGATCCAGCCCTCAAAGCTTCCGCTGCCTTTGTATTGCTGCAGGTTGGTCAGGACTTTGTAGAAGGCTTCCACCAGGACATCCTCTGCATCTTCCGGAGACTTGACATAGCGCTTGCAAACCCCGTACATCACCGGAGAATACCGGTCGTAGAGGGTCTTCTGCGCGCGCCGGTCGTTTTGCCGACAGGCTTCAATCAAGTCTTCCTCCGTCACAAATTGGTATTTTCGATTCACAACTTTCATCACATTAGAGCAGATGCAAAAGATAAGCCTTTTGGCGTATAGCATTACTATTTTTCAGACAATAGCTTCCAATTGGGCTGGTTTCGCTTCGACAGCCGGGAATTCTGCCTTATCTTTTTGCACTAAATCAGCCCTTGTCATGATGTGGAAACCGTTGCTTCGTATTGGTGTACTTTTCTCCTTCCTGCTCTTGTGCCTGCCCACTGCTTTGCAGGCTACGCATATCGTAGGAGGAGAAATGAATTACACCTGTCTTGGCAATGATGAATACGAAATCACGTTGACCATTTTCCGGGATTGCTTCAATGGTAATCCTAATGCCTGGTTTGACAACCCGGCCTCCATTGGAGTATTCAACGCGGATAATGTACTGTTGCAGGAGATTCTGCTGCCGCTAATGAACAACGATACCCTCAACCCGGTGCTAACCAGCGAATGCCTGGTCGTTCCGCCGGATGTATGCGTGCATACCACGACCTACCGTACCATTGTGACGCTGCCGCCCATTCCCGGTGGGTATCAGCTGGCGTACCAGCGGTGCTGCCGCAACGAAACTATTGTCAATATTGTTGACCCGCTCGACACCGGGGCAACCTACGGCGTTACGATTTCAGAAGCGGCTTTGGAGGGTTGCAACAGCAATCCCAAATTCAAGGAGTGGCCGCCCATTTATATTTGCGTGAATGAGCCTATCGTCTTTGATCAGTCGGCTATTGATCAGGATGGAGATTCCATCGTTTACCGGCTATGTACGCCCCTGACCGGTGCCACACCTGATATTCCCCAGCCTCAGCCCCCAAATAATCCACCCTACGACGAAATACATTGGATCGATCCGCCCTACAACGTTGACAATATGCTGAACGGTTCGCCGGGCGGTGCGCCATTAAGCATCAACCCTCAAACCGGCCTACTTACCGGGTTCCCAGTCACGCAGGGGCAGTTTGTGGTGGGCATTTGCGTGGAAGAGTACCGGGATGGCATTCTGATTTCCACCACCCGCCGGGACTTTCAGTACAATATTGGACTCTGTGGAGAAGCCAATGCCGCCTTTACGGCTCCCGAGGTGCAATGTGGCAGCCTCACCGTCAACTTTGATAATCAGAGTGATGGCTCCGGCAACTACCTGTGGCTGTTTAATGACCCCGGCAGCCCCGGGGCATCCTCCGCTATGACGGACCCGGTGTATACCTTTTCGGATACCGGGCAGTATACGGTCATGCTGATCGTTGCGCCCGGTGAAGTGTGCGAGGATACCGCTTTTCAAGAGATTCACCTAAAGCCCAATACCCTGGTGCCCGATTTTGGATTGTCTATCGACGGCTGCAGTGATGTGGCGGAATTGCAGGTTCAGGACAATAGCGAGGACACCTTATACGATATTGCTTCCTGGAATTGGGCGGTGACCCCGGGCGGGCTTACGAGTTCGGCTCCTTCACCTGTTTTTACCATAGAAGAAGCTGGAAATTACACCGTTGCCCTGACGCTGACTTCTACAGAAGGTTGTACGGACACCCTTAGCCAAACGATTGACGTGGAGCTGCTGACCGATGCCCTAACGGCTGTACAATTTAGTCAGTGCCCGGGGGGCAGCACTGCGCTCAATCCAGATTTCAACACTGCCTACACCTATTCCTGGGGCAACCATCCGGATATCGAAGATCCCAGCCAGCCCAATCCAGTCGTTCAGCCTTTGGAAACCACGGCTTATGCGGTAACGGTCTCAGATGTAGCGGGTAACTGTAGCTTGGAAACAGAAGTTGTTGTAGAGGTTGTACCTGCCTTAAACCCCAGTCTCCCTCCGGATACCACCACCTGCGTTCCTGACTTGACCCTGCAGGCTAATGATCCTAATGCGGTTTTTTACAACTGGTACGCAGATGCAGCACTGACTGAACCGCTCGGGGAAGGGGACACCCTGCAGGTCAACCCGATGGGCGCTGCTGTGTACTATGTTTTGGTCAGGGATGCACTCGGCTGCACCGCTGTAGATTCAGTAACGGTGACCGGGAACGCCATAGACGTCATTACCACCAGTCAGGGCGGGATTTGCCCGGGTGAGCTTGGTGCTGCGGCCGTCATCAATCAGGATCCTGCAGATACGCTGACTTACCTATGGGCGCCCGATTCCCTTCTTGTTTTTGGGAATGACAATCCCACTGTTTTTATTTTTCCTTCGGTACCGGGCAGTTACGGGCTAACGGTCAGCCTGGAAAATCAATTTGGATGCACGCTGGTGGATAGTGTGCAGCTGATTCAGATTGATACTTTGCCTCAGGATAGTTTTCAGGTGGCCCAGCAGTGTAGTGGGTTCACAGTGCAATTCAGCAGTACAAGTGTGAATGCGCCGTTTTATGACTGGTACTTCGGTGACCCTGACAATCCAGGTGCCGTGGGGCAGGGGAGTGCCGTGAGCTATACTTACCCCGGTCCAGGCACTTACGAAGTCATGACTGTCCTGGATAATTTTAGTGCTTGCCCGGATACTATCATTCAGCAAGTCGAGGTGACCGCGCCACAGGTTACCCCTGACTTTACTTATGACATCACTGCCTGCACAGATTCCGTAACGGTGCAATTTTCGGATGCCTCTGTCAATACGCAAAGCAACATTATCGACTGGGCGTGGGACTTCGGTAACGGTACACAGGATACCGGGCCTAACCCGGAATTCACGTTCACTGCCTCTGGTATATACGAGGTGCAGTTGACCATTACTTCCAGTGATGGCTGCGTGGATGAAATCAGTCGGCCGGTTGCCATTAATATTCCAGATCCCATGCTTCCGGATACTTTACAAGGCTGCCCGGGCGTAGCTTTGAATCTCAATCCCAACCCGCTCCCGGGTTATACCTACGTTTGGTCACCTGCAGCCGGGTTAGATGATGAGAACAGCCCAAGCCCAACGGCTACCCTTGAAGTTCCTCAAACCTATTCGGTGGTCATCGGGGAAACGGATGGCAACTGTGTTTTTGAACGAGAGGTCACGGTGGAGGTAGCCCCCCCGATAGACTATACCCTGAGTAATGACACCCTAATCTGCGAGGGGAGCCTAGCCCTTTCAGCCTTTAGCGCACAAGCGGCAAGTTATGCGTGGTCGGATGAAGCGGACTTCAGTGTGGAACTAAGCAACAACCCCGGTTTCACCGTTAACCCTTCCGGGCTGCGGACCTTTTACGTTGTCATCAAGGATAGCCTGGGGTGTTTTGTGCAGGACAGCGTGCAGGTGGAGGGTAGCAATATTCTGGTGTTCACCGATGCGACTGTAGGCATTTGCGAAGGGGATACCGCCACACTCGAAGTCGTCGAGCTGGCACCGGACCAGAACTTGTTCTATGAGTGGCTACCCGATGAAAATATTCTGGATGGGCAGGGGACTTCCACCGTGACTGCTGATGCAGGAGCCGGAAGTAATTATGAGGTCTGGATTACCAACGAACTTGGTTGTGTGAAGACGCTCAATATAGCAGTTTCCTTAGCTTCCAGTGTGCCTCCATTAGACGTGTCGGCTACTCCCGATACTATATTCGAACCTCAGTTGGTACAATTGCTGGCCACACAGGACCCCGATTACACTTACGAATGGCTGCCTCCGAACGGACTGGGCAATCCGGGGGTGTTCAACCCGCAGGTTTTTGTGGACACCTCGAGAACCTTTACCGTTCGGGTTACGGATGGCAATGGTTGTTCGAATGAAGAAACGGTACAAATCGTCTGGCTTTCGGAATGCCTGCCGCCGTATATTTTTGTGCCCAATGCTTTTACCCCGGATGGGGACGGATTGAATGACCGCCTGCAGGTGAAGGGTGGGACGATTGACGAGCTCTACTTCGTTATCTATGACCGCTGGGGAGAAAAGGTGTACGAAACATTTGACCCGCAGCATGAGGGTTGGGACGGCACCTTCCGCAACCGGGAGCTTCCCGCTGATGTCTATGGCTATTACCTCGAAGTCCGGTGTTTTAACCAGGAAACCTACCAGACTAAAGGAAATATTACCTTATTGCGATAATTTATTCACCGGCCTGGATTCCAGTGCCAAACAAAACACAATAGCGCCATGAAACAATGGATGTTGGGGATGATAGTTTTCTTGCTATCGGTCCCTTTATTCGGACAGTACGAATTTACAGTTGAGAAAGAAATAAAGTGCACAAATGTGAAAAACCAGCAACAGACCGGTACCTGTTGGAGTTTTTCTACCATTTCCTTCATTGAAGCGGAACTGATGCGTTTAGGAGAGGGCGATTACGACCTTTCTGAAATGTATATGGTCCGCAATATTTACAAGGACAAGGCCCGGAACTATGTCCTTAGGCAGGGCAAAGCCAACTTCAGTCAGGGCAGTCTGAACCACGATGTGATGCGTGCCCTGGAAATGGCCGGCGCAGTACCTGAGTCTGTTTATTCCGGATTGAAGAAAGGTGATCGCTACCACGACCATAGCGAAATGGAGGCCGCACTGAAGGGGTTTTTGGATGGCGTATTGGCCAGTAAGCGCCCAAGCGAAAAGTGGTCTGGTGCCTTTGAAGCTATCATTGATCAGTATATGGGCGCCGTGCCGGAGTCATTCACTCATAGTGGTAAGACTTACACACCGGAATCCTTCAAAAAAGCTCTGCCCATCAATCCGGATGACTATGTATCGCTGACGTCTTTTGCGCACCACCCTTTCTACGAGACTTTCATTCTGGAGATTCCTGATAATTACTCCAATGGCAGCTACTTTAATGTGCCGCTCGATGAACTACAGGCGATTACAGAATATGCGCTCAGCAATGGGTACACCGTAGCCTGGGATGGAGATGTCAGCGAGAAAGGCTTCAGCGCCGGCGATGGCCTGGCTATACTGCCTGAGAACCAGAATGATGACGATAAATTCAAAAGCCCGGTGGATGAGGTAAAGGTGACTCAGGAAAACCGGCAGCAGGCTTTCGAAAACTTCTCCACTACCGATGACCACCTCATGCACCTTACAGGTCTGGCTAAAGATCAGAAGAGGCAGACTTACTACATCACCAAAAACAGCTGGGGCGAAATCAGCGATTACGAGGGCTTTCTATACATGTCAGCGCCTTACTTCCGTATGAAAACGGTGGGCCTGATGGTGCATAAAGATGCGATTCCAGCAGATATTGCCAGCAAACTGAATTTGTAAACGGCTGCAATTTCCTGCATACGCCTGCTTTACCCGGGTTTCGGTAATCAATAAACGCATATCAACAAAAAAGCGCCAGACGACTTGTTGTCTGGC
>CAZNHN010000271.1:0-7243 GCA_964572415.1 uncultured Phaeodactylibacter sp.
CACACCCGTTTCCCTCTCTGCAAGCATTCACTGGATGACGTCGTGGGCGTGATTCACATCAAGGATCTGCTTGGCTATCCCTCGACCGGCCAGGTCGATCTCGAAGCCCTCGCAGACCGCGGCCAGAACCTGCTGCTTGGAGACCAGGATCAGCTTCATCATGTCCGGGGGCTCGATCAGGGTCAGCAGCTTTGCGGCATCGTCACCCTTTCCATAGCGGGGCTTAGTGCCAGGGAGATTATCCCTGCCCTGAACCAAAAAGGCGTCAATGCTTCTGTTTCCGGGAAAGGAGGCGCGGTTATCGACTTCGAAAAGAAAGGTGTGGACTGGGCACTGCGGTTCTCCCCCCACTATTACAACACAATTGCAGAGCTGGACCGGGCGATCTTTCAGCTCTCCAACGCCAACGTCGGTTTTCAGAGTTATCCGGACCGGGAGGTCGCCCGTTCCCGAGATCAGAGCCGCGCTGAGCTGGAGCCCTGGATGGACTGGGTCAAACAAATTCATACCGAACATGATGTGCACCGTTTTCTATTTGACGCGATACGTTTCAACGAAGGGCGGCAGCGTTGCACCTTTCTGGTACGTGCTGATGCCCAACTTGCCGGGCTGGTCAGCCTGGTCAGGGTAGATTGGGGACACCACCGGGCGGAACTCGGGTACTGGCTGGGAAAAGAGCATCAGGGGCGCGGGCTGGCTACGCTGGCCTGTAACCGTTTAATCAGTTTTGCCTTTGAGGAACTCTGCCTCAACCGAATTGCTATCCGTTCACCCAAGGATAATAAGCCTTCCGTCAGCCTGGCAAAACGCCTTGGCTTTACTCTCGAAGGTCAACTTCGGGAAGCCTTACTAAAAGAACAGGTCTACCAGCATTTGCAGTTATTCAGCCTGCTCCGCCGGGAATGGAAAACAAGAAATCTTTAATTTTCTTCCTAAATTAATTTGTTTGCAACAAAAATTTGTTTTAACTTGCCGCCAAGTTGATTGTTTTTGTTTATTACGACCCGCTTTTCCCCAGGTCGCATGCATTGCTCCGGGTACCGATTAGCGCAAATTAAATCCTCAAAATTATGATCCGAGAAGACAGGCGGCAATTGAATGAAAGATTTATTACGGTGTTTAACATGCTGGAAGAACGCGGCGAGATCGTCAAAAACGACCGCAACGGAAAAGGCATGGGTGACTTTGCGGAACGCATCCTCGGTAACCGGGCCTATGGCCATATTATTCGTGCTTTTCTCAATCCGGATGATAAGCGCTGCATTGATTACCGCCACGCCCGCGCCCTGTGCCGGGAGTATGGAGTAAATGAGTCTTACATGATCGATGGCGAAGGCGAGCCTTTCGGGCTTGAAGCGCCAAGGTACGATCAGGTAATGGAGGATGCACCGCGGATGGCCGGCAACATTATGTTTACGACTACAGAAGCTTTTGCGGGCTCCACTGTCAGTGCAGGAAGCTTCTCTAAAGAAGAAAACACCTTCTTCAGCATACCCGGCCTGGCTGGAGCCAGCCTTGTCGCTTTCCCTATTAATGGTAACAGTATGGAACCGGTCATCCTTGACGGAGATATGGTTATTTGCAGGGAAATCAGTGGCTTGCATGAGATCAGAGACAACAAAATCTACGCGGTCAAAAATAACGGGCAGCTTTGGGTCAAGTACGTACAGCGGGTGACTGATAGCCGGGGAAGGGTAAAACATTTAAAGCTGATCTCCGCCAACCATCTTGAACATGATCCTTTTGTTGAGGAAGTTGGTGAATACACCCGCTTATACGAAGTAGTCCGCCGAATCAGTGACCTGTAGACCTGTTTTATCCTTAGGGCCTACAGCAATAATCCGTACCCTGATTTGATGGGGTCAGCAGACCGAACGAGATACCCTGCCAAAAACAGGTTCGTATTTATATTTATAGTCAAGTCAAATTCGCACAGCATTGACCGATATCAACCTGAGTTGATTTGCAGCTGAACTCCATTTTTGTAGGTAGCAGCCTGATCGGGTTATGCGCTTTAAAAATAATAATATCCTGCTGTTTTTTGATTGCCCTCCCGGGTAAGTGGCCCGGGAGTTTTTTGTTTTAAGGACGCTTCTGTTCCTTGGGAGTGCCAAATCCCGGTTTCTTTTCACAAACGGTAAATAAGCTTCTTCTTGTCTCATGAATCTGATTATATGTTTGGAAGTTCCGCTAAACTAAGTACTGTAAATCCTGCAAATTTGCGGGAGACCGATCATTGGAATCAACGAAGTGCAGGAAGCTACAAATAAGCCCGATGAATATCAGCCCAGCGTATAAACCAACCGGCTGGCAAGGGTCCAATCCAGTCTTTCCCTGCGCACCGGCAGCGTAGCTTTAAGGTTTACCCCCAGGTGCCGGTTAAGCTGAAAGGTCAGATGAGCCTGCATGAGCAGTGCCTCCATATTCCCATAACGGATATAAGGATTCAAGTCATTCCGGTACAGATCTTCAGCGTGAAAACCCAAAAGCCGGGCATAAGCAAGTCCCAAACCACAGCGAAGGTCAGCGTAATCATGCTCCCTTGACAGGCTTATGGTTTTGCTGAGATAAACGGGAACTTCAAGGTGATGCAACCGAACCCTGCCGAAGCGAACCTGCGGATAAAAATCAGGCAGTACGTACTCCCCATTTTGACTGTAGAGTATTTCGACTCCCAGCTCAAAGTGGTTAGAAAGGCTGGCACGGCCCAACAGTCCCGCATTCGGGCCGAAATAGTCCATAATACCATCTCCCTCGAGCTCTGCAAAGTTTAGCCCGGCAACCAGGCCCGCATCGAAAGTCCTGGATTGGCCATGAAGAGCCGTTAGTGAACAGACCAGTAACAGTAGTACAAACAGATTCTTTACCATCATACGGAGGTCTGTTTATAAACCCTCTCGTATACAGCCTAATTTCCCATTATCCTGTATTTAACAGTCTGATAGCGGCTCTTCTTCAATCAAAAAACAATCAAGACTCCGCCCGCCACCATAGCGGTCCCACTGCCAGCAACAAAATCAGGGTATTGAAAATTACATTCGGGGCATTCCCGGAGGCCACAGAGCCCGCACTATCCAGAAAGAACCAGGATAAGATTCCGGACAGTACCACCCGCCGCACTTGCTCCGGAGCGGCATCAAACAGCCGGCCGGACATCCCCCAGATCGTCACACCCCAACCCAGGAGGAACCCGCTGGTCAGGGCGGAGAGGAAGCGGGTCGTAGCGGCTTCATAGCTTTGCGCCCCATCGAGCGGCCAACTGAGGAAGTCGAGCGCCCACCGGGCAGGTTCTGCGGTAGAAGGCATGCTGCCCAGAAAGAACACCGGCGCGAAAGCCCACACTGCGAAGGCCGTGAATTTCAGGTACTGCTTTTGGAAAGCGAGGGACCGGTAACGGGATGTTGGAGTAACCGACATGGATATCTTGTTTTGATTCCACGGCAAGTTAGCAGGCCTGCCGGAGCGGATGTAGACGGTACCGTCTAAAGATCAGTTTTCCGTCCCTGAAAGGAGCGCACCAGGTGCTGAAGCCCTGTAAAATAATCCAGCAGCCAGGCCCGGTTGAGGGTCTCCGGGGTGAGCTGAATGTAGAAATTTTCCAGGCTGAGTTGCAGGACGAGGGCTGCCAGGTAGGATTGGTCTGTCAGCCCGATAATCCTGCCCCAGACCGGGAGGATAGCCGGTACGGTCAGTTCGGTGGTTGCTTCAAAGCAACGCTCAAATGCCGGATGGCTGCGGTGCACCCGCAACTGCCGGTTGAAGAGCAAGTCTGTTTTATGGTCCAGCAACACCTCGATCAGATCGTCCAGGGACTGGCAGGCAGCTTCCTTTTTGGCGATCAGCCGGGCCTGTTCAAGGTGGTGGTGTAGAAGAGACTCCTGAAAGCCCTCCGGGTCAGCAAAGTAGTGGTAAAAAGAGGACTTGCTCTTGCCCACCGCCCGGGCCAGGCGCTCGACTTTCAGGGCTTGTGGGCCGTGGAGGGCAAATGTGGTGTAGCCTTGTTGGAGCCAATCTAATTGGAGCGTTGCAGTTTCTTTTGTGGTTTTGGGCATGGGATGACTAATTTGGAAGCTCTATAGATACGGTATTATTCCGTTAGCGTTTGACCACCCTGGCAAAACAATCACCACGCCCCTCGCAGATCGTATCCTTCCTAAGGTAACTATAGCTCCTCGAATAAGTCCCATCAAAGGGGTTTACCTGACGTCCGGCAATCCGGAGCCCTGAGGTGGACAAGTAATCGGCGAGGGTCTGGGCACCAGTGTTTGCGGTACAACTGAGAATGATTAGCAGAAGCGCTTGATACTGGAGTCTCATATTGGTAAATTTGATAGCCAAAATAACGCAAACGATGGACTATTTCAAGCGTTAGCAGTAACTAATCCCGAGCCCTGCAATAACCACCTCAAACTCTTTTCTGTATCTACTGTGTGTACAAGCTGAAGAGGGGCTGCTCATTTGCATTGGAAAACCCACAAAACAGGAATTCTACGTAATTTGCATGCCTTAATTATGGAAAAACTACGCTTCCAACGCACCAAATACGGCAAAGAACTGCTGATCGATGCCTGTGACGAATCCGAACTGGAGCTTCTCGCAGCCACCATGGTGACGAACTTTTATATCCTCCTCTTTTTGGAAAAAGGCAACGGGCAATACCTGCTGGACACAACGCCCATTGATTTCCGGGATCATATGGTGCTTTTCATCAAGCCCGGCCAAGTCAACAAAGTCGATGCCGCCCACTTTGATCGCTGCCATCTGATGTTTTTTGAAGGTGACTTTCTGGACGAATTCTTCAATGATAAGGACTTTATTTTCAAGTTTGATTTTTTCCATAACCCGGAGCTCCCCTCCTACCTTTGCCTGCCTGCCGGGCAATTCCAGGCCTATTACAACCTGGCCCGTGAGGTACGGTCAGAAATCCGGCAGCAAACACCCGAAAGCCCACATATTTTACGGTCCATCATTTACTACCTGCTCGTGCGGCTCAATCAGGCTTACGCCAAAGCGTACGGCACCTCCGGGCAGACCCTTTCTCAACCTACCCTGCTGGCCTTCCTGCGTCTGCTGGAGCGGGACATCAAGGCACAGCGCACGGTAGCGTTTTACGCCGAAAGGCTGCACATCAGCCGGGTGCAGCTCAACAACCTCTGCCAGCAGCACTTCGCCAAAACCGCCCGCCAAATCATACAGGAACGGGCCATTGCCGAAATCAAAAAGGCGCTGAAGTACTCCACGCTCAGCCTTTCAGAAATTGCCTACGATTTTAACTTTTCCGCCCCTTCCCATTTTTCCCGCTTTGTCAAAAAAATGACCGGATACGCCCCTCAGGATTTCAAAGACCAGTTATCAAATTGGTAAGCCCTTTTTCAAATCGGTAAAAAAGCGCACTCCTTTCACACTCATCTTTGTCGTAGTCATTCATCATTAAATACGGTAACATGAAATACATGAGTTTATTCGTCCTCCTGGGCTTATTGGCTAGTTGCAGCCCGGTGAAGAAAAGCTTATTGGTGGAGCAGGAAGCTCCGGTTTTTGAGATCGCGGTACGGCAGGTTAAGGAAGGCATGAAAGAAGATTTTGTCAGCCGCCGGTCGGCTTTTATTTCTGAACTAAAGCAGCAAAAAGGCGTCAGCAACGACCGCGAATTTCAGTCCTTTTACGCGCTGCCCGAGCCCGACGAGCGTGAAGTATTCATTGGAATGACGCAGTACGCAACGGGCAAAACTGTGGGAAAAGTCCAGGGAAAAGTCATGGGTAAGTTTTTGAAGTTCGCCAAGACCATGGATTTGAAGGCTTACGTTTTCGTACAGCCTACTGAGGGTGAGGATTTCAACCTGGGCGGGCTCGCAGCGGCCCCGGGCCAGGTGCTGGAGCTGGCCGTACGCCGTGTCAAACCGGGACAGGAAGCAGCTTTCCAGTCTTCCCGCAAGGCGTTTGTCGAATGGCTAAACCAACAGGAAGGCGTGGAAGGCAGCTGGGAGTTTCAGGTAGTAGGCGGTAAGAACACGGACGGGCTCACGGTAGGCATGTCCGTATACGAAAGTCAGGAAGCGTTTCAGGCCATCGCTCAAAAAGGACAATCACTACCCGAAGCGGGAGCCTACTTTTCCACTTTTGATCCGGTTGCCCTTCAGTATGCTGTTAGTACCACCAACCAATAAAAATTATTCTCTTGGGCGCTTAGAGTTCCTTTTTCCTGAGCGCGCACCAAGTAGATACTCACCCCATGAGCATTCAATTCCTAAATTTACAAATCTGAAGATATGGCATCAATTTTTGAACTCGCTATCAACAAAGCAAAATCCGGGCAATATGAAAACTTCCTCGAGACCCGGGCCAATTTCGTAGAAGCTCTCGGACAAGAGCCCGCTACCTTGAACGAAGGCAAATGGAAGCCCTTCTTCACCCTAGGCGACCTGGTCCTGGATGAAATACTTATTGGCATGACCCATTGGAACTCTATGCAGGGTTTTGGTGAAACCGCAGGGCGCCTGATCCCTCAGCCCGTTACCCAAAACTACTTCGCCAGCTTCGAACAGTTGACCTATGTTCTGCTGGAAACCACAGACGGGCAGCCGTTTGATATGGAAACCATCAAAGAAGAAGGGCTTGTTGTAGAGTTTGCCGTGCGTAAAGCAACCGCAACAGACGCTTTCGGAACACCGAGGGAAGCCTTTTTCCAGTCCCTCGAAAACTATGAGGGCTACGGGTTCGCCCGGGAATTTAAAGTCTATCAGCTTGATGAAAATAGCATGCCCCAATTTATGGAAGGCACTCAGGCGGTTATTATTGTCTGGGAAAACATAGAAGCTTTTCAGGCCGCTGCCAATCCGATTTTTGCTTCCGATGCCTACCAAAATTTTGCCAAAAACCTGGAAGTCTCTGCTTACTTTGCCTCAGCGCCGGTAAAGGACTGATCAGCCATTAGCCGGAACCGGATTTAACTCCGGAAAATAATGAGCCTGATGCCGTATTGCATTTGGCTCATTTTTTTAACATAATAGAGCTAACATCGCATCTCTAATCACCTGGCTTTACAATCAAATACCTATATTTGGTGTTCAAACATCAAGTCAACTCATGCCCCATGCACCGCAGGCAATTCATTAAGAAAACCCTTACAAGCAGTTCTATACTTATGGCAGGCAGCAGCATACAGTCTTTTGTAACCGAAAGCAAACACTGGAAAAGCGGGGACGCCATCATGCCCGTCCTCTTCATTGGGCACGGCGCACCG
>CAZNHN010000271.1:7253-8141 GCA_964572415.1 uncultured Phaeodactylibacter sp.
GCTCTACACCCTCGACGAGAACCCGTACAGCCGGGCCTGGAAGCAGGTCGCCGCGCGCATTCCCCGCCCCAAAGCCATTGTGTGCATTTCCGCGCACTGGCTGACCCGCGGCACCCTGGTCACCGCCATGGAAGCCCCGCGGACCATTCACGATTTTGGGCGGATGGACGACCGGCTGTTTGAAATCGACTATCCGGCTCCGGGCGACCCGGCACTGGCAGAGGAGATCGCCCGCACCCTTACCGACTGGCACGTGCAGGAGGACCACCGCTGGGGTTTTGACCACGGTGCCTGGTGTGTGGCCCGCTGGATGTATCCGGAGGCGGACATCCCTATGCTACAATTCAGTATCGACTATCACCGGGGCGCGCAGCATCAGTATGAATTGGCAAAGCACCTGGCTTTTCTCCGGGAAAAAGGCGTACTCATCCTGGCCAGTGGCAATATCGTCCACAATCTGGGCGTGCTCCGTTTTCCGGAAAGCAGCACCTACGACTGGGCGATCGAATTTGACGAGCAGTCCAAAACCCTAATCGAAAAGGGCGACCACCAAAGCTTGATCGACTACCAGAAGCTGGGGCGGGCAGCGGCCTTGTCCATTCCCACTCCCGACCACTACTATCCGCTGCTCTATGCGCTGGGGCTTCAGCGGCCCAAGGATAAGGTTTCCTTTCCGATTGATGGCATTGCGTATGGCAGTACGAGTATGCGGAGTGTGCTGATTGAGGCGGCCTAAGGTGAGGTTGAGCGCTATAGGCGTTCTTCCTTACGGTGACCGCTAACGGCCACAACAGGGGACTTGACGCGCCCCATCCACTGTTGTCCTAATCCACCCCTTGCTCTATCTCATACTGGCTTTCCGCTTTAGCTTTTTGCTGCTCCAGGTAC
>CAZNHN010000272.1:0-8074 GCA_964572415.1 uncultured Phaeodactylibacter sp.
TTGGGTGGCGGCTGCCGAAATTGCATGTTCGAGGGACGAGTTTGCAATTTCTAGCCTTTTTGTTCACTTTTTTGGCAATGAAAAAAGTGAAAGCCCAGCCGGCTCGAGGCGAGGGTTAGGCTAAAACCCCTCCTCAAGAGCTTTCGAACCACGTTTTCGTAGAGGCTGCGTTTGGTGCGTTTGCCCTAGCCTTTGAGCCCGGCACCCGATTCCTGCGCTTTTTTCCTTAAACTTGCAGCAACTCAATTCGCAATTCATCCATGAAGAAGCCCTTGCACCTGACTTTGCTTATTGTATTCGCGCTGTTGTGCGCCTACGCCGGTATCGATATGGTGGAACGAGGGGGCATGGGGCAGCTTTGGGGCTACCGACCACTGCTGGCCTTCCTGTCGGGATGGGGGGCTTTGGTGCTTGTTATCAAGTGGTTCCGCAACGACCGCTGGCGATGGCTGGGCTTGTCTACCCTGAGTGGCGTGCTGCTGGGCGTGGGGTTTCCGGATTTGCTGCCGGTGCCCTGGCTGATGCTGATCGGTTTTGTGCCCCTGCTCATCGTGGAAAATGAGGTGAGCGAACAGGCCGGTAAAGCCCGCCGCTGGACGGTCTTCAAATATACCTACCATACCTTTGTGCTGTGGAATGTAATTGCGACCTACTGGGTGGCAAATACGGCCTTCGCAGCAGGGATTTTTGCCATTTGGGTGAATGCCCTGCTGATGACGATACCGGTGCTTTTGTTCCATACGACGCGCTGGGTCATGCCCGGGCTTAAATATGCTGCTTTGGTCTGCTACTGGCTGACTTTCGAGTACATCCACCTCAACTGGGAGCTGACCTGGCCGTGGCTGACGCTGGGCAACAGCTTCGCAGAATACCCTAGCCTGCTGCAATGGTATAGCTACACCGGTGTCTTTGGCGGCAGCCTGTGGATTTGGGTTGCGAATGTACTGGGCCTGAGCATCTGGAATAAGTACCAGGCGAAGGAAAGCTACCGCAAACCACTGCTGCAGCTGGGAGCGCTTGTCATAGTGCCTATGGTCGTTTCTTTGGTGCTGTATACGACTTTCACTCCGGAAGGTGAACCCAGAGAGGTTGCCGTTGTCCAGCCCAATTTTGAGCCGCACTACGTCAAGTTCAGCCTGTCCGAGGAAGAGCAGATCGGCCGCTTCCTGGAGTTGTCCAAATCGGTCGTCCGCCCCGAAACCGCCTACCTGGTCTACCCGGAGACGAGCTTTGGGCTGGTCGATGACCAAAAGATTAACCAATACCCGGCGGTGCGCCGCATCCGCAATGAGCTGGGCGATTTTGAAGGGCTGAAGCTCATCACCGGCATTGATGGCTACCATGTTTTTCAGGAAGGCGAGCCCCTGAGCCCAAATGTCCGGGAGCAGGTTCGCCGCAATGGTGATACCCTGAGGTACGAGGTGCTCAATGCCGCCGTACAAGTGGAAATTGGAAAGGAAGAAGTCCCGCTCTACCGTAAGTCCAAGCTGGTGCCCGGGCCTGAAATTTTCCCCTTTAAGGAGGCGTTGTTTTTTCTGGAGCCTCTGGTGGAACAACTGGAAGGGACTACGGCAGGCGTAGGCACACAGCCTGAGCGCTCGGTACTGAGCAGTGGCAGCGGTAAGGTTGCCACTGCTATCTGTTACGAATCCATTTTTGGCGAGTACGTCAACGGCTATATCCGAAAAGGTGCCCAGGCCATCTTCATCATGACCAACGACGGATGGTGGGACCATACCGCCGGGCATCGCCAGCACCTTTACTTTGCTTCCCTGCGGGCCATCGAGACCCGCCGCAGCATCGCCCGTTCCGCCAATTCGGGCATTTCTGCCTTCATCAATCAGCGGGGGGATATCCTGCAGCCTACGCGTTACGACGAGGCGGCGGCCCTCCGGCAGGACATCTTGTTCAGCGACCGCATTACCTTCTACGTCCTTTGGGGGGATTTGATTGCGCGCATTGCTATGTTTGGCGCGGTTTTATTGATGCTGAATACCTTGGTGCGTGGATTAGTACCCAGGGAAGGTAAACAAGGCTAGCGCATTTTAGGGCGTCTGCGTTTTCCACCAGGACGGAAGCCGCCCATTTGACCAGATTGCTTTGCGGCACCGCGGTTTTTGAACTGCTTTTCGAACATATTAAACTGTTCCTTGATGTTAGGCTCGGTAATCTTGCAGGCTTTAGCGACCCGGTAGTGCCGTTCCGCCTGTTTCCAGCGCCCCTTTGAAGCAGCGATGTTCGCCAGTTGAAGTTGCAGCATGGCTCTCTCATTGTCGGTCGGGACTTCCACTTCTTCTGCTTTTTTCAGCCACTTTTCGCCTTCCTCCACATTCTTTTGAGCCAGGGCAGTGGAGCCTTTGATCATGTAGAAGTAAGCTCGGTTGGTGGCGTAGAGCCATTCTGGCTTAAACGTGAGGTTAAGGCGTTCATTGGCACCTTCAAAATCAGATTGCTGCAACATCTCGGCTGCTGATTGCACCGTACCCAGGAAGATATAAGTGGCCAGCATAACCAGCCCCAGGATGACAAACCAGATACCATACCATACCCCCATCGTTGCCCAAAGTGCAATACCACCAATCAGGCCCACGGCAATTAAAGCGAATTTGAGGTAAATATTAATTGTTAACATGCGTTCGGTTGATTTTTGGCAAATGTAGTAATATTGATCGGGTGGTGCGTAGTTTGGGTAACACCTGTTGCTTTTAATTAGTTGTTTCTGGCAGCCAGTGCCTGCTCCAGTTTCTGGAGGTTTTCCTTGACTAGCAGATCGTTGGAAGGAAAACTCCGCGCTTTTTCCATCCATTGGCGGGCTTGTTCGGGGCGCATCTGTACGTAGTGGATGTGTGCCAGGTTCAGACAAGCCAGTGCACTGTCATTAGGGTGTTCCAGACCGATTTCAATGGCTTCGGTTAGCATTTCGTTGGCTGGCTCCATTTCTTTGCGCTGTAAATAAATCAGGCCAAGCGAAAAATAGTAATAAGCCCGGTTGCGTCGGAGTAACAAGGCAGGAGACCATACCTGATCCAGAACTTTCTCAGCATCTGCAGCTTTTCCACGCTTCAGCAAGCTGTGGGCAGTCCATACATTACCCATAAACGCCTGAGTAAAAATCAGGAGTAAGCCGCCCAGGTATAAGTACCAGGCCTGACTGATACCAAGCCGGAATTGAATTACTGCACCGAGTATGAAAAACAACGTAATTAGCAAGTATCTGAGGTATACGGTCGCCATAGTGAAAATTTCTGCAAATATAAGTGCTGTGCCCGGGTTTACCACGCTCCTGTCATTATATATCTAATCCCCTTCCGTTAAAGCAGGCAAAGAAAAAATAAATTTTTCCCAAAAAGGGAAAACTGTCTTCTATTGGGAGTGAATGAGGGTGGTTGTTTTTGTTAATCGTTTGTTTATCAAGGTTTTATGTTTTTTGGCACGGGATTAGCAGTAGAAGAGGAAAGCAAAACAAACTTTCCTGAAAGCAGGGATACGATTGGAGGAAACTTCAACAAACACTCACACAAACACATTTGAGCAACACTTTGAAAAATCCAGAGGACTTAATCCCTCTGCAAAAGAGCTTTGAAGATAAAATCTTCACAAGAATAGGTAAATAGGTTAAGCTAAGTAGACGGGGAACGACCAAAAAGGTTGTTCCCCTTTTTTTGTCCCCGGGCATCCCGTACTTTTGCAGCAAAAGATCCCTGCTTATGATACGTTTGCTCTTGTCCTCCGCACTGCAAATTTTATGGGTTTTAGTCGTTGTGGCCCAGCCTGAGGTCACCTGGGTGCAGCGCTATGCTGTTGAGTCGCCGATTTTCTCCTTTGGTAAAAACCTCAATATCGTAGATATGGCAACGGATGAGGCCGGGGATATTTACCTTTTAGGCTTTCACCGTTCCGATTTGGAGCTTGACGGGGCAGTGGTCCACCCGCCATACAGCGGTGCACAAACCGGCTTTCTGCAGAAGCTGTCTGATGAGGGCGAAGTGCTGTGGTACCGCCGGCTGACGATGGGCGATATGCGGACATTAGCGGTCAAAGGCGGCAAGGTTTACGTGGGGGGAGAAATTGCCTCCGCGGAGTACGGTCCCCTGCTCATTCAGCGGGATACCTCAGGAGCTACCCGGACTTTGTTTGCCGATGGCTATCGGGATGCTTTTGTGGCTCGTTTTGATACCGAAGGCACGCTGGAATGGGCAAAAGCTTACGGCGGAGCGGACAGTGAGTTCTTTGACAAAGGGGACCGGCTGAATGCATTGGCTGTGGATGATGCCGGTTCCATCTATATTACAGGCAGTTATCACCGGGAGATGGATTTCGGTGGCCCTACCGTATTCACGGAGCCGTCTGACCGGGGCAAGACGTTCTACCTGGCCCGGCTTACACCTGATGGCGATCTGGAATGGGCGGAGCAAATTCAGTCTCCGCTGCCCATTGATGGCGGGAATGCGGAAGGCCTGGGCTTAGCCCTGAGTTTGGAGGGTGAGCCCATTGTATCCATTGCCTACAGCGCCGGTGGCTTACTGCTTGATGGTAGTATTCTGATGAATGACAATCAGGATGGTGATGATGGTTGCCTGTTGGTTAAATACGATACACAAGGCAACCGGCAGTGGTACCGGAATATCGAGCCACAGGAAGGCTTAATTGTCCCCTTTGGCCTTGAAACGGACGAGCAGGGCCGGATTTACCTGGGTTTTTCTCATGAACAGCAAGTTCTCATAGAGGAATCATCCACTTTGCAGTATTTTCAAGCCGAAGATGACTTGCTTAAGACGGCTTTGCTTTGCTGGGATGCCAATGGGCAACTGCTCTGGGGCAATACGCTGTTTTGTTCTAATGGCGCAATGGATGTCCACCCGGACGGAAATATCTACCTCTCAGCCGCAGCCTTTCGGTCTGAGGTCGCTCTTTCGGAAAGCACCGCGCTGTCGTTCGAAGTTGGCGGGTCTGTAAGTTTTTGGGCACGTTTCCTGCCGGAGGGGCAGCTGTCCTGGGCACATCAGCCCGAGCTCCTGGGTGATCCCCCCTTCAGCACCAATCATGATATTATGGTGGATGCGGAAGGGCGGGCCTACGCCTCAGCGAACTTCAACCAACCCCTTGCGTTTGGAAGTGGATGGTCTTTGACAACCGGCTATGATTCGCCCGACTTCGATGCCCTTTACCTGATTCAAATTGACGATTCGAATATCAGTAGTGTGTTCAGTCCGGCGCATCAGCCACTACGTGCCTTTCCCAACCCTACGTCAGGCACGCTGCATGTGGAGCTTCCGGGGCAGGGCGTTTTGCAGTTGTTGAGCAGCATGGGGCAGCGGGTATGGGAAAGTGCACATGCCGGAGAGCTGCAATCCTTCACGCTGCCGCCTTTGCCAGCAGGCATCTATTTGCTTCAGGGCCAAACGGCGCAGCAGCGCTACCTGTCCCGAATTGTAATTGAGTAACCGTTTCTGCCGTTTCAGAAAGGCCTGAATGCCATTCGCTCTAATAAATGCCCCCGTATGTCGAAAGCCTTTTACTTTTGTAGGGAATTAAACTTAATCTTGTGGCCGAAAAATACACCCGGCTTTAATGTCAAACAACACCGAAATAAACCTACTCTCCCGCCTCAAAGCGGATGATCGAACGGCGCTGCAGCACCTCTTCGAAGACCACTACGAGATGGTCTGCCAGTCGATCTACCGCTTTGTGCCTGATGCCAGTACCGCAGAGGACCTGGCACAGGAAGTCTTCCTCCGGTTTTGGGAAAAACGCCACAAAATCGATATCAACTCTTCCCTTGGGGCTTACATTCGCCGGATGGCGATCAACGAGGGATTGGGCTACCTGCGTCGCAACAAACGGTGGGAACAGGAAGCCTTCGAGCCCGGCCACGAGCCCGGTGTGGACGACAGCGCTGAAGAAAAATTCCTTCACGGAGAGATGCAGGCCAACGTCACGGCTGCCATCAATCAACTGCCACCTAAGTGCCGCATGGTTTTCCAATTGAGCCGGTACGAAGAGCTGACCTACAAAGAGATTGCCGACCAAATGGACATTTCCGTCAAAACAGTCGAAAATCAAATGGGTAAAGCGCTGCGGGTGTTGCGGGATAAATTACAGCACTACCTGCAGATTGCCCTGCTATTTGGCCTGCTATGGTTTACCGCCTGTCAGCCGGCAGAAGCACTGCCTTCCTCACAGCCTGAAGCTAACCTTATGGAATATACTGCCTTTCGCCTTACCCCCGGAATGGACCTGAAAGCCGCCCTGCAAGATTGGGCAGATTCTAACGAAGTAGATGCTGCAGTGGTGCTCAGCGCAGTGGGCAGCCTGACGGATTACGCCATCCGCTTTGCCAATCAGCCTGAAGCCAGCGTAGGGCAGGGGCACTTTGAGATCACAAGCATGACCGGCACCCTATCCAAAAACGGCTCCCATTTGCACCTTACAGTCGCAGATGAAACCGGGCATTGCCTGGGCGGGCACCTGATGGAAGGTTGCCGGATTTACACGACAGCCGAAGTTGTAATCGGGCTATTATCGGACCATGAATTTCTGCGGGTGACAGACGAAACTTACGGGTATAAGGAACTGGAAGTAAAAAAGAAGAAAAAAAATTGATGTACCGCATAGGGGGATGATAAACCGGCATGCATCACTATTCCGGAAACTGACAACAACATGAATCAAAGCGACTACCTTGAATTGATAGGGCGGTATCTCTCCGGAGATATCAGTGAGGCAGACCGTGAGGTGCTGATGCGCTGGGTAGAAGCCGATTCTGCTAACCGGGCAGTTCTCGAAGAAGCCGAAAAGCTTTGGTCTGTGACGGCATCCTACGATATGCCTGACTTCTCTGCCGGTAAGCCGGCGGCCTGGGACTTACTGGAAGAGCGTCTTCAGAAACAACCTGCAGCCGATGAAGGGAAGGTGATAGGATTGCCTGTCCTGAAGTCCTATTTAAAGTACGCAGCAGCAGCGGTCATCCTGTTGATAGGAGGGTATTGGGGGTATTGGTATTCCGGCCTGGTGGATCACTCACCGGTTTATGCAACCGTTCAAACAGGGGAAGGCGAGAAACAGACCTTGTCGTTGCCTGATGGGAGCACGGTTGTGCTGAACGAAAACAGCGCGCTACGGTATGCCAAAGCGTTTAGGGAGCGAGAAGTAAGGCTAACCGGTGAAGCCTTTTTTGAAGTGGTAAAGCAGGATGGTGCTACCTTCACCATCTTTGCAGAAGGGGCGCAAACTACCGTTCTTGGCACCTCCTTCAATGTCCGGGCTTACCCCAATGAGCCTAAAGTAACCGTATCTGTAGCTACCGGAAAAGTAGAAGTTGCATCCGTTGACCGGGAAGAGGAGAAAGTTATATTGGTTCCTGGTAAATCCGGACAGTATGACAAAATGCTGGAAAAGGTTCGGGAGGCCCCGGTCTCTAACGCAATAGCCTGGAAGGAAAACCGGCTGCAGTTTGACAATCAGCCGCTGGGCGAGGTCGCCAGTGCGATTGAACGGTATTTTGGGAAGAAGGTTGTCCTGGCGAATGAACAGCTGGCGAACTGTCGATTTATGGGAGATTTTCCCAACCCTAAGCTGCAGGAACTGCTGGATGCGATGGCCTTCACGATGGAACTGGAAATTGCCGAGGAAAATGGGCAAATTATAATCAAAGGCAATGGAGACTATTGCCGGTAAGTGACGGAGAAAAAATAAATGATACAATTTTGATCCGCTAAAATTTTCTAAACAATCGACCAGAGAGAGGTTGTGTGAAAATATTAGCGGATCCTAAAGAAAATTGTATCATTTATTTCCGTCGAACTACTAAAGCACGAAAAGCCATGAAAAAACTGCTGCTATTTACGGGTCTATGGTTTGCAGGTGTTGGGCTCAATGCCCAGGCTCCGGCAGTACTGGCCAGCTATCGTACCCTCAATCAGTCTCTGGGGGAGGTACTCAATGACCTGGAGCAGCAATTTCAGGTGCGCTTTTCCTACAGCCCTGATTTTATCCCGCTGGAACGGAAAGTCTCAGTGAATGCGGAGAAAGGGGTCAAGCTGGAAACCATGATGGACGAAATCTGCCGCCAACT
>CAZNHN010000273.1:0-825 GCA_964572415.1 uncultured Phaeodactylibacter sp.
TGGTGCCGGCGGGCTGGCTGTCGTGCCCCCTGCCACCGTTGTCCGGGGCAGCGGGCAGCGTAGCCGGGCTGAATATCAGGCTGAGCAAAAGCAGGCCTAAGAAGGGTAGATAGTGCTGGGTTTGTTTACGTGACTGCATGCGCTGGAGTGTTTTTTTTGAGAACAATATATGCGGATAAAGATAAGTGGAGGGGGCAGGGATTTCCAGGAAAAATCAGTGAAGGCCCTGTATTTTTCAGTGAAGGCCCTGAATTTCTCAGGGAACGGAGAAATGGAGTAGCGACTGAAGAATGTTTGTGGAAGAGACAGGTATAGTAAAAATAACAGTGCAGAGGCCACCAGGGAGAATTTCAACCCTCTCAGGATAAGATTCCACCATCAAGGCGCGTTATGGAGGAAATCAAAAAACGAGCACATGCGCTATCCTATCCTTTTATTTACCAGTTTGGCCTTTCTACTATCTATGCCTGCGGCCCACGCCCAGCTATTTAAGGCAAAAAAGGACACGACGGAACAGGCACCGGAAGCGGAGCCCGTAAGCCTGAAAGAGCGCCTCTTCGGCAACTGCGTGCCCGGCCAAACGCTCTGCATTCTCAACCGCGACGGGGCCTATAGCTGGCTCTACCTGATCGGCATCATTCCGCTGGTCACGGGGCTGATTTCTTCCTGTCCGCTCTATTCGATCTTCGGGCTCAAGGCATTCCCGGCCGGCAACACCGGCCCGCAGTCCGGCGGCTGGTTCTCGCGCGAGATCGCATCGCCCGAGGCGGACGCGGCGCCGGCCGATTCCGACCTCGACGGACAGGCCGCGCCCCTCGGGCAGCA
>CAZNHN010000273.1:835-6125 GCA_964572415.1 uncultured Phaeodactylibacter sp.
ACCACCGGGAGGCTAAAGACGACCACCGCGCTGCCCGCAAAGACCGGAAGGCTGCGGAAGCCAGAGAACGGGCAGCAAGATTGCGCAAGGAAGCCATCAAAGCCGAACGCCGTGCCGCCCGTGCCGAAAAACGCGCCATGAAAAAGACCGATAAAGCGGAAAATGCGCAGCAACAGGCAGCCGGGGAGCACGAGTCCTTCTTTGAGCGGATATTCAAAAACGATTAACCCTTCCGCAGCGCCTCAATTTCCTCGACGGTCTTCGGAATGGGTGGGCCCAGCACCCGGTAGCCGTCTTCGGTAACGAGTACGTTGTCTTCAATCCGGATGCCGCCAAAGCCGAGGTAGGTTTCGACCTTTTCATAGTCGATAAATTCAGCGTGTTTGCCTTCTGCTTTCCATTGGGCGATGAGTTCCGGAATGAAGTAAATGCCGGGCTCTACGGTGAGGACAAAACCGGCTTGCAGTGCACGGCCCAGGCGCAGGGATTTTAGGCCGAACTGTGGGCTGCGCTTGAGTTCATCGGTGTATCCTACGTAGTTCTCTCCTAAATCCTCCATGTCATGCACATCCAGCCCCATCATGTGGCCGAGGCCGTGGGGGAAGAACAGGGCGTGCGCGCCGGCTTCCACGGCAGCATCGGCATCACCCTTCATTAGCCCCAGCTGAGTCAGCCCGGTAGTGATGATCTTCGCTGCCAGCAAGTGAATGTCTTTATATGGGACGCCGGGTTGGATGGCCTGAATGGCTTGTTCCTCCGCATCCAAAACGATCTGGTAAATCGCTTTCTGCCGGTCCGTAAAGTTGGGGCTCACCGGGAAGGTCCGGGTGATGTCACTGGCGTAGTCGGTCCTGGGAGCCGCCGCCCCGAAGTCGCAGAGGACGAGGTCGCCTTCTTTCATGATATCGCCGTGGTAGTGGTTGTGGAGGGTTTGACCATTAACCGTAAGAATGGCCGGGTAGGCCAGGGCGCCTTCGGTAGCCAGCGCAATGCCTTCCACCATGCCCGCCAGTTGGGCTTCCTTCATGCCAGGTTGGGCCGCTTTGGTCGCCTGAATGTGCATTTGGCGGGTGATCGCCAGTGCGGATTCGATTTCGGCAATTTCCTCTGCCGACTTGACGGACCGCTGGGCAACGATGGCTTGGATCAATGTTTCAGAGGGTTGTAATTCCTCAACGGGCGTGCTCAGCCACCGGCTCAACTGCAGGCTGCGGTCAGCCCGGTAGGGGGGGAGGAAGTGAATAGTACGCCCGTCCGCCCTGGCTTTTTTCAGTAATTCTTCCAATTGGCCGAAGGGCAGTGCCTGATCAGTACCCGAAAGCGTTTTAAGGTCACTTAGCCCGGGCTGCGGGCCCATCCATACCACGTGCTCCACGGTCATTTCAGGGGCGAACAAAAGGGCCTCTCCGGAATCGGCATCCAAAACACCGGCTACCCCGGGCTGATTGATCCCAAAGTAATACAAAAAACTGCTGTCCTGCCGGAAACGATAGACGTTGTCGGCGCAATTCATCGGGCTCTCGTTGTTGCCGGGGAGTAAAATAAGGCCACCGGTAACGGAGGCTTGCAATTGCTTTCGGCGTTCCTGATAAATGCTGGCTTTGAACATATTGACTGTATTTTTGAAGCAGGCCATGATTGATGCACCTGCTTTGATGACTAAATTCCAGAGGTGGGAATATATTGAATCCTGTTGATTTATTCGTTAGGTTTTTGACCTATTCCTTTACCTTTGTAAGGGTAAAACGAAAAGCCGCAATGAATCAACTGGAACAATTCAAGGATATTGAGACCTTTATTTTCGATGTCGATGGGGTACTCACCAACAGTCAGGTCCTGGTCACAGAGGAAGGGCAGCTCCTCCGCAGTATGAGCATCCGTGACGGGTATGCGCTCAAAACTGCCGTCCGGCAGGGCTTTAATGTGGCGGTGATTACCGGAGGGCGGTCAGAAGGCGTCCGCTTGCGGCTGGAAGGCCTGGGGATAAAGGATATTTATACGGGTATAAGCGATAAATTATCGGCCTACGAGGACTACATCGATAAATACGGGCTGGATGAGCGAAAAATCCTGTACATGGGAGACGACCTGCCTGATCTGCCGGTAATGCGACGGGTGTGGGTACCTACCTGTCCCACCGATGCTCAGCCGGAGCTTTTCGAAGTAGCAACTTATATTTCCCCACTGAAAGGAGGGGATGGCTGTGCCCGCGATGTGATCGAGAAAGTCCTCCGCCTCAATCAGGAATGGCCAGAAGTGTAGATGATGAACGTATTTTATGCCTTCCTGCGCCTGATCCGCCTGCCTAATCTTATTATCGTGGGGTTGACTCAGTACCTGGTTTACGGAGCACTGTTACAACCTGCATTTGAGCAATACGGCATCGGATTAACCCTGCCGCCGAGGACTTTCTGGTTATTTGTGCTCGATACGATCATGATTACCGCAGCGGGCTACATCATAAACGATGTTATCGATTTCCGCATTGACCTGCAAAACCGTCCCGAAAAAGTAGTGCTTGGGCGGTACATCCGGAAGCAAACGGCCTATTGGCTTTATTTTTCCACCATTCTGCTGGGGTTCTTTCTGGCGTTTTATCTGGCACTGAGCGTGCAGAATATGCCACTCGTTGCCATTTATCCAGCAGGGGCGGGGCTGTTGTTTTGGTATTCCTACCAGCTCAAGAAGCTGCCGTTGTGGGGCAATCTGCTGGTTTCGCTGTTTTGTGCAGGGGTGCCAGGAATAGTCTGGTTCGCGGAGCGTGAAGGGTTTGCTGAGCTGGCTGCCGTTGATCCGAAGCTGGCCGCTCAGCTGGCCGTGATTATGGTGTGGTACCTGATTTTTGCGTTCGGGTCCAATCTTTACCGGGAGCTGATCAAGGATATAGAAGACGTGGAAGGGGACCGGAGTGCACAATGCCGCACCGTACCAGTCATCTGGGGTGTGAATACTGCAAAGGGGCTGGCAGCTGCCGTTGGCGTTGGGTTGTTGGCCTTGATTGTGGCGATGGTGGTGCATCAGGGCGAACTTTTCACGCTCATAACCCATCTATACGTGACCGTAGCGTTGATCGCCCCGCTTGGACTGAGTTTGTTTTGGTTGTTCCGGGCAAGGGTGTCTGCTGATTACCACCGGGTGAGCACAATGGCCAAACTGATTATGCTCAGCGGGCTGATTTTATTATTGGTTTTTGCTGTAACTTAAATGATTAACTGACCTATGCAAACATTGGAACTCCCGATCATTCTGGTGTCCAAATCTCCCCGCCGCCGCCAACTTTTGGAGCAGGCGGGCTTTCCATTTACCATAAAGCCACAGGATGTACCCGAAGACTATCCGGATGAAATGCCGGTGGAGGAAGTCGCTCCCTTTCTGGCTCAGAAAAAGGTCCGGGCATCGATGCATGCGCTGGAAGGCAATGGGGTGCTGTTGGGGGCTGATTCCGTAGTGATTCTCGATGGCGTGATCTACGAAAAGCCCAAAGACCGGGCTGATGCGCAGCGCATCCTCCGGGAATTGTCAGGGCGTGAGCATACCGTTATTACCGGGGTTTGTCTGGCGAATGCGAAACAGGAGCGGGTCTTTTCCGGCGTCTCCCGGGTCCATTTTGATAAGCTTTCGGATGAGGAGATCGACTTTTACATCGACAAGTATCAACCTTACGATAAGGCAGGAGCTTACGCCATTCAGGAATGGATCGGGCTTTGCAAGATCAACAAAATTGAAGGCACTTACGCCAATATTATGGGGCTGCCGGTAGACCTGGTATACCAGGAACTACAGCATTTCCTGTAGGGCTTTATTCCTCTTCTGCTTCAGGAGGTGCCGAATCGCTTGCAACGGAGGCCTGAAGGGTTTCCAGCCTGGCTGTAATATTTGTACTGCGGGCGGTGAGTTTTTCAATCTGCTCGCCTTCCTTTTCCAGCAGCAGGTCGAATTTGACGAAGTTCTCATCAATGCGGCTGCGCAGGTTGGTAATGTAGGTTTTGAGGTTGGTACTGACTTCTTCCTCCAGCCGGGTGCCTCCTTTTTCAATTTCCTTGCGGAATTCCCGCAGCACCTGCTTGCGCTTGGAAGAGGTGGTGATGCCTGCGAAAATCAGCCCTACTGTGGTGAGAATGCCCCCGGTAATATCAAAAACCGCCCCCTGCGTTACCGCCGCCAAAACAATCCCAATCACCGCCAGGCCACTGCTTGCCGCCAGGCTTGGTGAAACGGAGCTTTTGTCCGGGAAGAGGCTCTCGTCTGTGAAGTTCTCGGTCCGGCTCACGAAGCGGGCAAACTGTTCCTGCAATTCCCGAAGTATATTATTGCGCTTCTCGGCGATGTCGCTAAACAGTTCATGGTCATCCCGCAGGATGGTCTCGCTGCTTCGGATTTTCAGGTCGATCATCTTAGCCATTTGCTGAATGCTGTCGGCCAGATCTACCACGCCGTCATTGAGCTTGGCTTTGAGTTCTTTATTCAGGTCGGTTTCGAGTTCCCGCGCCAGGTCTTCCAGCCATTCTTTCAGGGATGCTTTTTTGCTGAAAATGGAAGCGATGGAGCGGCGTAGCAACGGGAAGAAGGAAAGCCCGTCACTCAGTTCCTGTTCCTTGCTGCGGGTGATGCGTTCGTAACCGGCGATCATGTTTTCCACGAGCACGTCCACCTGTTTCAGGCTTTTGGCTTCCTGCTTCACCAAAGTCTCCCGGATGTCGCTGCGGAATTCAGTGTCGGCCTCGTACTGTTTCTGACGAAGAGCCACCCCTGTCGCAATCCGGTCATTGATATTCTCAGCCGTATCGATGTTGTTGTTGAGCTTTAGAATGGGCGCTCTGCCTCCGGTGATGTGCTGATTGATGTAGGAACGGACCGGCGCGAAGCCACTCTCTTCCTTTTGTCCTTCCTGTTCCTGCTTAGCGGAAACGGTGAATACCACCGGGTCTTTAATACCCTGTTTTTCCGCATATTCCATCACCCCTTTGCGGTTGACTTCGAGGTCTTCGGCGGGCATGAGGTCTTTCTGCTGCAGCACAAAAATGATTTTCTTGCGCCAGTCGCTGTGGATGTAGTCAAAAAACTGCCAGGCGGACTGCCGGTAGGGGTTTTTGGCTTCAAATACGAAGACGATCAGGTCGGAAGCCGGGATAAAGCTCTCGGTGATCTCCTGATGGTGCTCCACGATAGTATTGGTGCCCGGGGTGTCCACGATGGCAATTTCCTTTAGGATCTCAACGGGCAACAGGATTTTCTTTAGGTAAGGGTTGATCTGCACCTGTTCGGCTTCCTCCCCATAGAGAATCTGCTG
>CAZNHN010000273.1:6198-8050 GCA_964572415.1 uncultured Phaeodactylibacter sp.
CTCACCGACGATCACAAACATGAAGGGTTCGTGAATGCGGCTTCGGAGGTCGCTAACGGTCTGCGTCAGCTCCTCGCTGCCTATACGTATGGCCAGTTCATGCAGGTCTTTGACGATTTCGTCAACCTGTGCCCGGTAGGCCTGTAAATGTTTATTGATCAGTGGAGTCACACGATGGGGTTTTGATCAGCAAATTGCTTTAGCAGCAGCGGTGCCTGAGGCCCGGTACAGAAAAGCAGGTCTAAAATACTCAAATTCGGGATAAACCCATGCCGTTCCTGAAATACCTGCGGGTAGGGCAGGGGTTCGAAATCCAGCTTTGGGTGTTTGGGGTGGATGGCCTCGCGCAAGTTGAGGGTGCCTTCCGGTACGGCTCCGTAATCGGCCGTCTCCCGGATGTCCACCTCCAATTGGAGTGTCCGGAGCAGTTGCAGAAGCAATGCCCGGTTGAGGTCAAAAAGGTTATCCGGTTTACTGCGCAGGATGGCCTCGATGGGCTCGGCATAGAATTCGAAGAACGGGGATTTCCCATAAGCGGATTTGATACTGTGCCAGTGTTCGCCAAACCAGGGCTTTTTATAGTCCACCTTCACCTGATGAATCGGCATCCGCTGGTGCTTGCCCTTTTTGAGGGGGACAGAAAGCAGCATCGGTCCATTAGCGCCAACCAAATGTGCCCGGTTGCGGTAGCTGCGTTTTTGATAGTGCTCCTGAGCTTCGAGGTAAACCGTTTTAACTTGTGCCAGTACCGAAAAGTACTGTACAGGCGGCAGGTATTGCGCTTCGATAAGTACGGATAAGTTGATCATCGTTCGCTATTTAGACGCTGGTTGCAGCTGGCGGCCACAAAGTAGGCAATTTTAAACCAGTTATCCATTCCCGCGTTTGGCAAATGATGGTTTTCTTTGCACCTGCAAACTCACATCTACATGACAGCCAAGACTTCTTATTTGTACGCTATCGCTTTACTTTTGCTGGTCGTCAACCTGCTGGTTGGCAATGGGATGACCACCATTTGGGATGGCGTGGAAGCCATGCTGGCCTGGCAGATTCAACACGATGTGGCGGGGCCTACCTTCCATGAACAGCTGGCCGCACTGCTAATGGGCAGTACCCTCGATCCGTTCTTCCTTCGGTTCTCCGGAGCGATAGCAGTTGTACTTGGACTGACGGCATACTACATCTTTGCCCGCCGCCTGGTGGGTACAGAGATTGTACTGAATACGCTGGCGCTGGCTGCCTCTTCCCTGCTGATGGCAAACCTGGCGAAAGTCGCTTCCGGTGATATCTGGGCGATGATGTTGCAGTGGCTGGCGTATGCGGCTATGATCCGTTATCTAAAGCAGCCGAAGCTGAGCTGGCAGTTGAGTTTTTATGCCCTTGCTGCACTGGCCATATGGGTACAGCCTTTGCAGTCGCTGATCTTCCTGCTGGGTACAGGAGCCTTCCTTTATTTTGTGCATGCGGATGGGCGTCGGCTCCTGCGCCTCAATCCCTGGGCAATGGGCCTGCTGACGGCAGGCGGGCTTTATGCCTTGCAATGGCTGGATACTGCGGGAGACACCTTTTATATAGGTTTCCGCACAGGAAGATTCCTTTGGGTGAATGCCGTAGGCATACTCCCTTTTCTGGGGCTTGTGCTGGGCGGCATCGTGGAGCATAGCCAACGGTTGGGCAAACGGGATGAGCAAGCGGTGCTTTACATGGGGGCATTGATTTTCGCCTTGCTGGGGCACAGCCTGGCGCTGCAGCCTTTGCTGGCTATGATCGCGGCCCGGCAGATGCGCAACTATTTCCACAAAGGGTATCCGCACCGGGGGCTGGTCAAAGCGGGGGCGGTGCTGCACCTTGT
>CAZNHN010000274.1:0-2851 GCA_964572415.1 uncultured Phaeodactylibacter sp.
CGCAGTAAGGCGGCGCTGCATAGCGGGCAAATGGTAAGGCACAATACCATACTCCGAGAAGTGGTCCACCGCATAGGCTTTTTCGCAATCAATCGCGCCCGGGCTCAGCCCAAAAAGCATCGCCAGGGTATCGCAGCTCAGCTTCCATTCGTCTTCATAGTACTGCGGCATGATTTCCTGAATGAAGTAAGTCTTGTAGTCCGATTGATACGGCACTTTTATCGTCCCGCCATCTGTATCCAGGCTGATAAGTACCTGACGGCCCAAAGTATCCCGGTGAAGCAGGGTCGTATCCCCATCGGAGTCCACAACGCCCACTTCCGTAAATTTCATCAGGGCTTCCGTCCAGTCTCTTGGTACCTCCGGGAAGGGGTAGGTGCCCCAGTGATCGATATCAATGTAGTGGCGGACGGCTTCGTGGCGGGTGGCGTAGCGGCGCTTGTCCGGGTCTACGGCATGCTCGGTTACGTACTCCAGATTTTTCTTGTAGAACACGATCATCTCCGGCGGCAGCGTGAAGACGGCCATCCGGTTGAGGCGGCGGTGGCCCCAGAAACCCCATCGCTCAGAGGGGGCAGCGCCCAGCCCAATGAGCAGCAAGAGGGCGGCAATGAGGGCATTTCTACCCGTTTGCCCGGCACGAAATGGCGTTTGATGGTTCATGTTCCGACTCGGTTTATGATCAGTAATGAAGTAAAACTAAGCTTTAGCAGGCTTAAAATAACCCCCAAGCCATCAGTTTAACAGGTTGGTATCCTGATAAAAGGAACCATAGCCCCAGAATATCTTCTCCATCACGAGTTGCTGTGCCAGCATAAAGTCCTGCCGGTTGCGCAGTACAAAGTAACGGTCCAGATAGCCGCCTGACGTGACATAATCTCCTGTCTTTAGGTCCTGTGTGGTTACTTTTTCCTTGATAATGGGGTAAAATACGGCACGGGTCGTATCCTCATCGGTGTTGACCAGAGTGATGCTGCAAAAAGGAATGGTCTGTAGTATAGAGTCGCGGCTGGAGTACTCATTGCGAAAAGCCTCTGCGCCCAGGTTTTCGTAGTTGACCAGGTAGGCTTCCACACTGCCTTCCTTGAACGGCCGCTGAATCTCGGGTGTGATATCGTAGAATGGCTTAATCATGTAGTCGCTGCCCTTTGCTTCCAGAATGAAAGACTGGTTTTTTTGCTTAGGGTACTCTACCGAAAGATACTTGATCGCTTCAACTTTTTCTGAAAACAAAGTCTTGTCCCGCCATTCGTCGCCGTGCCGGTCAAAACGGACACTCAGGTTGCCTGAGAAGCCCGGTATTTCAGCAACATAAGGTTGTTCCGCGCCATCCATAATGACGTAGGTGCCACGCTCGTCGGCTGTAGCTCCGCCGATGTAGTATGCTTTCAGCAGGTTGCCTGACTTATCATAGAGTTCTACTTTTTTCCCTTCTGTAGCCAACACTTGAACCATGTTTTTCACTGCATTATCCGAGGGCTTGTACTTGATGCGAAGGTTTTTGATGGCTTTAAGCAAAGGCTCCATAACATGCGGATTGGCAAGCCCCGCCCCTTCAAGATTCCAGCCGCCTGTTTCATTGCGCACCAAAGTCGTACGCCTGCCTTGCCGGTCAGCAATAAAGATTTTATGCAGTTGGCTCATATCCTCCAGGGCAAAGTCGCGGTCGGAGCCCGCCAGTGTCATTTTATTGCGTTCGTCATTGGTCGACAGATACCAAAAAGTCCCTCCGCCTAACAGCAGGAAAAGAATTAGCAAAATTAAGGTTCGTTTCATCTTTGCGTTTTAAACCGGTTTATTGTTCAGGCAGCAAATCTGCGCCGTCTTATTAAATGATATGTAAATCCAAAAAGCGCCAGAAACAGCAGCGGCACTCCAATATTCAAAAACTGCCAAAAACTCTTGCGCTCCTGTGCCTCAACGGTGTTCAACAGTCTTAGTTTTACTTCCTTGCCCCGGGCCTGAATGACCCCTTGTTCATTAATCAGGTACTCCAGCGTATTGACCAGTAAATCCTTGTTGGCAAAAAGATATTTGTCGAATTCATTAAAGCCCAGCGGGCTGAATTGTTTACGGTCCCTTCCTACCTTATTCCGCGCTATATCTCCATCTGAGATCACCACCATCTTGGTCGGCTCGCTCTGGTTACGGAACTCCAGCCCCAGGTCACGCATACCCTGTAACATACTCTCGGTTACCCGGTTTTCGTACAAAGAAGGGAAAGTGCCTTCCAGTAGCAGCCCCAGCGTTTGCGGCTCGGCGTTAAACTTATCTGGGTCGAGGTCATAACGCAGGAATTCAAAGTTCATCTCCACCGGGATGTACTGCACCCGGGTATTGTCAGAAGACTGCAGCAGCGGGATCTTTTCCACTTCGGTCTTGGTGGTCACATCCAGGTCGACAGTACTGGGGTATTTGAAGTTAACCAGCCCAAGATTATTGACGATGGGGTGGGCGGCTTTAGGCGCGACTACCGGGTGGTAAGGATACCGGAAGTTGTCAAACTGCGGAGCATTGCCCTGCATGCCCACCACCAGAGGAATACTGGAGCATTGCAGGTCCAAAACCAGATTGGGCTGAATGCGTATACCGTAGCGGAACAGCAGGTCGTCCAGGTTGAGGTCGTATTCGTTGGGATAGTACTGTGCCCGGCCCTGCAGGCTGTCCAGGTCTACCCGCACTTTGTCTAGTAGCCACAGGACCTTGCCGCCCTGCATCACGTCATCGCTTTGCGCGAGCATCGCGTCGCCCATCGCCTCGGTCCATTCCACGTGGGCGGCCATGTCGGAGATCACCGAGGGAAACGCCGTGGCCAGCACTTCGACGCTGGGGTCGTATCCTTCTGCGGTTA
>CAZNHN010000274.1:2861-8018 GCA_964572415.1 uncultured Phaeodactylibacter sp.
GGTGATCGACTTGATCGTGCCGGAGACCTTGTCGCCCTTGTTGTGCAGCGCGGCGAAGGCTTCCCACGGATTCGGCTTGACCTGCTTCATGCCCATCGAGATGCGGCGGCGCTCCGGATCGACGTCCAGCACCATGACCTCGACTTCCTCACCGATGTGCACGACGCTGTCGAGATTGATACGCCCGAATTCATAGTATCCATCCAGAGTCTTCTGCAGATCGGCCGTTTCGATGCGTTCCAGTTCGCCATGGCCGGTGGTGAAAAGCACATTAGGCTGTACGGTGCTTATAAGCCGCTGTACAGCATTAGCCAGCTTGTACTCGAGCAGGCCCACGGAATTATTCAGCGTGCGCTCCTGCGGCATACCAGGCACATCATTCTCCAGCAGATTAACGGCTATTTCCCGGTTCTTGTAAAAAACAATGGCATAGGGGTAAATCATCTTACGTTCGGTGCCCTCCACCCCCTTTACGGTCAGTTGGGTAGGGGTAATGCCTTGATCCCGGAGATTCTGCCGCCGCTGATTGATTTCCTCTGTGGTGCCCCGGTTGGGATTTTCAAACTCATACTCCACATAGCCGGAGACGCCCCGGAAGTCGTCCAGAATATCCTGCGTAGCATTGCGCAAACGCTTAAATCCGGCTGGGAATTCCCCCTCCAGCAGTACCCGGATGTAGACCACGTCGTCCAGGTCTTCCAACAGTTCCCGGGTAGGGTCAGTAAGGGTAAACCGTTTTTCCTCGGTCATGTCCAGGAAGCCATACAAAGGCTTTCCGCCTATCCGGGCATTAGCCAGGATGTTGAGGAACAGCAGGATGCCGAGGAACAGCAGGAGCTGAAGGGTGAATTGTGTCTTTTGTTGTTGCTTAGCCATTGAAGCGCAAAGGTTACGATCTTAAGTCAATGATACAATCAGAACTGTACGAGGGTTGCTTTAGCAGGGTTGAACGCTGCATTTAATTGAGTTACCACTTTCGCCGTTCCATAGAAAACAGGGTAAGCCCCAAAAACAAGGCAATGACTGAAAGGAAGTAAATGATGTCCCGGCTGTCTATCAATCCGCGGCTGATGGAACGGTAGTGGTAGTCAATACCAAACATTTGCACCACATCGTCTACTTTACCCACCAGGCCCGGCAGCCGGCTCAGAAAATCAAAGCCGTAGTACAGGAAAAAAGCCAGGAAGGTCGCCAGCAGAAAGGCGACAATTTGGTTGTTGGACAAGGAAGAAGCAAATAGCCCGATAGCCACATATGCAGCTGCCAGGAAAAACAGCCCGATGTAGGAGCCCAGCACAGCCCCCCCGTCAATATTCCCAACCGGAGACCCCAGCTGGTATACGGTGTAGTAGTACAGCAGGGTGGGGATGAGGGCAAAAAGCACCAGCATAATACAGGCCAGGTACTTGCCCAGGATAATCTGCAGACTGGTAATGGGCCGGGTCGCCAGCAGCTCAATAGTGCCGCTTTGGTATTCTTCTGCAAAGGACCGCATCGTCACGGCGGGGATCAGGAAGAGAAACACCATCGGGCCAATTTCAAAAAGAGGGGCCAGACTTGCGTAGTTCACATTTAGCAGGCTCGTGTCTGGGAAGACAAACAATATGAGCCCGGTAATGACCAGAAAAACCCCAACGACAATATAGCCGATCAGGGAACTGAAAAATGCGTTGACTTCCTTCAGGAATATGCTTTGCATGTAGGCTTACTTTTTGGATTTTTTTGCTTCTTCTTTCGGTACGGGGATATAAACCGGATTGCGGTCGTCATAAATCAGTACACATCTGTACAACATATCAGTACTGGCAGTTTCCGGCAGCTCTTCCACGGTCCGGTACATTTTAGCGTCATCCCCGATCATACTAATCAGGTTTGACCGTTCGAGAGGCCCGTGCTGTCCGGTAAGCAGGTGCAGGATGCGCGCCTCATTGATGATTTCCCGCTTGGAAATATTACCCCGCCGGAATGGGCGCCCGGTCAGTGGGTTGTAGGCTTTGATCTCCACCAGGCGTTCGACTTCTCTTTCGAATTCATAGTAGCAAATGCGGCCACGTACCCGAAGGCCGGCAAAGTGGAGCACCGTACTATCTCCGATGACTGCTTCTGGCAGGAGAATGTAAGGCAGTCCGTCCAGCACGATACCCCAAATCTCTTTGCCCGGGATTTCCTGACCTCCTTTTTGGCGGATGTATTCAGCTTGCGCCCGGTAGGATTCAGCATTGGCGGCGAGTTTGGCACTAACGTCTTCCCACCGGTAGTCCGGCTGATTGCTTCGCAGGGCTTCGATGGATTGATAAACCCCATCCTGAAAACGGAAAGCCGCCTTGAGCTGGGCGGAGTCTGCCTGTGCGCCTGCCCAGACAGGAAGTGCAAGCAGCAAACCAATAAGGAGTCGTTGTAGTACAGGCATAGGGGTTACTTTGTGAGGCGCTGGAATACCTCGTCCATCTCAAATACTTCTTTGCGCATTTCCAGCAGCTTTACTTTCTGGTCTACCGCAAAATCAAAGACCGATGCCCTCAGATCCTTTTCGGCATCCGCCAGGATTTGGTAACGATAGCCATTGAGGTGGCGGACTTCTTTCACGCCGTGGATCTTTTTGAGCTGTTGCTGCGGGATTTTGCTTTGGAACTCCACCGTAATCACCGACTCTCCGGTAGTGACGGACTGCAGGTGGTCGATGGTGTCATCTGCTACGAGATTCCCCCGGTTGATGATGACCACCCGGTCACAGATGGCTTTTACCTCCTGCATGATGTGGGTGGAGAAATCAGCACCTGCGGGTCATGCAGCAGTGCCTGCGCCAGGCCCACCCGCTGCCGGTAGCCTTTGGAAAGTGCACCAATCGGCTTGCGCTGCTCCCGCTCCAGCCCCGTCATTTCTATCATCTCGCTGATGCGCTGACCGGGCTTGTTGATCTTGTGGAGCCCGGCAATAAACCGGAGGTACTCCCTCACGTACATGTCGAGATAAAGCGGATTGTGCTCCGGCAGGTAGCCGATGTTTTGGCGGACCTCCATGGGCGCTTCCTGCACATCGTACCCGCAGACGGTTGCCTGACCGCTGCTTTGGGGGATATAGCAGGTCAGCACTTTCATCGTGGTGGTCTTTCCGGCACCGTTGGGGCCCAGAAAACCAAGCACCTGCCCGGGCTTCGCCTCGAAGGAAATATTGTTGACCGCTTTTTGCTCCCCGTATATTTTGGTCAGGTTTTGCACCACTACCGACATAGCATTCAAATTTTAGTCCGCAAAACTATAAAAAAATGACCGCAAGCCCGCCCTGAAAGCCCTATTGCAATGGCCTTTGTCGGATGACGACCTGAGAACAGGCTTTCGAACGTTGCAAAGACAACCCAAATTGCGCCAGCGAGGACCGGGCAGCCGCTATGCTGCTAAAATCCAGATGCCCCCGTAAAAGGGCTCTTTCCGAAACCGGCAGGTTGTTGTGCACCGGTACGCCCAACTCGCGCTGCATGAGCTGCAGGACTTCCGAAAGCGGTGCCCGCAGGACCAGTGCCGTTCGTTCCTGCTGGTCCCAGATGATGCGCCCGGGGTCTTCCATAGTCAGGTGCTCCTGAAGTAGCAGGCTGTCTTTGAGTTGCAGGTCATACTGCGGTGGCGTTGGCCGCCAGTCGATTTCCAACCGGTATTCCTCTTCCAGCTGCTCCAGTATCATTGCTCTTCCGTCAGAAAGGGAGTACCGGCTTGAAGCAAAGGTGATATCGAGCCGGGGGTCCTGATACAGGCCACTCCAGTGCACTTGATTGGTATCCACTTCCAGCAGTTTCGGTAGGACTTCTGAAAGCCGCATTCCCATAACAGACAATCGAACCGGAGATTCGGTTGTATCCTGGCCGGAAACAAAGAAGGGTTGAGCGGCACCCGTTTCTCTTAATGTGAGCCGGAAAGGGCGGGCAGACTCAATGTTGAAGGCAAAAGCCTGCGGGAAAAGTTGCAGGCAACCGGGTTCAGGCTCTACGATCATTCGGTTGAAATAGATGGTCTGGGCCGGCTGTAACTGCCAGAGCCGCTTAGCCAGCTCAGGCTGCTGCAGGCTGTTGGCGACCCACATCTCCGGTTGTTGCGAGGTGCCTGCAATGATCAGCTGAAAACTGTGAATCGGCAGTTCTTCAGGCCCTACAAACAGTCGAACAGGCTCTGCCAACTGTCCTTCAATTTGCCAAAGATGATAATTCGTGCTCATCGGATTGGCGCTCAGTGGTCCCCAGCGCAGTTCCACCTCCGGCCCCCGGTAGGCCATGTAATCGGGCAGCGCTTTCCAGTCCAGCGGGTCCGTAAGGGTGGTCGTCCGGCGGATTTCCTGTGTAGAGAAAAGCTGATCGCGGTCGGCCAGCAGGCGGTTGTAGGTCCGGAAACCCGGTACATGGATGATTTTGTAGAGGGCATTTTGCTGGTAGAGTTCGAAGATGTGGCGGGTCTCCGTTGCAGCAGTATCAATACGGAGGATGGGGCGTTGCCCGCTTTCCTGTATCACCTGAAACCCAAAAGCCTCCTGAGTATGCCGGGGGTGTGGGACCTTTACGGCAGGGCTATAGGGCAGCATGGGGTCAATGACCCGGATGCGCAGGGATTGGATCCGGATACTGTCTGCAACATCAATCCGCAGGCTGATAATATCTCCCGGGCGAATGCCATTTTGATAAGCAGACACCACCGATGCATCGAATCCCTGTTGAGGCGTATAAGCAGGATAGGAAAACCAGAAGGGCCCAAACCGCTGATAAGGCTCCCGGTGAAGCTGTACCACTTCAAAGGGCAGCGACCGGGCTTCCCGAAACACCTGCAGGGGTTGCCTTATGAGGGATTTAAATTCATCCAAAGGAAGTGCCGCCTCTCCCTTATAAACTTCGGGATTAGCGAATTTGGACAGCGGGATGCTCAAAGCCCCCCACTGGACCCGGTAGTCGCTTGGTGCAACCGGCGCCTCGTGTATGGGCAGAGACCCGGCCTGACCAGCTGCCGCTGCCTCAGGTTCAGGCTGCGAACAGCTAACCATAAGCCCCAGCACCAAAGCTGCCAGTAATCCGGAGTATCCACGCATAACTTGGAAAATATTTGTCCTAAGTTAACGCGTATTTGCGACAATTGCTTAGTCTGCCTTCCTAATGAAACGTTAAGGAGGGTCTGGCGGGGC
>CAZNHN010000275.1:0-1664 GCA_964572415.1 uncultured Phaeodactylibacter sp.
CAGCCGGCGCTTCACGCATATGGTCTGCCTGGTGATTGGCGGGCTCAGCCTCATTTCCATCTACTTTCTGGGCAATCCGGACCTGCTCCTGCTGCCTATGATCGGTATTGGTATTGCCTGGGCGAGCATTTTGTCGATGCCCTATGCCATGCTGGCCGGTGCCCTGCCTGCCGATAAGATGGGCTACTACATGGGGGTTTTCAATTTCTTCATTGTCATTCCGCAGATTGTGGCGGCGACCATCCTCGGCTTTATCGTGGGCTTCTTCTTTGATGGGCTGGCGATTTATGCCCTGATTGTGGGTGGGGTTAGTATGATTTTGGCGGGTGTGCTGTCGTTGAGGGTGGAGGATGAGGAGTAGGCGGTGTTCATCTGCCTTTGCTTCCTGTGATGCAGGTCAGAATGGGTATTAAAGCTTCTTGTCCAGATAATAAGACTTTCGGTAAACCAACCTTTCTAATTTAAGTAAAAATAGGGCTAAAGGACTTTGTATCTTTGATGTGGATTGGAGTTAAAACACCTTTATGGATTCCACATCATTCAAAACGAGAAACCCCTGTTTATCCATCAAGCTTTGGGTAGCACTCGTTTTGTTGTTTGTTCAAAAGCAAGCATGGGCTCAGGTACCTTACTCATCAGGAACGAAAGCCCGGGTTTCCATAGAGCACTTTACGCCGGCAAATGGCCTGGCGGCTGATAAAGTCATTTCTGTTGCCCAGGATACCACGGGGTATATCTGGATTGGTACTCAGGAGGGGCTCCATCGTTACGATGGCTACACCCTGCGCCTTTACCAGCATGATCCGGAAGACAGCCGCTCCCTGTCTGATAATACCGTAGAAAAAATTTATGTAGATCGCGCCGGTACCCTATGGGTTGGCACCTGGAATGGCCTAAACCGCTACGATCCCCGAACAGATTCCTTTCATCAGTATCATCATGACCCTGAAGACACGACTAGCCTATCAGGGCTTATGGTGATAGATCTTCAGGAGGATGCTCAGGGGCGGCTATGGGTGGCGATGGGCATGGGGCTGGGTGGTTTGAGCCGCTATGACCCTGAAACAGATGCTTTTGTAAGGTATCTTCCCCGGGCGAAGGACCCTTACAGCCTGGCTTCCAACAATCCCAGCCAGCTTTATCTTGATAAATCTGGCAACCTCTGGATTGGCATGGGCTCTCCCTTTGACTGGGAGCTCAATTACGGCGGGCTGAACCGCTATGACCCGGATAATGATGGCTTTATCCGGTATTTGCACGAACCGGATGATCCATATAGCCTGGCGCACAATGAGATCATCAGCTTGTATGAAGATCAGGAAGGCGTATTTTGGGTAGCTACCTGGGGAGGGGGCGTACAGTTTCTGGACCGGGAAACAGATCGTTTTTATCCGGCAGCGGATCATCCGAACGGGCATCGCCTTTTTACACCGTCGCAGCGTAATGGAGGGAGTGGCTCGGATCCCGGCGGGGTGCGCTTTCTTCATGAAGATACCCATGGGAACCTTTGGATCGGAAATTTTCTGGGTGGGCTGGATTGCTATAACCTCAAGACCGGTGCCATAACTCACTTTAACCAGGGGGCAGCAGTAAATAGCGGGCTCACCGATCTGGCGGTTTGGTCTATTTTTGAGGATACCCAAAAGGGGCTTTGGGTAAGCACC
>CAZNHN010000275.1:1674-7920 GCA_964572415.1 uncultured Phaeodactylibacter sp.
TGAGGCCTTCGAGGTTATCGGGCATGGTGATAACGGGCAGCCTAAATTGCATGATCTGCATGTAGAGGCGCTCTTGCTGGATGAACAGGGCCAAATCTGGGCGGGCACCTGGGCCGGGCTGGAGCGTCTCAACAGTGCTAAGGGGGAGCGCCAACTGTTTGAACTCGGGCAGAAATTACCGGACAAGGGTGGGCTGTCCTCAATGGGGCTCTCGCTGCATAAGCCAGGCCCTGGTGAGCTCTGGGTGGGTACCAATGAACGCGGTCTTGTTCAGGTAGACCTTGAGAAGGAGCGTTCTCTTATCCTCGCCAGGCCTGACCCCCAGCTTAGTTTTCCGGTTAATGTTATCCATGAGGATGAGGCGGGTACGATTTGGGTAGGCACCCCAAAAGGGCTTTTTTACTGGGATGCGCAATCAGACCTCACCACAAACCCTCCCCGGAAATTGTCCGCGCCCTTTCAGGAGGTACTGGACATTGTACCTGACCAGGAGAATAGGGTCTGGCTGGGGACGCCCAGCGGATTATTCCGGCTCGATGTTCAATCCCGTAAGGTAGAAGCGGTGCTAACCGGCCATAATATTGAGACCATTCTGAACTTTGGGCCCGAAGAGCTATGGCTGGGCTCCAATAGTCTGGGGTTGATAAAGTTTAATCCTGTCACTCAAGACTATACGGTGTTCACCAGGGAAGATGGATTGCCGGGGGGGCTTATCCGCAGCCTGATCACGGATCAAACGGGCCGGCTATGGATCGCCACCAACCAGGGCATTGCCTGGATGGAGAAAGGGAACACTGTTATCCGGGCGTTTAAGCCTAATCAGGCACCGCCCATCTACACGTTCTATCCACAGGCTACGCTTGCTTTGCCCGATGGCAAACTTTTATTTGGAGGGAATGGGGGCATTCTTCAGATTGATCCCAGCCAGATTTTTGTTGACGCTGTGGCGCCCCGGCCCGTTATCCATAGTTTAGAGATATTTGATCAGATGTTTGAGGCGCGTCCGGGTGCCAATGCTAATCAATACCAGCTCAAAGGCAGGGAGGCTGTCTTTTCTCACGATGAGAATGATCTTACGTTTGAATTTGCCGGGCTGCACTTTGAGCGCCCGGCAGACAATAGCTTCCGGTATAAACTTACGCCCTATGAGACAGAGTGGCGCGCGGTGGGGACACAACGCACCGCCATTTATCCCAACCTGCCGCCCGGACAGTACACCTTCCAGGTGCAGGCCGCTAATCCGGATGGGGTTTGGAGTGCTGAAGCTGCCCGACTGGAGGTTGTTATCCTTGCACCCTGGTGGCGAACGCCTTGGGCCTTCATCGCCTATGGAGTGTTGATCGTGGGTGCCCTTTTTGCGACCGATCGGTTGCAGCGCCGCCGCCTGATCCGTGCGGAACGCGCCCGAGCCCATTTGCGTGAGGTCAACCTGCGGGCTGAGGCTGCCGAGGCTCAGACGTTGCAGCTTCAGGAACTGGACGAAGCCAAGGCGCGGCTCTACGCGAACATCACCCATGAGTTTCGCACCCCGCTGACGGTAATCCTTGGGATGGCCGAGCAGATCCGGGGGCATGGCCAGCAGCGCGAACTGATCCGCCGTAATAGCCAAAACCTCCTCCGCCTGATCAATCAGATGCTGGACCTCTCCAAGCTAGAGTCGGGCAAGCTACAGCTGGACCTGTTGCAGGGTGACATCATCCCTTTCCTTCAGTATCTGACGGAATCCTTCTTCTCCATGGCTGAGGAAAAAGAGATTCGTCTGCTGTTTTATCCCGAAGTTGAGGAATTAGTGATGGACTATGACGAAGCTAAAATCCAGCATATCGTGTACAACCTGCTTTCCAACGCACTGAAGTTCACACCAAAAGAAGGAAAGGTAGTGCTTCACGCGGCCCGGCGAACGGTCAAAGGCCAGGATTCGCTCCAACTCAAGGTGCAGGATACCGGTATTGGGATAGCCGAAGCCCATTTGGCTCATATCTTTGACCGCTTCTACCAGGTAGATACCTCCTCCACACGAAAGGGAGAGGGTACAGGCATTGGCTTGTCTCTCACCCAGGATCTGGTTGGGTTAATGAACGGAGAGATTGCTGTGGTTAGCCAAGCCGGTAAGGGGACTATTTTTACGGTTTGCTTGCCTATTAGCCATCAGGCTCCCCTGATGCCCTATGCGCCCGAAAAGGTCGATCCTACGGTGCCTGTAGGGACACTCCATCCTTCACCGCCTTCGCTGGCAAGCGAAAAGGAAGGGGACCGGCCCATCCTCGTCCTCATCGAAGACAACGCAGACGTGGCCACCTACATCTCGGGCCTGCTGCAGAGCCAGTACCATATTCATATTGAGCGCAATGGACAGACCGGCATAGAGCGGGTACAGGAATTGGTCCCGGATATTGTGATCAGCGACGTTATGATGCCGGAAAAAGATGGTTACGAAGTCTGCGAGCAGCTGAAGCAGGACGAACGGACCAGCCATATCCCGATTATTCTGCTGACTGCCCGTTCAAGTAAAGAGGATCGGCTCGCGGGCCTTCGGGGCGGGGCGGACGCCTATCTGACGAAGCCCTTTGAAAAGGAAGAACTCTTCATCCGGCTGGAAAAACTGCGCGAGCTTCGGCAAGCCCTGAAAGACCGCTATTCCGGCGACAAGCATCTCATCCAGAATATTGCTCAACAACAAGCCCCCAATCCGGATGAGGCCTTCTTGCAAAAGCTTATCCATACCGTCCAGGAGCGCATTGACGATTCCCAACTAGGGGTTAACGACCTCTGCCGGGCTGCCAACCTCAGCAACACCCAGGTTAACCGGAAACTCAAGGCGTTGATGGGAAAGACCCCTAGCCAATTTATCCGGCTCATTCGCCTGCAACGGGCGGCTACACTTTTGGAGAACAGCGATCTCAACGTTTCAGAAGTGGCCTACAACGTAGGTTTCAGTGACCCTAACTACTTCAGCCGGGTTTTTTCAGAGGAATTTGGTTATCCCCCTAGTGATATACGCAAGTAGTTGTTTATCAATTATTTACTTGGTTTTTAAGATGGCCTGTGCAAAATAGGTGCTAAGATTTCCTGTCCTATGGGGAATAAGTGAAGGAGTGCTTTCACTGCACGGCCGATATTGCAGCAAAGCATTTTACTACTCAAATCACACCATCTTTCTTTTCTATCTTCCAAACAACAACTGAGCTATGAACCGCATGGACCGAATAATTAGGTTTTTACTATTCAGCTGTTTATTGACCAGCATCCCCGCGCAGATACAGGCGCAGCCCTGCATGGAACTCATCTGGGCCGACGAATTTGACGGCACGGCCCTGGACACCAATAATTGGAGCTACGACCTCGGAGACGGTTGTCCGGATTTATGTGGCTGGGGAAACAATGAGTGGCAGTTCTATACTGACGCGCCCGAAAACATCAAGGTAGAAAATGGCTTGCTGGTCATTACCGGGCGGGAGGATAGCATTGCTTTTAGTGACTTTACTTCCGCCAAGATCATAAGCCAGGGAAAAGCTGACTTCCGCTACGGCCGCTTTGAGGCCCGGATGAGGCTTCCGCAGGGGCAGGGGGTTTGGCCCGCCTTCTGGATGCTCCCGACCGAATCGGTCTATGGCATCTGGCCCAGAAGTGGGGAAATGGATATCATGGAGATGATCGGAAGCAATCCGGGTCAGCTTGTGGGCAACGTTCATACCGGTATGCCGTACGACACTAAGCCCGGATATTATAACCTGCCCACGGGCCAGATACTGGCCGACAATTTCCACGTTTACGCCATGGAATGGGAGCCTGATTCCATCACCTGGTTCATAGATGGCATCCAATACCATCAGCTCACACCCGATGATATTGGTCCCTGGGCAACTTTTCAGGAAGATTTTTACCTCATCCTCAACCTGGCCCTTGGCGGAGACTGGCCGGGAGATGTGGATCCTGCCGTGTTGCCGCAGGCCCTGGAGGTGGATTACGTGCGGGTGTATAACCGGCCGGAAAGAATCAGGCTCCAGGGCCAGCAACCCACAGTAGAGGCGGCAGGGCTCTCCTATCAGGCCCCTGACATTGCCGGCGCTAATTATAACTGGATAGTACCTGCGGATGCAACCATTACCTCTGGGCAGGGCACTCATGCAATCACCGTGGACTGGGGCTGTACTCCCGGCGATGTTTCCCTCGAGTTACAAACTCCTTGTGACAGCGCGAACCTGGTTTACACCGTGCCCGACTTTGTGACGCCTACTCTATCGGGTCCGGAAACTGTCACTGAGAATCAAATGGGTATTACATACGCCTTTCCGCAAGCAAGTGCTGGCGCCTTTACCTGGGAAGTACCAGCGAGTGCCAGCATTGTCTCCGGACAAGAGGGTAACGAGATTGTGGTGGACTGGGGCTGCGATCCGGGAGAAGTGGTCGTCGCTTTCAACAGCACCTGTGGCGAGACCTTCAGCGACACCCTGACCGTAGCGCTGCGGACCTATCCCATGAGCGGCCAATCGTACGTGCCCCCCAATACGAACAACCAGACGTATTCTATTGAGGAGGATGCAGGCGATACCTTTACCTGGTCGATCCCCGCTGATGCGAGCATCCTCTCCGGGCAAGGCACTCCCTCTATACAGGTTGACTTCGGGACGAGTTCCGGCCTCATCAGCGTAGCGGTTGCGACCTCCTGTGGCACCAAGACCTATGAACTTCCGGTTGATATAACGGAATCGTATCTATATGTAGACTTTGATACCCGGGATTTGGAATTCGTTCCGCATAATGATGCTGTATTTGAGGAGGTTCCCAATCCTTCTCCTTCCGGAATCAACATGAGCGACAGCGTTGGCCTGGTGTATAAGCCAGCTATCGCTCCGCGCTGGGCGGGGGTAGAAGCTGACGTGCCGGAAATCCCGCTGGACCTCTATCCTGTGATGACTCGAAAAGTATTTTGCAGCGATACCGGGGCGGTCAGTTTCATGTTGGACGATGTCGACTTGCCCCCGGGTGTGGATAGATACAGAATATTTGTGGAGTATGGTCCTGAGGATGTCAACACCTGGGTTCAACTGGTTTTTGATTTCAGCGGGAGGTCCAGCGGCGTCTATGAACGGCTCAGGTTCACGCATAATCACTATGGCCCCAGCTACACCAGCGATACCGAATACTGGTATTTTGATGAGGTGATGGCCTGGAGTGACCTGAGCACAAGCACCAGTGCGGAAGTGGGCATTACTGAGACCGTTACGGTCTATCCTAACCCCTCTTTGGACTGGTTCTACGTAGAGACTAAAGATATCTTTCCGGTGGGCAGCACCTACGATCTGGAGGTGCTGGATGTACAGGGAAGATCTGTGCTCCGGCGGGAGGTCTTCGCTGAGGGGCAGCCGGTAGCGTTGGATTTAAGCACCCAGCCAGCGGGCTTGTATTTCGTGCGCCTGAGCGGGCAGTCGCTCCGCTATGTAAAAGCCATTAGTAAAATGGAATGATCAGATTCCTCCCCATACTGCTGGATTGGCGATTTTGCTTCCTTTTTGCCTTTTGCGAATCCTGTCCAGCTTTTTGAGAAACGGGTGCGAGTGGCTATGCCATCTTTGCAGCTGTACTAAACCTTTATCAAATTAACGAAAAACATCAACATGCGACTACGAGAAAATTTAATCATCGTCTTGTTAGCACTTATTGTTTCCAGTTGCGGTACGCTTAAAGACCAGCGGGCGGAAACACCAGTTAGGGTTCCAGTGCCCACTGAGCAAGAAACGGAGGCAACCGTCAATCCAGGGACTAAGCCGACGGCTGAGCCTGCCGTTGTCCCAGAGGTGACCTATGAAGTTTCCGGCGACACCATCTATGAATATGTGCCGGATATGCACCCGCAGGACATTACGGCGGTCATGAAATGGATAAAGTACGAGGTAGAGAAAGAACGTCTGCCGTACTGCTATCGGCGCAGCTACCCTAGAGGGGTGGGAGAAATTCCCAGCGACTGTGCGAATAGCTCTCTGGAAAAGGATAAAACTGGTGGGCCGGCCGGGCTTTGTTACCCGAAGTGCAATACAGGCTACCATGGTGTGGGGCCCGTATGCTGGCAGGACTGCCCGAGTGGCTTCCGTGACGATGGAGCCTTTTGCGCCAAACCGGCACCTTATGGCCGTGGGGCCGGCCGGCTTCCGGATGTCAAGTGCCCGAAGGGGTTTTGGCAGCGGGGCGTAGGCACTGCAGCTTGGTGTGACAATAGAGCCTTCTGGTTATGGGAGCTTCAAGTTA
>CAZNHN010000276.1:0-7848 GCA_964572415.1 uncultured Phaeodactylibacter sp.
TTTGCGGATGAGCCCGTAGTCAATCTTGGGCAGCAGGCGGGTACAGCCATAGCCGCCACGGGCACACCATACGGCATCAACGGAGCGGTCGGAGAACATCATATGCAGGTCATCCAGGCGTTGCTGATCGGTGCCGGCTACAAAGCCGTGCTTCGCGCGGATGTTTTTGCCCATTTTTACTTTCAGCCCAAGCTGAAGCATATTGGAAACCGCCTTGTCCAGCGATTCGTCACTAATGTAGCTGCCGGGGGTAATGAACCCGATGGTATCGCCCGGGCGCAGGCGTTTGGGGAATATGCGCTTGGTGCGCGGGGCCGTAAAATGGGGACTGCCCGCAAGCAGGGGAAGGGCCAGGGCTTTCCGGGAAAAGGATCTGCGGTTCATCGTTTTGGTCAAAAAGATAGCCTTATTCCGGCAAAATCCAATCCGATGGTGCCCAAAAGGACCATTCCACCTGCGTGAGGTCCCGCTCCGGGTCGATGTAATCGTGATAGTCGCGGTAGTTAAGCTTGCAGCGGATGTTGGCATAAACAGCGACTTCCTGCCCTTCTGCCTCAAATTCCTTTTCCAGGAAGTGGGCAAACTGCAGGATCATGTCCGGGTGGCCATACAGCTTGCGCTCCTGCCGCTCTGAGAGGTAGTCCCGGGGGCGGACAATCGTTTCTTCTCCGGTATCCTGATTGACAACCTTGAACTTTCCAAAACCAATTTTAGAACGGAGCATCATTCGCCACGAATAGCGGTGCCCTTCCTCCGTCCAGGCCACATCGCCGGGGTACAGGTGGTGGCGCAGGGGCAGCAGCAGGTGCATGGCCATCAGTACGCCAAGACCGCTGAGGATAAGGGTGCGGTTGCGGGGTGCGGCCTGCCACATTGGAATCTTTTCAGTACTGCTTTGTATCCTCGATATCCAGGCATTTTGTTGCTTTTTGAGCCAATCCCATCGGCCTGCAAGCCAATGTACGAACCGGCGCGGGAAGTCGGGAGCAAAGTACAAAGCGGTCAGGGTAACGGAGAGGAAAGGGAAAATGCCGATACTAAACACCAGCAGATTCATAAAATGGAAAAACAGTACGGCTGCAAACGCCCAGGGGCGGGTTCTTTTGAAAACCAGGAAAAAGACCACGAACAGGTCCAGTAACAGTCCCCCGTATGCCATGAAGTAGGCCATCCACTCCTGCTCCAGCAAGGGGCCGATTAACGGGTAGCCGGCCCGGTACCCAATCCACTGCTTGAGGGGGATGGCATGGAGCCAGTCGCTGTTGAGCTTGGCAATGCCGCCAAAAAAGTACACTACGCCCATGAGAAACTGCGGGATGAAGAGGCACCAATAAGGAGCTGTATCAGACTTGAGGTCCGGATTCTTTTTGACATCAAGGGACAGCTGCCTGTCCAAGGGCAGGAAAATCATCAGAAAACTGATCCAGCAAAAGAGGTAGCCGTGATTGAGGTAATGCGCTTTCTCCAGAAAGTAGGTATAGGTAAACCCAAAGGCAAAAAAGGTGGCTGAAATGCGGTACCACTTGCCCAGCGTTACCAGGATTGCACAGGCACAAATGCTCAGCAGCAGGATGGACATGAACGGCTCGGGCAGTGGCTGTACCCATTCAAAACCGTAGTATTTAAACTGAAACCCTTCTGTATCAAAGGCGCCTTTCATCATATGGTAGTAAATCCAGGTGCCGAATACATCCGCAAAGCCCAGTATGCCAAATACGATGCGGAGCAGAATGAGGGAAGCAATGTCTACGGGTTGGAACAGGCGCTGCATGGAGGTCGGGTTGTCTATCCTTAAAGATAAGATTTTCGGGCCGGGGCAGGTAACTCCGGAGTAAAAATGTCCCAAACCGGTCAGGTGGTTTTCTTATTTTCGCACCCAAATAATATGCTTATGCTTCGTTCACTTCTTCTCCTGTTTTTCAGTGCTCATTTTGCCTTAACGGCTTTCGCCCAGAAAAAGGACAACGTCCCGGCGGATCATCCCTACGTGATCCTGATTTCCTGTGATGGCTACCGGTGGGATTATACCGCCCGCTTCCGCCCGCCGAATATCACCAAACTGATAGCCGGGGGCGTGCAGGCGTACTCCATGATCCCGAGTTTCCCTTCCAAGACCTTCCCTAATCACTACGCCATTGCCACCGGGCTGCTGCCGGAGCACAACGGCCTGGTCGATAACACCTTTTACGACCCGGAAAGAGCACAACTCTACCGCATCAGCAACCGGGATGCCGTGGAAGATGGCAGCTGGTACAACGGAACGCCCCTTTGGGTGAATGCGGAGCAAAATGGGATGAAGGCAGCCAGCTTTTTCTTTGTGGGCTCGGAAGCCGATATTCAGGGCGTGCGGCCGAGTTACTATTACCCCTACGACGGTAGTGTGCCCAATGAAGACCGGGTACAGCAGGTCCTCGACTGGCTGGAGTTGCCGGAAGCGGAGCGCCCGCATATGATCACCCTTTACTTCTCTGATATGGATGACACCGGCCACCGTCATGGTCCTTCCGATGATGAAGCGATCCGCGCTGCACTGATGAAGCTGGACTGGGCGTTGGGCAAGTTGTTTGACGGTGTGGAAGCCTCGGGGCTACCCGTGAATATCATTATGGTCTCAGATCATGGCATGATTGATGTCGGCCCTGAAAAACTCGTCAACATCGATCCGCTGCTGCAAGACAGCCGCTACCGGGTAGCCAACAACGGTGCCCTGGCGCATATCTACCTGGAAGACAGTGCCGACCCTAAGGAAGCATTAGCCTTCATGAAAGAAAAATCAGAGGGGTTACCGCTGGAGGTTTACCCCATCGCAGAATTCCCACACTACAGCGATAAATCTGACCCCCGCCTTGGCGATTTTATCCTCTACCCGGCGTATGGCTACTACCTGGCCGACAGCCGCCGTATTCAGTTGGTCAAAAGCGGGAAATTTTCTCAGGGCGGCGAGCATGGCTTCCACCCGGAGTTTCCGGAAATGCACGCTATTTTTTACGCCAAGGGCCCGGCATTTCGGCAGGGGCTTACCATACCTTCATTCCGTAATGTGCATGTCTATCCTCTGGTTTGTGAAATCCTGGGCTTGCCGGTGCCGAAAGGTATTGACGGGCAGTTAGAAGTCCTGGAAAGCACGCTAAAGTAGGCAAAGAAAAAAAGCAGGCTGTATCCTAAGTTCAGCCTGCTTACCAAAGTGTGTTTAGTTTTTTAGGGTAGAAAAACCGGCTTCCCATCTTTGGTCTGCCGGATAAACTGAGTGTATCTGGTTTTTCCAGTTACCCTGATGACCAATGCGGTCATCAGGGAGTCAACTGAGAGACATTATTTAAATAAGGCCCGGTCTGAAAAGGAAAGGAAAAACGCCCAGCTTGCTTTTGAAGACCTCAATGCATGGAATGCCGCAATGGGTAAATTTAGTGATTACATGCAGATGAGGATTCTAATTGAGACTTACAACCGCAAGCTCCTGTTCAGAGAAGTGGAGGGAGCTGGTGAAGACATACTTGAAAAAATACAAGCGATTATCGACCGGACTGAAGATGAAAATATAAAACGCTTTGGAAGGTTAGCTCGGTTAATTGACCGGTGCCCTCCGGAAGAATACTTTAATATCGTCGATGCATCTGGTTCCTTTGACAAAGAAGTTGCTCATGTCTACCAAAAAGCATATTGGAAAATCCGGCTTAATTACTGCATCAACCGCATGAACAATTACAAGGATCGCCACTTCGCCGGAGAACTTGTTCGGGTTTTCAGGCAACTTGAGGAAAGAGGGCTTCATCTGGATGATGGGCATGCTATTTCACAAACTTTCATGACAGCAAGTATGAGTGGTGCCGTAATCTCGAATCAAATAAAGTGGTACTCGGAGTTTTTGGAACGAAACTGGAATGAAATCGCTTTGCCTTCATATGAGGAGCGGAAAGCGTTCAGCAGTTTTGCATGGGCATACTTAGCCTTATACAGTAGTGATCGGTCAGGTGCCCATGAGCATGTCATTAATTTCCAGAATTCAGTACTTTACAGCAGGACCAGCTATGCAAATTTTGCGATGAGAATTGGCGCAGACAAAATTTTGAGCAAGATCTACTTTGAGAAAAAGGAGACTGTTGCCCTTGAACGGCAAATCCGAAGCATTCGTGGATATGTTAATCGAAGCCCCTATCCACCGCACCTGCAGCAGCAGTTATTGAGCTTTTTTGATGATTTGCTGGATTACAGCCAAAATGGCCAGCCCCTCACCACTGAGCAGATCGAAGGCTGGCCATTGATTGATCAGGTTTGGGGAGAGCGGGTGCTCGCCAAAGGAAAACCTAATGCTTGATTACAGTGCCGCTGAAGGAACCTGCATTCGTAGTCACGATGACCTGGTACGTGCCCGTGCTAAGACCGGAAATGCCATCACGGTAATAGATAATTACTGGTTTAATGGAAAGCGGAGACTGACCTTCCAGCCAGCCTCCGCGATAAAGTGCTACATCATTCTCTCTTGCAGAGCAGTTTTTCTGCCTGCTTTGCGGGTACTTACTTACAATCATTCCGCCTCCAGCGCCTGCCGTATCCCCGCCAGCCCTTCATTAAAGGCATCCATCTGAGCGATGACCTGCGCCATGCGGTCGCTGCCGTCCGCCCCGCCGAAGCGCTGCTTTTTCCGGAATGCCGCTTTAATTGCCGACCAGCGCGCTGCCTCTTCGGGGCTCAGCCAACCGAGTAGTTCCTTAAGCTTGAGGAAGTTGGCCTCGGCGTCTGCGGTCAGCGTTTGCACTTCGCCTTCGTAGTGGGCGAGGAGCAGGGTACGCAGCTCCGACTCGTTCATGATGGGGGCGATTTTCTCCGCCAGCTTGTTCATGTTGCGGTAGGAGCCCTGCAGCTTGAAGACCGGCTCTGTGCGGTAGTCCTCCGCCATCGCTGCGGAGCGGATGTACGCCTGATTGACGGTCAGGACCACATCGCGCACTTTTAGCAGCAGTTGCAGCACCTTCCGGTAATCGGCCAGCTCCTGTGTGCTGTGGCTGCCTTCATATTCCAAACCTTCGAGCTGCCCGGTTTCCACGCTTTGAATGAGCGTGTGCACATCCTTCGTGCTCTTGCCGGCAAGTTGTGCCAGGGTCGAGTTGGAAGTCAGGGCGTTCTCCAGATAGCTGAGCTTGAAGGCTGCTGCAGAGTCACCGATGATGTCTCCCAAGTTGTAAATATCTGCCCGGTTAGCCAGCATATCCGGGATTTGGAAGCGGTCGCCGCTCTCGGTGTAGGGGTTGCCGGCCATGACCACAGCGAAACGGCTGCCCCGCAAGTCATAGGTTTTCGCCTTGCCCTTGTACACGCCCTCAATACGGCGCTGCGCATCGCAGAGGGAGATGAACTTCTGCAAGAACTCCGGATGGCAGTGCTGTATGTCGTCTACGTAAAGCATGACGTTGTCGCCCATTTCCAGGGCCAGGTTCAGCTTCTCCAGCTCTTTGGCAGCAGCCATGCTATTGGCATCCTGCGGTGCCAGGGAGGTCACCTGATGCCCGATCGCCGGGCCATTGATTTTCATAAAAATGAGCCCCAGGCGGTTGGCGATGTATTCCATGAGCGTGGTCTTGCCGTAGCCGGGAGGGGACAGCAACAGCAGCAGGCCCATGCGGTCGGTGCGGGTCTGCTCGCCTGCCGTGCCCATCTGCTTTGCGAGGTTGTCACCAAACAGGGGCAGGTACACCTTGTCAATAAGGCGGTTGCGCACAAAGCTGCTCATTACCCGGGGCTTGAAGCTGTCGAGTTGCAGGGCTTCCTTCGTCTCCGCTGTGAGTGCCCGCTTCCGGCTTTGGAATTGCTCAAACAGAGGCACGGTTTCCCCGCAGTAGCGCTCCAGCTTGTCCATGAAGGCATGGAAGTTGAGCTCGTACCTGCCTTCCTTCAGCACAGGGTGGTCGCCCCGAAGTACCTCCAGTTGACGGCTGGTCTGTAATTCGATCACCCGTGTTTTCTCAAAATCATCCGCGAACAACAACGCAGCAATTTCCTCCTGATACGGCAGCCACTGTGCCTCTTCTTGCTCCTCCAGAAAAGCGTGCACCCACTTGCGGATGAGCAGGTAGCGCTCCCGGGGGCGCTCGCGCAGGGCATCGAGCGACTGCTTGAAGCGCTTTAGGGCTTTTTTGCCGGAGAGCAGGTCTACAAACTGCCGGTACAACTGCCCGGCTTCTGCACTGATGACAAAGTGGTCGTCCTGTGCCAGCTCGCGGAACAGGTACTCGGCGGCCCGCTCCACGGTGAAGGCCGGGAACAAACGGGTGTGATCCACAAAAGCCTGCAGGTCTTCTGCCAATTCCCCGATGAGGTAATCAAATTCCCTGGTATTGGGGAAGAGCTCCAAAATTTCGCCGGCGCTCTTAAGCTGCTTTTGGAAGAGTGCCTTACGGTCTGCTTCCACGAAGGCGGTCCACCAGCTTTTGGCGCAAGCCCGTACGGTGGGCGGGAAGCGCAATAGCCCGATGCCTTTGCTCATTTCCAGCAAAGTAGAAAGCATAATCGTAGCATCAGCATCGTGGATACCCTTGGTGTAGCCCTCGGCATAGCGCTGACCGGTGGCCTTAGTTACGAGCGGTAGCAGCGCCGCTGTTTTGACCGGCCAGTCCGGATGCTCCCGGTACAACTGGTAAGCCAGGTACTCGCTGCGGCAGACCTCCGGGTTTTCCGAAATCAGGCTTTGCTGCCAGACGGCTTGGGTGTGCAACAGGGCTTCGTCCTCAATCGGCTCATAAAAGTTGGTGCCGGTGAGGTGGTACAGCAATTGCCCGTCGTCCTGCACCACAGTCAGCTCCAGCGGCTGCACATTCACGGAGAAGCGGTGCTGCCCGAGGCGGATGATGTTCTCGCCTTCCTCAAAGAGTTCCTTACGGTCGCGCAGGCTGCGCAGGGTGTCTTCCTTCAGCGTTTTCAGCTGAGTCTGTACGGCATTGGCCTTGTTGCTGTCGTCCAGCTCCTGCAGTTGGCGGATGAGGCCGCGCACTTTTTCCACCATCAGGTCGGCAGCGAAGAAGCTGTTGACCTCGGCTTCCTCTTTAAAGGCAGCGGCGCGTTTTTGCATGCCGGCCAGGATGCGGTCGGCGGCTTTCGCCAAATTAGCGGTACGGCTGTTGCGGGCTTCCACCAGGCTGTTCTTGCGGCTCTCCAGGGCGGCGTAGACCTCCTCCCGCTTGACGGACAGCTCGGTGACAAAGGCATCCACTTCCGCGAATTTGCCTTCCAGCTCTTCCAGCTGTACCATCAGCTTGGTGAGGTAGTCATCACACTTCTCCGGCGTATCTGCCAGGTCCAGGTAATTGATGATGCTCTGATCCAATAGCTTGAGTTGCGCATCAAACTCTGCTTTAGACTCTTGCGTACGGAACTGCTTCCCGCGCTGCTTCACCGCCGCTTTATGCTGATTGAGCAGGGTGAAAAGGGCAGAAATGCCATCAATGATGCGGGTAGTCTGCGCCGCATCTTCGATTTTCAGGTTACTGACGATCTCGATGAGCAATTCCAGGGCCTTGCCAATCTCATCAAAGGCAGCTTCCAGTTCCGCTGCCTGCCGGGCCGTTTCCAATTGGGGAATGCGGGCGGCTTCGGCTTCAATCTGCTTGCGGTAGGGGAGCAGGGCATCCTCTTCCAGCAAAAAGGCCACACAGTCTTCTGCCAGTTGCGATTGTGCTTTTTGGGCTTGCTCCTCCAGTGCATCCACTTGATCCATGTCGGCATAGCGCAGCTCGCGCAGCCCGGCGATATCTCCCCGCAGTGCCCGCAGCCCGGCCAGGTTGGCCACGAAGTCCTCAATACGGTCGAAGGAAGCGCGGCGGATGGCGTCAAAGCGTGCCTGTGCTTCCTTTTCCA
>CAZNHN010000277.1:0-7848 GCA_964572415.1 uncultured Phaeodactylibacter sp.
CCTGTGGGCCACCCGCCGCAATCCCGATGGCTCCTGGCGCGACCCGCAAAACCTGGGCGATATGATCAACACGCCCCTCAACGAACAGGCGCCCTTCTTTCACCCCGATGGGCAAACCCTATACTTTATGTCTAAAGGCCACCCGGGCATGGGGCAGTACGACCTTTTCCTCGCCCGCCTCAAACCCGATGGCGCCTGGGGCCGCCCCCACAACCTGGGCTATCCCATCAACACCGCCAATAACGAAGGGGCACTGATTGTAAGCCTGGACGGCAAAACCGCCTACTTCGATACCGATCAGCTCGGCCCCACAGCCCGCACCCAGGAAATGGGCAATGCCGATCTTTACACCTTCGGCCTTTATCCGGATGCCCGCCCACAGCCTGCCACTTATGTGGAAGCTACCGTAAGGGACGCAGCGACTAAGCGCCCTCTACAGGCAAAGCTGGAGTTTGTCCGCCTCAATACTCAAAAAACACACCAACAGGGGCTAACCGATGAGCGCGGGCAGTTCCTCGTGGTATTGCCCATGGGGCAGGACTATGCCCTCAATGTGAGCAAGGAAGGCTACCTCTTCCATTCGGAAAACTTCGCCCTTAGCGAGCTGACCGACCTGACGGAGCCTTACCAACTCATTATCGAACTGCGCCCGGTCCCGGAAACGGATATCTCAGTGGAAAAACCCAGCGCGCCTGTGGTGCTCCGCAATGTATTCTTTGCCTCCGGCTCCGCAGAGCTCAAGCAGGAGTCCATCCCAGAGCTCAACCAGCTCAAGTCTTTCCTGGAGGACAACCCGGAACGGGGCATTATCATCAATGGCCATACCGATAATGTGGGGGAGGAAGCGGACAACCTCGCCCTGTCCGAAGCCCGGGCCAAAGCTGTACGCGACTATCTGGCTTCCCACGGCATCAACCCCATCCGCCTCGGCTACAAAGGCTACGGGGAAAGCCGGCCCATTGCCACCAATGAGACGCCCGAAGGCCGCGCCCTGAACCGGCGTACAGAATTTGAAATTGTAAAGTAATTCAGGGGTGCGCTGCCACCCACACTTCCCCATCTTCAAAGATTTCCTTCTTCCAGATGGGCACCGTTTGCTTTAGGGTATCAATGGCAAATTCGCAGGCTTCGAAGGAGGCTTTGCGGTGAGGGGTGGAAACGGCAATGATCACGGCAATCTCGCCCAGCTCCAATGTGCCCACCCGGTGGTGGAAGGCGATTTTCTCCACCGGCCACCGCGCTTTGGCCTGATCGGCAATTTTCTGCATTTCCTTAATAGCCATAGGCTCGTAGGCCTCAAAGTCGAGGCGGAGCACGCGCTTGCCTTGCGTGTTATCGCGCACCGTACCAATAAATACATCAATAGCGCCGGCGCTGTGGCTGCCTACAAAATCAATGCACTGCTGCGGCTGAAGTGGCGTGTGTAGCAATTGTATATCGGTCATAAAACTGCTTTTCTAAGACTACTTTTGAAATTCGCTCCAACAGCAAATTCCAAAAAAGTCTAATCATTTCGGGAACGATTTCACCCTCGTGGGCGGTTCCTTTCCAAAAGTAAGAAAATAATGCCCCAATTTGCCATAAGCGACATCCACGGCTGTGCCAAAACCTTCGATGCCCTGCTGAACGAAATCCAGCTTAGCCCCTCCGATGAGCTATTCCTCCTCGGGGATTATATCGACCGCGGGCCGGACAGCAAAGGCGTAATCGATAAAATCCTGGCTCTGCAAAAAGATGGCTACCGGGTGCAGTGCCTGATGGGCAACCACGAGGAAATGTTGCTGGAATGCCTCAACCCTCCTGCTTTTGGCATGGCTGATTTATGGCAGAAAAATGGCGGTAACACCACCCTCCAAAGCTTTAGCCTGCCCGAAAATGCCAACCCCATGCATATCCCCAAGCTTTATCTTGATTTCATGCACCGGCTGCACCTTTACTTTGAAGTGGGCCCTTACCTTATGGTACATGCCGGACTGAATTTCGAAGCGCCGGAGCCTTTGCAGGACCTGAATGCCATGCTTTGGATCCGTGGCTTTTATCGGGACATCAACTACGACTGGCTCGATGGGCGCATCCTCGTGCACGGGCATACGCCGCAAATTACCGAAGCCACCGAACAGCAGCTCCAAAACCTGCCTGAAAAGCAAGTAATCAATATCGATACCGGCTGCGTATTCAATAAGCATAATCGGGATACGCTCACAGCCTTTAACCTTACCGACCAAACGTTAACCTTTGTAAAAAATCAGGAAACCCAATCATGACACCTCAGGACCATAAGCAAATCAGCAAAAAACTAAGCCTGCTACTGCGCCACAAACCGGAGCTTTACCACCTTGAGCTGAACCCTCAGGGCTGGTGTGGGGTGGACGCTCTGCTCGACGCCTTTCGTAAAAACGGGCAACCGCTCGACCGGATGACGCTGGAAGCTGTAGTTACTCAAAATGATAAACAGCGCTTTGCCTTTTCCCCGGATGGAACACGCATCCGGGCCAATCAGGGGCATTCCATTGCCGTGCAGCTGGAGTATGTACCTCAGGAACCGCCCGCAGTACTTTTTCACGGGACCGCCACCCGTTTCCTTGGCAGCATCTATGAAAAAGGGCTGCTAAAGCAACAGCGGCATCATGTGCATTTGTCACCGGATGTAGAGACCGCTTCAAAAGTGGGCGTCCGGCATGGCAAATTAGCCCTGCTAAAAATTGATGCGGCCCGTATGTTTGCAGACGGGTATTCGTTTTTTTGTTCAGAAAATGGGGTGTGGCTTACGGAACAGGTGCCGCCTGCCTATATACAACCTGCGTAATCTCCCGCACCTCCACAACTAATACTACGGGGAATGGGTTAACCTAAAACAACTTAACACATTGTGCTAAAAAAGCACAACCCTAAGAATGCCCTGTTGCTATGTCAAGAAAAGCCACCCGCATCGCGGCCCTGCTGGCCATCGCCCTGTTAGCCGCCTTATTTTTCTTTTTCCAGGACGATATCCTGGGCGGAGATCAACCTCAAAAAGCCGCTGCTGCCGAGACCTCAGCCCAGCCGGAAGCTCCTCCTCAGACTCCGGTTGAAGCAATGGTCACACAAGCGACCTCATTGCGCAACGCCATTTCCGTCAACGGTTCTACCGTGCCCAACGAAGAGGTCGCCATCACCTCAGAAGTCGCTGGCAAAATCATCAGCATCAATTTCCGGGAAGGAGACTATGCCAAAGACGGGCAGGTGCTGGTACAATTGGATGACGATGAGCTGCAGGCCGAACGCAAACGCCTCGTCGTACAACGGCAGCTTAACGAGAAAATCGCCGAGCGCCTCAAAGCTCTCTACGACAAAGAAGGCGTAAGCTTACAGGAATACGAAGTGGCCGCCGCTGAAGTCGAAAAAACAGAGGCCGATATTGCACTGGTCGATGCGCAGTTGAGAAAACGGGTGATCCGTGCGCCTTTTACGGGGCGCCTCGGCCTGCGGATGGTTTCTGAAGGCAGCTACCTCTCGCCGGGTACACCTATTGTCAGCCTGGTGAGCATTAATCCCATTAAGTTGGAGTTTGATGTGCCGGAAAAATACAGCCGGGCGATTGAAACCGGCGGCCGGGTAAATTTTCGCCTTGATGGCAAAAAGGATAGCTTCCAAGCCACTGTCATCGCCAAAGAGCCGAATATTGACCCGGAGACCCGCACCCTGCGCTTCAAAGCCCAAGCCCCCAACCCTAACGGCCACATCCTGCCCGGTGCTTTTGCCGATGTACAAGTTGAGCTGGAAGAGTTTGCCGGCACCATTCTGGTCCCTACACAGGCGATTGTCCCGGAGCTCAACGACAAAAAGGTATTCCGCTATGAGAATGGCAAAGCGCAGCCGGTCATCGTAACCACCGGCATCCGGCAGGAGCGCAACATTCAAATCCTGGAAGGGCTAAGCGTTGGTGATACCATTATTACCACAGGGTTGCTCCAGATTCAGCCCGGTGCCCCTGTCCGAATTTCCAAGCTAAATTAAACGCACCTATGAGCCTGTCATCTCTAAGCATCAAGCGGCCGGTCCTGGCATCGGTCTTGTCTATTGTCATCGTGCTCTTCGGCCTTATCGGGCTGACCTACCTGGGCGTGCGCGAATACCCGAGTGTGGACCCGCCCATCATTACCGTGACCACCAACTACGTAGGAGCCAATGCCGACATCATTGAGTCTCAAATTACTGAACCGGTGGAAGAAGCCGTGAATGGCATTGCCGGTATCCGCTCCATCACTTCCGTTAGCCGGGACGGGCGAAGCACACTGACTGTAGAGTTCGACCTGGAAGTCGACCTGGAAACTGCGGCCAACGACGTGCGCGACAAGGTTTCCCAGGCTGTGGGTGATCTGCCACCGGATGCTGATCCGCCCGTGGTCTCCAAAGCTGATGCCGATTCCGACCCCATTATTTTCCTCAATATACAAAGCGACCAACGCTCCCTGTTGGAGCTCACCGATATCGCGGAGAATGTCTTTAAAGAGCGCCTGCAGACCATCAACGGGGTAAGCGAAATACGCATCTGGGGTCAGAAGAAATATGCCATGCGCCTGTGGATTGAGGCAGAACGGCTGGCTGCCTACGGGCTTACCCCACTGGATGTACAGCAAGCCTTGCAACGTGAAAACATCGAATTGCCCTCCGGCCGGGTGGAAGGGGCCAACACCGAGCTCACCGTACGTACACAGGGCCGGCTCACCACGCCTGAAGAATTCAACAACCTTATCCTGAAGGAAGCCAACGGGCGCATTGTCCGTTTCCGCGACATCGGCTATGCAGAGCTGGGGCCGGAAAACCTGCGCACCGTACTTAAGCGGGACGGCGTACCTATGGTGGGCAACGCCATCGTACCTCAACCCGGTGCCAACAACATCGAAATCGCCGATGCCTTCTACAAACGTCTGGAAGAAATCAAAAAAGATTTGCCTACCGACATCCAACTGGGTATAGGCTTTGATAAAACGCAGTTTATCCGCGACTCCATCGATGAGGTGGAGCAGACCATCTACCTGGCCTTCGGGCTGGTGGTGATGATCATCTTTTTATTCCTGCGCGACTGGCGGACCACCATCATCCCGGTCATTGTCATCCCCATTGCCCTGATCGGCGCCTTCTTTGTGATGTATGCCGCCAATTTTTCCATCAACGTGCTCACCTTACTGGGCATCGTGCTGGCCATCGGTCTGGTGGTGGATGACGCCGTGGTGGTCCTCGAAAATATTTACACCAAGATTGAAAACGGCATGACACCTCTGGAGGCAGCCATGAAAGGCAGCGAAGAAATCTTCTTTGCGGTTATCGCCACTACCGTAGCCCTGGTCGCCGTGTTCATGCCGGTCATCTTTTTGCAGGGCCTGACCGGGCGGCTGTTCCGGGAATTTGGCATCGTGATCGCCGGAGCCGTGGTCATTTCCTCCTTTGTGGCCCTCACCCTGACGCCCATGCTGTCGAGCAGCATCCTGAAAAGGCGAGCACGGCAGCCCTGGTTCTACCGGGTCACCGAGCCTTTTTTCGTTGCCCTGACCAAAGGCTACCGCAGTACCCTGAATGGTTTTATGCAGGTCCGTTGGCTGGCACTGGTCATCATGGCGATCTCCGGCTGGGCGATCTACGCCATCGGTGGCGGACTGCCACAGGAACTGGCACCCTTAGAGGATCGTAGTCGTATCCGGGCTTTTGCCCGTGCTCCGGAGGGCTCTACTTTTGAATACATGGATGACTTCACCAATGGGCTGGTGGAAACGATGGTCGAAGCCATTCCCGAGAGCGAGGGGGTCATTTCGGTGACCTCGCCCGGCTTTGGAGCCTCCACTTCAGTGAATTCTTCTTTTGCCTTTGCCGTCCTGAACGATCCTCAAAAACGGGAGCGCAGTCAGACGGAAATACTGAATGCGATACGCCCTGAGATCAGCGAACTCACCGGCGCCCTGACGTATCTCAGCGAAGAGCAGAGCATTGGCAATCGCCGGGGTGGGCTACCGGTACAGTACGTACTGCAGGCGCCCAACTTCGAAAAGCTCAAAGAGACCCTGCCCCGCTTTGTGGAGAAAGTGAAGCAGGATCCGACCTTCAGCTTCGTGGATGTCGACCTGAAGTTCAACAAACCGGAGCTAAACATCGAAATCAACCGGCAGAAAGCCCGGGACCTGGGCGTTTCCGTGCTGGATATTGCGCAGACGCTTCAACTAGGGCTCAGTGGACAGCGTTTCGGGTATTTCATTATGAATGGCAAACAGTATCAGGTGATCGGGCAAATACAGCGCGAGGGGCGGGACGAACCCATTGATGTGCGCTCTCTTTACGTGCGCAATGATGCCGGCAATATGGTACAGCTGGACAACCTGGTGACCCTGGAAGAGCAAATTACTCCGCCTACGCTCTTCCGCTTCAACCGCTTTGCTTCCGCTACCGTCTCTGCAGGACTGGCGGGCGACAATACCCTTGGGAATGGCATAGAAGCGATGAACCGAATCGCAGCGGAAACCCTGGACGATGGTTTTTATACCACCCTGACCGGTACTTCACGCGATTTTGCGGAAAGCTCCTCCAGCCTGGTCTTCGCTTTTGCGCTGGCATTGGTGCTCATCTACCTCGTTTTAGCGGCGCAGTTCGAAAGCTTTATCGATCCATTTATCATCATGTTTACGGTGCCCCTTGCGCTGGCAGGCGCCGTACTGTCTCTGATGCTCTATGAGCAAACTCTGAACATCTTCAGCCAGATCGGCATTATCATGCTCATCGGGCTGGTGGCTAAAAACGGCATCCTGATTGTGGAATTCGCCAATCAGCGGAAGGAAGCCGGGCTGAGCCGTCTGGAAGCCATTAAAGAGGCTGCCGAGGCACGTTTCCGCCCTATCCTCATGACGAGCCTGTCCACCATATTGGGCGTATTACCGATTGCACTGGCCCTGGGTGCCGGTTCCGAAAGCCGGGTCTCCATGGGTATCGCCGTCATCGGCGGGCTGGTCTTTTCGACGGTGCTGACACTCTATGTGATTCCGGCCATTTATTCCTATCTTTCCAGCAAAGAAGCCAAACGCACCAAGCGGGAGGAACAACTCAAGGCACTGGAAGAAGTGTAGGGAAAACTGAAAAGCTAAAAACGCAGACGAAAACGAATGGCAGACGAAAAAAAACTCTTCTTACTGGATGGTCACGCCCTGGTTTACCGGGCGCACTTTGCATTCATCAACCGCCCACTGATTAATTCCAAAGGGGTCAATACCTCGGCCGTCATGGGCTTCACCCGGACGCTTTGGGACCTCATGCGTGATCAAAAGCCGACCCACATCGCTGTTGCCTTTGATTTATCCACCCCCACTTTCCGGCATGAGATGTATGAGCCCTACAAGGCCAACCGGGAAGAACAGCCGGAAGATATCGTCGTCGCCATTCCGTACATCGAAGCCATTGTAAAAGCCTTCAACATCCCCATCGTCACCGTAGATGGGTACGAGGCAGATGATGTAATCGGCACCCTGGCCAAGCAGGCCGAAAAAGAAGGCTTCAAAGTCTACATGGTGACGCCGGATAAGGATTTTGGGCAGCTCGTATCCGATAATGTCTTCCTGTACAAACCTTCCCGTCAGGGTAATGGCGTGGACATCATGGGCGTACCGGAGATTCTCAAAAAGTGGGATGTGGAGCGGGTCGAGCAGGTCATCGATATGCTGGGGCTGCAAGGCGATGCCGTGGATAACATTCCGGGCGTACCGGGCATTGGTCCAAAGACGGCCTCCAAACTGCTTGCACAATTCGGCTCCATGGAGACCTTACTGGACAGCACCGATCAGCTCAAAGGCAAGCAAAAGGAACGCCTGGAAGAACACCGGGAGCAAG
>CAZNHN010000278.1:0-3241 GCA_964572415.1 uncultured Phaeodactylibacter sp.
GAAGTCTACAACTGGAATATTGCCTACGACCAAAGCGGGAAAACCGGCGGGCCCAAATCCTTCGACGCTTATGGGTTTGCGTGGGCAAATGTCAGCAACACCCCTTTCCGCCTCTTCAAATCGCTGACGATGGAAGGGGGCATTTCCACCCCGCTCATTGCCCACTTCCCAGCCATGATCAATGGCGGACAGAAGAGTAATGCACTCGGCCACATTACCGACCTCATGCCAACCTGCCTCGACCTTGCCAATGCCACCTACCCGGAGGAATTTCAGGGCAACATCATCACCCCAACTCCGGGCAAAAGCCTGGTGCCGGTCTTCAGAGAACAACGACAAACCCACAGAGAATTAATATATTGGGAACACAATGACAGCAAGGCGATCCGCAAAGGTGACTGGAAGCTGGTGCTGCCATCCTGGGGCGGGCCGGAAGACTGGGCGCTGTACAACCTGAAAGAAGACCGGTCTGAATTGAATGATTTGTCCGGCCAGCACCCGGAAAAAGTAGAGGAAATGCGCCTGGCCTTTGAATCCTGGGCAGACAGCGTCGGGGTGATGCCTTGGCCGGAAGTAAACGAGATTAGAAAAAACAGATAAATCATGCAGAGAAGAACTTTTATCAAGCAAGCCTCCGCCAGTGCAGCGGCGCTGTCCCTGGGCGGGCTTACGGCTACGGCTCAGAGCTACAACCGGATTATTGGCGCCAATGAGCGTATTAATGTTGCCATTATTGGTTGCCAACGTCGCTACGGTGGGTTGCTGGATAGCATTTCGAAAACCCCAAATACGCAGGTCGTTTTTGTTTCAGATGTCAACCAACAACGACAGAATAAGGCCATTGAAAAAGTGGCGAAGGTGATGGGGCAAAAGCCGAAAGGTGAAAAGGACATGCGCAAGATCATGGAAAATACGGAGGTGGACGCCACATTCCACGCCACGCCTGATCACTGGCATGCCCCGGGATCCATTCTTAGTATGCAGGGCGGCAAGCACGTTTATGTGGAGAAGCCCTGCAGCCACAATCCCGCAGAAGGTGAGATGCTAATCGCCTGGCAAAAGAAGACCGGGCTGCAGGTCCAAATGGGTGCTCAGCAGCGGTCATCACTGGAAAGCCAGGAGATCGTACAGGCTATCCACGAAGGGCTGATTGGAGAAGCCTACCATGCCACCGCTTTCTATTCCAACAACCGGGGGCGGGTGCCTGATGCTAATAAGATCCCTGTACCGGACTATCTGGACTGGGAACTGTTCCAGGGCCCTGCACCACGTACCGACTTTATTGATATCGTTGGCGACTACAACTGGCACTGGTACTGGCGCTGGGGCACAGCAGAAACCGGCAATAATGCCACCCACGAATTCGATATCGCCCGCTGGGCGCTGCAGGTGAAATTCCCGGAAGAAGTACGGGTTAATTCTGCCAAGAATCATTTCAAAGATGATCCCTGGACTATGTATGATACCATGTACGCCACGCTTAAATTCCCGGGGGGGAAGGTCATCAACTGGGATGGCAAGAGCCGAAACGCTAATCCGACCTACGGCGGTGGGCGGGGAACCGTCATTTATGGTACGGAAGGATCTGTATTTGTCGACCGGGGCCATTACAAGCATTATGACAGAGATGGCAAACTGGTTACGGAGAAAGTCTCTGGTGGAGATGAAGCGGGTACAGCGCTGGGCGGCGGCGGCAGCCTGACCGACCGACACGTGCGCAACTTTTTTGAAGCCATTCGCGGTAAAGCCAAGCTCGCCTGCCCGATCGATGAGGGCGCCATCAGCACCAACCTTTGCCACTATGCCAATACCTCCTCAAGAGAGGGCGACGCCATTTTGAAAATTGACCCCAAAACCGGTAAGTACACCGACAGAAAAATAATGAAAAAGTACTGGGGCCGGGATTACGAAAAAGGCTGGGCTCCGGAACAGGCCTGATGATAACAGTCGGCCGGATTACTTCTTGCCTCCGGCCGACTGGTTTTTTAATTTTCCAGATGCTGGTTCAGAAAATCAAATGTCCGTTTTTCTGTCCAGTAATATCCATCCCGGTTCACGGTGACAAAACCAACATGGCCACCCCGTTTTGGTGCTTCAAAATGAAAGTATTTGTGGTCCCGGGCCAGATCAAAGGGATAACAACTTTCACTCAGAAAAGTATCGTCCTGCGCACTAACGAGCAATGCCGGGTGCTCAATGGTCGGAATGAAGTAGATGCTGCTGCAACTGGTCCAGTAATCCTCTGCATCCCTAAAACCGTGGACCGGTCCGGTAAAGCGGTCGTCAAATTCCCGAAAATCCCGCGGCATGCGCTCCGGAAGCTCTAACTGCCCGGGGAACCGGTTGGCTTTCTCCACCATCTTGGCGTTGAGGGTTTGCATAAAACGCTGCCGGTAGTGCCAGTTGTGCCATTTGTCAATCTCGGTATTGGCTGACTTCACATCGCAGGGTACCGAAAACGCTACGCCTCCCACCAATTCATCCGGATGGAAACCACCTTCGCCCAGGTATTTCAGGATCACATTGCCCCCCAGGCTAAACCCTACCAGACCAATATGCCGGTAACGTCCCAGGCTAAGCGCGTGGTCGATCACCTGACGAAGATCCCCCGTTTCCCCGATATGGTAAGAACGCACGAGGCGATTAGGCTCACCACTACACCCCCGGAAATTCAAGCCCAGCGCATCCCAGCCCCGGTCATTGAAGTAGCGGGCCATCCCCCGGATATAGGGGCGGTCGGCTGAGCCTTCCAAACCATGCAGCCCGATAATGAGCTTGTTGCTGCCCGTGCAGGACCAATCGAGGTCCAGAAAGTCGCCATCGGGGAGCTCCAGGCGCTCGCGCTCGTAGGCCACTTCCGGGACCTTACGGAAAAAGGCCGGATAAATAGTATTAACATGATGGTTGCGAAACCAGGGTCTTGGACGATAAGAAGAGGGAGTGATCAAAGGCATTTCAATTTATAAGTTATTCCAATGGAGTGAGCGATCGCAACTGCAAATTTAGGTTTAAGACGTTATCGCCCAAACGCTGCTGGTAATTTTCCAGGCTGGACCGTGCAGCACCGGGGTCATCAAAAACCAGCCCAAAGTACAAAGCGTACCCAATTTCCAGCTCGTCAAAGCAGCCCAGCCAAACGGCACTTGCCGTAAAACCGAAGCCTTCCAGCTCCCGGATGCGGGCCCTCACGGCGCTGTAGCTTTGGTATACCCCTTCCTGAATGATGTAGCCGGTAGAAGTC
>CAZNHN010000278.1:3251-6408 GCA_964572415.1 uncultured Phaeodactylibacter sp.
TACGTATAAGGCGCAGCACCGTCCAGATGCCCGACAAAACCCTCGCTGGAAGCCCCGGAACGCGAGACCGGAGGCACTGGCACCGATTCCGGCTGTGCAGGCTGCAGCGACAGGTAGGGCTCCATATCTTTCCGAATGGGATAGGGCCAGGTAATCAGGGTATCCAATACAAACGTGATGGGCTGAGTGTAGCTTTCGTTGCGTTTCCGCACATCGGCCATTCGTCTGAGGTAAGCTTCCGGAGATTCCTCCTCAATCGTTTTAAGCTCCTGCATTTCCTGATAGAGTACGCCCGATGTAATCGCGAGGCATATCCCTACAATCAGCATTTGATATTTGTAGCGCCGCTGGAACCGCAGCAGGTTTTCCGGTTTAAGCGTAGCCATCCATTCCGGGTAACGCCCTTCGTCGAGCATGCGTTGGAGGTCGTCCTGCCTAAGGAAGTCGATGTTGCTGCGTTTCTTTCCAAAAACATCTTTCCGGGCAGGCGACAGCTGCATCAGGATGGATTTATCCGCGCGCACGATCAGCAGTCCCATGCCGTTGTAGATGCACTGCTTTTTCAGCTCCAGAAAGTAGGGATCGCTTGTGAGATTGGCGAATACGTCCTCCCCCAGCGCCACCCACTGCTCATCGGCATGGTAGCGTTTAAATTGCTCAATGGCGTAGATGTACCGGTACCGCCTCCAGTCACGGAGCAGCAACAACAAACCGAAAAAGCCAAAAGTAAAAAAGGCAATGAATAAAGCAATCGCCCCGGTCAGTGTCAGCGCCTCCACTGAAAACCAGGCCCGGAACAAGCCAAGCAAAAGTAAACCACAGGCAAAACAAGCCGCCACAGCTGCAGCATCCCAATAAAGCAGGATTTTTTGCTTGCGGTAGCGCACCTCGGCTTTGGTATCGTAGGAAGTCGCCTCGAAAGTCGCCCGAAACACTTCGCCGGAAGGCTGCACAAAGGACAGGAAACCATCCGCCACAATCCCTCCCTTGCCCCGGAGATCAGAGGACAGCTCCCAGCCGCCCTGCCTTTGCCGGAAGCGGTAATGGTGCTTCAGGTAGCGCAGGGTTGCGGACTTAATGTCCGTTTCGGTAAGCGTTTGAGATTGCCATTCCATGTGCCTATACCATTTCGAGTTGCTGCCAAAGCTTAATGGCTTCCATGGCCGGGCGGACATCGTGCACCCGAAGGATTTTAGCGCCCTGCTGCAGGGCGACCATGTTTAAAGCAGTGGTTCCATTCAACGCATGTTCCGGCTTGGTTTTCAGTACTTTATTGATCATTGACTTCCGGCTCAGCCCGGCCAGTAACGGCAAGTCTAAAATTTTGAACAGGTGCATTTGTTTGAGCAGCTGATAGTTGTGCTCCACAGTTTTTCCAAACCCAAATCCGGGGTCCAGTACAATATCGTGCACATCGAGGGCCCGCAGCTTGCCTACCTCTGCAATAAAAAAGTCCAGCACCGTCTGCACCACATCCTCATAATCCGGGTTGTCCTGCATGGTCTTCGGGCTGCCCTTCATGTGCATAAGGATGTAAGGCACCTGCAAGCGGGCCACTGTTGGGTACATCGATTCGTCGAAAGCACCGGCGGAAATATCATTGACGATAGCAGCCCCCGCTCTCACCGCTTCCTCCGCTACCCGTCCGCGGATGGTATCAATACTGAGAATGGCCTCCGGAAAAGCCTGATGCAGGGCTTCAATCGATGGCAATACCCGCTGCAGCTCCTCCTCCACCGGGACGATCTCAGCGCCCGGGCGGGAGGACATCCCACCAATATCCAAAATCGCAGCCCCTTCCTTTAACATCTGTTCTGCCTGCCGCAGCAAGGCATCCTGACGGGTATACCGCCCACCGTCAAAAAAGGAGTCCGGCGTCACATTCAATATCCCCATTACCTGAGGCGATTGGAGGCTCAGCAGTGTACCGCGGCAGTTTAAAGTGAGGCGAGGGTTCAACATAAGTGAGTCAATAAAAAGACAAAGGTAATAATTCCACAACCAAGGCCGCACCTTTACCGTTGGGTATACTGTAGTCGATGAGGTTTGGGAATCCAAACCGACATCGAGTGCAGTGTATACTGACCGTTTTAGTCTGGGCTTCGCCCAAACGAAAACTCGTCATGTATAGTTTGACGGAAACAACAGAAACCATAGGTCGTTTCTGTCTCCGTTCAACGCAATTCAAACCGATAAAGTGCTATGAGATTTTTTTGGTTTATCCTGGGGCTTGCCGCCCTTGCTGCCTGTCAGCGTTACAGTACGCTGCCCGGCACAGCCACCGACAACAACTGGAAAGTAAAGCCCCTGCCAGCTTCCCCGCAACAAATGGATGGCGACCCGGAAGCGGGATATGCCTTCATCGGCGGGGGCTCCTATATCGGCTCCGGTGTGCCCTTTGAGATGATGAAAAAGCGCCTCTCCGGCACCACCGATACCGTGCTGAGGCGAGGTGGTGTCAATGCCAACCTGCCCTACCCTGTTAGTGCCTTCGAAGCAGCTAAAGGCGGAACACTCGTGATGAACGGCAACTGCTTCACCTGCCACGCCGGGGAAGTCAACGGGCAGATTGTACCAGGGCTGGGCAACAGCTTTTCAGACTACCAAAAGAGCTTCAAGCCGATGGGCAAGGTGATCCGGGTGGGCGTAGACTTCAAGTACAAAAAGGACGAGCCCGAGTGGGAAGCCTACGAGGACTTCTCCCGCTACTTCAACGCTATGGCGCCTTACATTCAGACCAATCAGCCCGGTGCCAATCCGGCTTTCCGCCTGGCAGAAGCCTGCATGCGCCACCGCGACCCGGTTGACCTGACCTACCGGGAGGCGCCCAACTACGACATGATGGACTACACTATCGCCACCGACGTCCCGCCTCTTTGGCATGTTAAGAAAAGGAACGCGCTGTACTACAACGGCATTGGGCGGGGCGACTTCACCAAGCTGCTTTTCCAGGCTTCTGTGCTGGGCATACCCGACAGTACGGCTGCCCGGGAAGCCATCATTGGGTTCAAAGATGTCCTGGCGTGGCTGCAAACACTGGAGCCCCCAGCTTATCCCGACCCGGTTGATCAGGCACTGGCGGCGGAAGGGCAGGTCATTTTTGAAGAAAATTGCAGCAAATGCCACGGTACCTACGGCGAGGAAGAGACCTATCCCA
>CAZNHN010000278.1:6418-7817 GCA_964572415.1 uncultured Phaeodactylibacter sp.
CCCAATAAGCTGGTTTCACTGGCACTAGTCAAAACCGACCCCATGTACGCCAACTATGCAAAAAACAGCGGCATCGTGGAATGGTACAACAGCAGCTGGTTTGCGCAATCAGAGCCGAAATCTTACTTTGCGCCCGAGCTGGGGTATGTGGCACCGCCCCTGGACGGCATTTGGGCAACCGCGCCCTACCTGCACAATGGCTCGGTCCCTACGGTGGCGGCCCTGCTCGACAGCAAAAACCGGCCAGATATCTGGGTGCGGTCCGGAGACAGCCGGGACTACGATCACGAGCAACTCGGCTGGGCTTATACGGAGCTGGACAAAGCTAAAGGCGAATGGGCATTTGACACCAACCGCCCCGGCTACAGCAATAAAGGACACGATTTTGGCGATAAATTATCAATAGGTGAACGCACCGCTGTTATTGAATACCTTAAAACATTATAAACATGCGAATGCTATTGCTTGGGATCGCTTTGCTGGCTGCCTGCACGGGCGTTCAGGCACAAGCCCAGGATGTACAGGATATCAAATCCCGGATAAATCAATACTTCACCGCTACCGAAGACAAAGACTGGGAGACGGTGGTTGATTACCTTTATCCGCCGCTTTTTGAGCAAGTCTCCAAAGAAGAGATGGTGCAAATGTTTGCCGACATGAGTGGCAACGGGATGGAAGTGGACATGTCGGGCTACCGCATCAAGGGCATCAGCGCTCCATTCGCTTACGAATCAGAGCGATACGCACCCGTCAGCTATATGGGCACGATGACCATACAATTCACCTCAGAGGCTTACAAAACCCCGGAGACGGTGGGTATGATCAAAGGCAATCTCGAAGGCACGCATGGCACGGACGCGGTGTCCTACGATGGCGCCACCAATACCTTTACCGTCCTGGTAGATAAGGTGATGTACGCCATTGCCGACGAGGGGACGAAGAACTGGCATTTCATCGAAAATGATGCGCAAAACCCAATGACGCAGAAGCTCATTCCTAAGGAAGTGAGGGCTCATTTTGCGGATCAATAAAGCATCGCTTTGAGGCTCTTGGCTGACCTCTAATTTGTGGGGCCATTGGAATCCTACACAATAGCAGCCTCACTAACCTGCAGGCATCGGGCTATACGACTTACGGACGATCAGCAGCACCGCCCCCTGGCAAATGCAGAGTTTGAGCGGCAGGTGATTGATAAGATTGATTAGCGTTTTTACAAATTGCATAGATCGGGGATAACGTGCGACTTCTACGAAGTCGATCTCCTATGGTATTGCAAGGGTTACGAACATGCGACTTCTACGAAGTCGTTTTTCCATAGTGTTGCAGGGGGATACTAAGGTGTGACTTCTGGGAAGTCTTTGGCATTCTTTCCAAGCTATTCATGCCCCTAAGTTTAAAA
>CAZNHN010000279.1:0-7785 GCA_964572415.1 uncultured Phaeodactylibacter sp.
AGGAATTTAATGAGGAACACCAGCAGAATACTCACAACCAGGCCAAAAAAGACTTTGCCGAGGTCGGAAAGGATCATCCGGAAGACCTCCCGGGAGAACTTCTTGTCCAACTGATAGCGGATAGCGATTTCCCGGCCGGCCAGCAAACCGATAAACACCCAGGTCGTACTCATGGGGATGTTGCTCAGCTCCTTGAAGAAATACAATACCACGCCGTAAGTTGCATCAATGATGGTGGCCGAACGGATGTCTACAGTATTGGTCTTGGCTTTTACGATTTTCTGGATCGCACCGCCTTTGCTGTAGAAAATATAAGCCAACAGCACCAGCAGAATGGTCAGGGAAATCGCCAGCGTCGTAGCGCTCGTAGACCGGGGCAGGTACACATATATATTAGCAAAATCCTGAATCAGCCACTGCGACCAGAGAAAGCCGGTCGAAAGCCATTGCAGGGGCACCCAGATGCGGCGGTCGGCATCTGTGGGCCGGGTTTCGATAAAGCGGCGCTCTATCGTTTTGGTAATCAGCAGGTAGATGATAATGGCTACCGTAAAGGCAACAACATAACCCAGGAGCGACTTCACTGTCATATCCACCAGGTTCTTCTCATTGAAGAAGGTCAGGATGAGGAAAGAGGTACTTACCGGAATACCCGTTCGGGTCAGCGACATCAGCACCAACGGCGGCAGCAGATAGTACCAGGCAAAAGGTTGCGGCAGGGGGTACTTTTCCAGGCGGCCGTAGGAGACATCGCCACCGTAGTTCATCCAGCCATATATTAAGGTGGCGGACAGAATACTGCCGGCAAAAAGCCAAAGGACAAACCAGGACCGCTCTTCATTGGAAGAAAGGAAGGTGCCGAGGGTTTGGATACTATCGTTACCGACTACGGAATAACCAGCGAGGATAAAACCCGCCCACATAAAAATCAGGGATGGATCCATTTGTTGTTTGCTTCTGAAATAGTGAGCGACAAAATTAGCGACTACACCTGCGGGCAGTGTTAAGCCAAGGTTAAGTTTCAATATTATCCACCTCGAACCAAGCATTGCTAAGGTGTCCTAAAACAAAACTGCCTATTCTCAGGGCTGGCAGCCCAAAAACAAGTTAATCATAAATTAACACCCTTTTAATCTTCGGTTATCAACTGGCCCCGACATTTGCGGCAGATTACACTTACATAAAAAACTTTTGTTTATGAACTTTCGACTGTTAGCAATGCTTTTTGTGGTCTCTGCCCTTTTCTTCACAGCTTGTGGAGAAGATGATGACCCCGTAACACCAACTCCTGAGCCAGTTGACGAATCAACCATCATCCTGCGGGAGAACATCACTTCTGATGTAACCTGGGAATCTGACAAAGTTTATGTTTTGGGCGGCCGCATCACGGTTGAGTCCGGTGCAACCCTGACGATTCAGCCTGGTACCGTCATCAAAGCAGAGGCAGGTACAGGCGCTAACGCAACGGCGCTGCTCGTAGCCCGCGGCGGTACACTGATTGCTGAAGGCACAGCTGATGCACCAATTATTTTCACTTCTATCGCTGACGAAATTACGCCTGAGCAGGTAGCTGGCGGTGACTTCGCAAGCCCGAACCTCGACCCGGACATCAACGGTCTTTGGGGTGGTGTGATTGTGCTTGGCAATGCGACCATCTCTGCTTCAAATGAAGATACAGATGAAGACCTGAATGAAGTACAGATTGAAGGTATCCCTTCAACGGACACCAATGGCCTTTACGGTGGTAATGACGATGGCGATAACTCTGGCGTTATCTCTCACATCTCTATCCGCCACGGTGGCGCAAACATCGGTGCAGGTAACGAAATCAACGGTCTTACCCTCGGTGGTGTAGGTTCTGCTACCACAATCAATAACGTTGAAGTAGTAGCTAACCAGGACGATGGCATCGAGTGGTTCGGTGGCACAGTAAACGTCAACAACGTGGTCGTTTGGAACGCTGGCGATGACGCTATTGATACCGATCAGTCCTGGGCTGGCACCCTTGACAACTTTTTCGTAGTTACGCCTATCGGCAGCTGCTTTGAGCTGGACGGACCTGAAGGCTCTTACGTGGCTCGTCAGACCATCAAAAACGGTACAGTGGTTGCAGGTATCTTCGAACTTAACGAAGACGACGAACTGGAACTCGTAACCGGTGCTACCGGCCTGCTGATCGACACAGACGAAAACACGCCACTTGACATGTCTAATGTCCACTTTGTAGGCCCATTCGTTGATGGTCAGGATGTAACTGATGACGAACTGCAGAACACAACCTTTACTGACATCACATTCGATATCGATCCGGCTAACCTGGTTGACCTGATGGAAAAAGGCGAAGTACCTGCTGGTATCTCTGCTGGTGGTGCTCCGGTTGCTGACAAGTCTCCCCTCGGTTGGACCTGGGCTTCTATCAGAGGCGGACTGGACGGTCTCTAAGCCGAATGACTTACTATTATTCTGATATTATTTCTCTACATCACTTTTGATGAATGATACTGAAAAGATTCATGGCTTCCGGGCCGTGAATCTTTTCACATTAAAATTGCCCTAAATACTTTAAGCACATGAGGCAGCTTTTAACTATCCTATTCGTGCTCACTGCACTGTTTGCAACCGCTCAAAACGGTACTATCCGAGGTACTGTAATTGAAGATGAGAGTGGCTTTACAGTGATTGGAGCAAACGTGTTGGTTAAAGATACCGACCGCGGTACGGTTACCGACCTCGACGGACAGTTCTCTATTTCAATTGCACCTGGCACTTATGCTGTACAGATTTCCTACATCGGTTTCCAAACCCTGACGGTTGCTGATGTCGAAGTGGTGGCTGGTGAAGTCAACGCCCTCGGTGAAATCCGCCTGGGAGATGACACCAAACAACTGCAGGAGGTCGTCGTCACCGGCAAAGCCATCCGTACAACGGAGGCAGCCCTGATGACCATCAAGAAAAAGGCGCCTGCCATGCTGGACGGCATCTCTTCTGCACGCATGCAGCTGACGGGGGATGCCACAGCAGTGGAAGCAGCCAAGCGTGTAACCGGTGTTTCCATCGAAGGGGGTAAGTACGTCTACGTTCGTGGCCTGGGGGACCGCTACTCCAAGACGACCCTCAATGGTGTGGACATCCCGGGGCTGGACCCCGACCGGAATACCATTCAGATGGATATCTTCCCCACCAGCCTGATCGATAACCTGGTGGTAAGCAAAAACTTTACTGCCGATATGCCCGCTGATTTTACCGGGGGGCTGCTGAACATAGAAACCAAGGATTTCCCCGAGGAAAAACTCGTTTCTGCATCTGTCAGCCTGGGTTACAACCCCCAGATGAACCTCACCAATGACTTCCTCACTTACGATGGTGGCGACACCGACTTCCTCGGCTTTGACGATGGCTCCCGGGCATTACCTGATGGGGCAAGCAGGGTCAATATCCCGACCCCTATCAGCGGTAACTCCTCTGAGGAAGTGGGCCAGTTTATCCGCAGCTTCAACCCCGAGCTGGGTGCCAGGCGTGAAACCAGCTTCCTGGACTACAGCGCCAGTGTGTCTCTTGCCAATCAGCTCACACTAAATAACGAAAAAGAAGGTAAACTCGGTTATATATTCTCCCTCTCCTACCGCAATGACTACACGTACTACGATGATGTCTTCTACGGAGAATACCAGCGGGTGACAGACCCTGCTGATTACGAAATGATATATGCCAACGACCAGTTTGGACAACTCGGAGAACAAAACATTCTGATTGGCGGACTCGCTGGTCTAGCTTACAAAACAAAAGCCTCAAAATACCGGCTCACAGCTATGCGCCTTCAAAACGGTGAAAAGCGGGCCGGCCAGTTCGTAATCGACAACAATGGCGATGCGATTGGACAGTCCGGTTTCATCGCGTTGTCTGACAACCTGGAGTACAATCAGCGTTCCCTGACCAACTTCCTGCTGAACGGTACACATGTACTGGGGGATAAAGGATGGGAAGTGGACTGGCGTGGCGCCGCAACGATATCCACCTCTGATGATCCGGATATCCGTAAAACGGCCTTCACCGCATCTCCGGTTGATACCAACTTCGTAGCTGGTGCAGGAGGTAACCCTTCACGGATTTGGCGCTACCTTGATGAGACCAACCTGGTTGGAAAAGTCGATATTACCAAGCAGTATACCTTCCGTGGTGAAGATGCACGCTTTAAGTTCGGGGGTGGCTACACCTTCAAAGAGCGGGATTACGAAATCCTCTTTTATGATGTTCAGTTCTTTGGAGGCAGCACTTCTTTTGATCCCATCCCAAATGATGTACTTGTGGATGAGAACCTCTTTCCAAACGGAAATATCTACTATCAATCGGGCAACAACATCCCCAACCCCAACGAGTACAACTCGACAGTAAGCAATACGGCATTCTACGTTTCCAATGAAGCCGACCTGCTCCCCAGCCTTAAAACCATTATCGGTGTACGGGCGGAAAACTACGTACAGCGCCACACCGGCCGGGACCAGCGCTTTTCAAGTGGTGACCCGGGAGGTAATAACCTGGACAACGAAAAGGTACTGGATGACCTGGACTTTTTCCCTTCCATCAATTTAATTTACAGCCTGCAGGAAGAACAAAACCTGCGTGCGGCCTACTCCCGGACTATTGCCCGGCCTTCCTTCAAAGAGCTGTCTTTTGCCCAGATCCTGGATCCGGTGACCAACCGTATTTTCAATGGTAGCCTGTTTAGCCTCGGAGACTGGGACGGCAACCTCGTAGCGACCCGCATCGACAATATTGACCTGCGCTGGGAGCTGTTCATGGAGGGCGGACAGATTTTCTCTGTCAGTGGTTTTTACAAAAGGTTTGATCAGCCCATCGAATTGGTACGGCTGCCTCAGGCGGCCACCAGTGCGGAGTTCCAGCCCCGTAACGTGGGAAATGGCCAACTCTTCGGATTGGAGTTTGAAGTGCGCAAAAAGCTGAACTTCATCTCTCCCGCCCTCGGGAACTTCTCCTTTAGCGGCAATGTCACAGTGGTAGAATCTCAAATTGACATGACCGATGCGGAGTTTAACAACCGTCAGTTATTCGAGCGCGAAGGGCAAACCATTGAGAATACCCGCCAAATGGCCGGGCAGGCTCCTTACGTCATCAACGCCGGCCTGACTTATGGAAACCGAGATAACGGAATCGACGCAGGCCTGTTTTATAACGTAAAAGGAGAAACGCTGCAGATTGTGGGCACCGGCTTGTACCCTGACGTTTACTTCCAGCCGTTCCACAGCCTTAACTTCAGCTTCAACAAAAAGATTGGTGTAGAGCAGAATACGACCCTCGACTTTGGCATCAACAATATCCTGAATGACGAGGTGGAGAGCTTCTACCAGTCCTTTGAGGCGACACCACAGGTCTTCAACCGGGTGAACCCGGGCGTTTCCGTAAGCGTAGGTATCAGCCACAACTTCTAATCGTAACTATTTACCTAACAGTCTCCCATACTTTTTTAGTTAAATGCCGAGCGGCATGTTCCCACACCGGGAGCATGCCGCTTCTCTTTCTGGTGTCAGGCGTTTTCGTATTTGGGCCTGAGGTTGTTGTACAGTTCCATCACCTGTGCCCGCCGTTGCAGCAGAGCTTCCAGTTGTTTTTCCGGAACGATTTTCAGTCGTTGGTGCTGCCGGTACTCGTCCCGGTATTCGAGATAATATAAGGCGAAATGACCGGACAACAGAAGCCCTGCATACACGAGGGGCAGCCATTGCCACTGCGTAGCCAGAGTTGCTACCACCACGGCTATCGTCGTAACCAGGTATACCCCCAGGCTCACAGCCCAGCGTACCGGCATGATAAATTCATGGGTTTTCACCCGTGTCTCCGAAATGTGTTTGCCCGGCAGGGTCAGGGGCTTGTTGAAAGCATAACCCAGTAAGAAAATGGGGAAGCCCATCCACAGCGGCCAGGCAGGAGGAGGCTGTTTGCGCTGCATCAGCGTTCGGTCTTCCAAACCAAATTGCCCCAGGTGTTCCATATAGTCCGCTACTGCTTCCTGCAATTCAGGCAGGGCAGCCGGGTCTGATGCGTTGACTTTTTCAGCGACACCCTTTTCCATCTCAAAACGGGCAGGATCTATAGAAAAAATGGGAAAGCGGGGTTCCACAAAAGTACTCCGGTGCATTTGCAGCAGGCCTTCCACCAGCTCATCATGCTCAGGGTTTTCCACATGAACCAGGCAGTCCTCCAGGGCAGGGCGGACGGCATTGGTGAGGTCCATAATCGCTTTATTAGCATTATGTACGTAATCCTCCAGGTAGTCCTTCGCCTTTACCGGCTCACCGATTTCAATCATTACCTCCGACCGCGGCCGCTCTGCATAGGTAAAGTTCACGCCACCCGGTACGATGTACACCTCCTCCAGATCATAAGCCTCAATCGCCCCGAAAGCCATGCGGGCAGTCCCTTTCTTGAGCGGGCGCAGCCGCTTGACCTGAATGGTGCTCCCTTCGATGAGGATCATGACAGTACGGTTATCGTGCAGGGCGCCGAAAACGGACTGGAACGTCTCATAGTTGTTCTTTAATTTGCTGTAACCTCCGTCCTTACGGCGGTAAATAGGCAGCATATTGAGGCTGCGCAGCAGGGTATCGAAAATCTTTTTCTGAAATAAGTTACCGCGTACCAGAAAAAAGAGCGGGCGGTCCAGAAAACAAGCCATCAGACAGGGCTCAATAAAAGCAGTAGGATGGTTGGAAGCCAGGAAAACCGGCTTATCCCGGGGCATGCGCTCCGCGTTGGAGACGTAAATTTTTCGATAAAAGGCTTTTAGCCCCAAACGGGCAATCGGCCGCACGAATGAGTACAACATGTAGGCTCTCCATTGGTGAATGAGGGGTAAAGTTAACGATATTTCAAAAGCCTGCAGTAGGTATTGGCCAATCGCTCCTGAGAAAAGCCCATCCGGTACATGTTGAATACGATTAAATTGGCGAGCTGCACGCGCATGTAGTTGTTTTCTTCGTACTTGCGCGCAGAGATGAGCGTTGCTTTGGGCATGATTTTGAACGGATGCTTTTGCCGTACCCGCTGCATAAAATCATACTCCTCCATAATCATATAATCTTCCCGGTAACCGCCAAAGGCTTCAAAGACAGTGCAGTCTACATAGATCGACTGATCGCCGCCCCGGCACCACATGAAGTCAAAACGCGTGAAGTAGGCATTGACTTTTAAAAACGGATGATCCGAATCAAAGGTCGATTGGTAAGACCCGATGGGGTAGCCTTCTGCTCGGGCTGCCGCAATATCATCCAGGTAGGTAGCCGGAGGCAGAGTATCGGCATGTACAAAATAGAGGATCTCTCCCCTACTCTGCCGCGCTCCGTAATTCATTTGCCGGGACCGCCCTTTCTCAGGAGCGATCAGTACGGTTGCCCCGGCTGCTGCTGCAATATCCGTAGTTCCGTCCGTGCTCCCGGCATCCACCACCAACAGGTCCACCAGGCGTTGGTCGGCATTTTCGCACAGATGAGTGACTACCTTACCGATTTCCTCCGCTTCGTTCAGTGCGGGAATAATGATGCTTACCGTCATAGTCTCTTTTTAAAAGGCTTCCCCCACCGTGAGGTAAAAGCCGCTGCTGCCTGCTGCTGGCTTTCGGCGCGGGTGGTGCATCGGGAACCGGTGGACTGGTCATTGGCGAGCCAGTGGTTCAGCCGCGAGGCTGACTCTTCAATCGCCTTGTCGAGCTCGTCCGTTCGCGGCAACTGTATACGAAGTATCGCGTGCGGCGTTACGGTTTTCACGGCACCT
>CAZNHN010000280.1:0-5552 GCA_964572415.1 uncultured Phaeodactylibacter sp.
CCCTCACCCTGGCCGGCGTACTTTTCTCCCCAGACCTCGGCCTTGACTTCGGTCAGCCGCGCACAGGCGAGCGGACAGGCGTAGCAACCGGTATGCCCGAAGGTGCAGTCACGCGTGAGCAACTGCGTATGCCGGGCGTAGCTGTCGCCAACTGCTTCGTAGGTCTCGAACCGGTCGTAGGTATTATCGTCGTGGAAGCGCCAGGCACCGATGGCCGGGGCTACCGGGATGAACTCATGATTGTGGAGGTCGGCGTAGCGGCGCTCGCGGATTTTTCGGCGGGCCTGGGCGTTGGGGCGGGCTTTAATGCCAAAGTGATTTTTGGTGTTGCGCGCCAACCCGGATTGACCGGCCCGGGATTCCAGCAGTGCCTGTGCCAGTTTGACGCTTGCGGGTACCTGGTGCAGCAGCATATCGCGCAGGGCGCTTTCCGCATGTTGGTCGATGTACTGAGTAAAGACTTCCGCCTGCCGCATTTTGGATTTGGAAAAGCGCAGCTTGTGCAGGATATCATCCGCATTCCAGGCGCGGGCGAGTTGGGGTAGTTGTCCGCTTAAATCCCTTCCAACCGCCTGAAAGTTGCCTGTTTCGTAGCGTTCCAGCGCCAGTCCGGAGAGCCCGCCTATAGCTTGCAGCCCCTGCTGGTAGTTGCCGGTGATTTCCCGGATAACGGGAAGTTCTGATACCTCGTCCCAGCGGTTCTGATAGATATACAGCCCTGCAATCACAGCTCCGGCGAAGAGCAGGGTGAGCATAATACCGTGCGTGATTTCAAATATCCCGGCCAGGAACTGACGGAGCATAGGCTTTTTGATTGTGGGCGCAAAGATACAGTGGTTTACGTATTGACACACAAAATGTTACATACCTTAACGATTGGGGATACCTGGCAGAGCGCAGACTACGGCCCAAGCATTTTTCGGATTTTAGCGACATCGGGGTGGGTGATGCCGGCGTCTTCCAGTTCGGTCAGGTCTTTGAGAAAAATGGCTGCCCAGCTGTTTTCCGCATCGAAGCTCTGATCCTTATAACGCCGATAAAGCGCTTTAGCTTCCGGATACCGCCCCTGATAAAGCAAAGCTGCAGCCAGATTAGCGTGGATCCATTCCACCTGCACTCCTCCCAGGTCTAGTCCTTTTCTGGCAGCAGCTTCCGCTTCGGCAAATTGCTGATTAAAAAGGTGGTAATGAGCAAGATCGCCGTAGAGCTCCGCCATCCATTCTTCCAGCTGAGGGTCGCCCCCCACAGCATTCAGCAATTCTCTCAACAACTGCAGGGCTTGTTGTTGGTCATGCACCTTGTCGGCATATGCTGTGGCGGTATCTGCACGGACAAGCAGGCGTTCCAGCCTTTTGGAAAACGGCAAATGCCGGGCCTCCACTTTTTCAATCCATAAATCAGCCCTGTCTCTTTGCGCCCGGTAACGTTCCAGCCCGGTTTCCTGATAAGCCCTGGAAAAGACAGCCCGGGCTTCGCTGAAGTAATCCAGAGCCAACGCTAAGCTGTCTGTTGTTTCCGAAAAAAGCCCAAGCCTGAGGTAAGCGGTGCCCAGTCCCATACGAGACTGGAAGTTGCCGGGATTGTCCCGGGCCAGCCGTTGATTGAGTTGCAGGTCCAGATTGTAAAATACCCGGGCAGAATCCGGTCGCCTGAGGTCCATATAAGTGTCCCCCAACCGGGAGTAACTAACGGATAAGCTGTTTTTAAGTGCTTCGCTTTGGGGGTTGCTTAAGCAAAGCGCTTCCAAAATAACCTTTTGCCGGGTGAAGTAATCCAGCGCAGTATCAGGTTGCCCCATCGCCTGATGTACGCTCCCCATATGTTCGCAGGAGCCGGCCAGCCAGCTTTTCAATGCCTCATTCGCCGGTGCTTCGTGGCAACGTTTTTCGACTTGAGCAGCTTCCAGCCGGAAGTAATGCCGGGCGCTGTCCAATGTCCCAAGTGCCAAATGGGTACTCCCCAAATGAGCATGTACAATGGCCAGATCGTCTTTGAGGTGAGCCATATGCGGGTAGGCCCGGCAAAGGGCCTCAAAGAGTGCTGCCTCTTTCCGAAAAAACAGAAAGGCCGTATCGTACTGTTCCTGAAGCTGGTGAAGTACTCCCAACCTTTCGTAAGCAGCAGCAAGCCCTGCCTGCGCAGTAAACTGATCTGGTCGCTGGTGATAAAGCGCCTCGGTTAGCGCCGTCATTTGCCGGAACAGCAGAAGAGCGGTATCGAGCCGGCCCTGGGTTTGATGCCAATACCCAAGATTTTCCAGGGCGCTGGCGAGACCAGTCTGAAAACCTGCTTCTTCGGGATAGGCTTCGTGCAAGGTGCTGAATAGTTCCGCTTCCTGTCCAAAGAAAGACCGGGCGTCACCATACTGTCTCAGTGCCATAAAAAGGCGGCCCAGACTGCCATAAGCATATCCCAGGTGTTCCTGATAAAAGGCGTTCGAGGGCGCCGCCTGATGCAGGCTGTCATACAAACTCCGGGATTGTTGATACGCCTGTAGCGCCCGGTCAGGGTCTCCGGTCGCTTTATAAATATCGCCCATGCGGTTATAAGCTTCCGCAGAACGCCAGGCTTCTGCATCCGACTGGATCATCCGCTCCAGCCAAAACAGGGCTTTGTCGTAGCGATAGATGGCCTGCAGGAACCGCGCATAATTACCTGTAAGTGCCCTGTTGCCGGGATCTGCAGCAACGGCTTTTCCGTACAACCGGTCTGCAGCCTCATAATTCCCGGAGGAGGACAGGAGCCTGGCTTTGAAAATGTAGTTGTCTATGCTCTGCCGGATCAGCTGATTGGTTTCGGAGAGCTGGGTTTCCAGTTGTTGCTTCCGTTTCAGCGCTGAGGCCAGTTGCTGTTCCATTTGTTCTTCCGGCATGGCGTTCAGGGCTTCCTGAATTTGGCCTTTATCCAAGGCCTCCATAGCGGATTGCTGAATCTGATTGGCCTGGTCGAGGTCGACTGCCGCAAAGTAATCGGCAGCGGCTTCGGCGACCTTTGGGAGCTGCTCCAATTGCAGGGTAATCTCAGTCAGTTGTGCCTGAATGGCCTGGCGGTTGCTGCGCTCCGCTTCCAGTAATTTTTCCAGTCTTGCTTTTTCAGCCTGAAGCTCATTCTGCCCTCCTGTGAGTATGGTCTGGTAATAATTGGCGGCAGCTTGCCGGTAACTTCCCTGCCTGCAAAGCACTACAATAAGCGGCTGTTCTTTCGGCACTTTGAGCAGGCCCACACTTTGCAGCTGTTCTTTGTTGACCACTTCGTAGCCGTTGAGGGAAACAGAGATGTTGCGGACCACATCACCCGGTGCTTTAGCAGGAAAGCTCAGCTCAAAGTAGCCTTTATTATCGCTAAAGCGGGCAGGGTTAGCGGCACAACCGATCGCCCAGGCTTCTGCATTGGTCAAGGCCTGCCCTCCACTGTTCTGCAGTTTGACGAGACCGATAATTTTTGCTTGCCCGAGGGCATAGAATGGTAGCAGGAGGCAGATTAGTGTTGCGCACTTCATAGCTTGAAAAGAGTTGGGTCTACAATTTACACAGTTTGGGCCAGAACAGCAATCAACAGCCCCGGGCAACTTAGAAGGCTTTGGGTTCGTTTTCCTACAAATGAGCAAAGATGAAGTACAGCCTTTCCTTTTTTCTGATCTGTTGCGCAGTAGCCATCCTCTCCGCCCAAACGCCCCTCACCAAGCCCCTCGTCGACACCGCTTCCCTCACTGGCATGGCCACCCGCTGGAACGATAGCTTTGCCGAATGGGACATCTTCACTACCGAATCGGAGAGCCGGGGCGAATTGCGCCTGACCTCCGTGGCACAGGACGACTGGAGCCGCTGGCAGTACCGCATCGGGGAAGGGGTAGGCACCATCCGGCAAAAGTGGCCTGACAACCCCAACGAGTGGGAAGCCCGGGGGGATAATGCCATCGCTACCGCCCGGACCATTTTTCGCAATAACTTTCGGGAATGGCGGGTCACCGATGGCACGCACACCGTCACCCTGCGTACCCGCTATCAGAACCTGGCGGAGGACTGGGCGATCGGGAGCGAACGCCACGGCTGGTTTGAGATGTACACCGCCTACGAAGGGGACCTTCGAGACTGGATCGTGGTGGACGAACTGTCTGATGAAGTGCCTCTGCCGATGCGGATGTTGCTGGGGTTCCTAGTAGTGTACCACAGTACGCCGAAGTTATAGTTCCACGCCGCTGTAGATGGCTTCCATGCTCAGGCTGCCGTTGATGGCGCCAAGCGCTACTTCCTGTTCGAGCCCGCTGAAGACCACAATCTGCCACAAGTCTCCTTTTCGCCGGTACACTTCCACCGTATACGATTGGCTGTCAATCAACACATACTCCTGAAGGGAACTCAATTGGCGATACCGGTGAAATTTCCCGCCCCGGTCGTAACTTTCGGTGGAAGGCGATAACACTTCTGCAATTAGAATGGGGTTGGTAATGGCTTCTGCGGGCTCCGATACCGTATTTAGGGGCGGGCAGGCAATGGAGGCATCGGGATAAACGTAGGCGTTGACGGCTTGGATATGGATGCGCACTTCACTATTGAAAGCCTGACAATCATTTGCTCCTTTAGTAAGGGCTGATCTTAATTCTGCAAAGATGTTACCGCAGATGATACCATGGTGAAGGCTTCCACCGGCAAGGGCGTAAACTTCACCGTCATAAAACTCCAGCCTTTCAGGCGCTTGCTCATCAAGGGTCAGGTAATCGGGAAATGATACGGTTGTCAATTTACGAGCTTCCATTCAGTTAAAATACACCTATTTCATCACTTTCGCAACTGTTGTACTATCCGCCTTAACCCCTGCCGTTCCAACACTGCAAGGAAGGACAAATAGCCCAGCAATAAAACGGTATTTAGCGCCAGCCCGGCAGCAAGGCCCGGCGTGTAGGATTTTTGCAGCAGCAGGCTCAGGCCGTAGGTGGCGATTGCCCCCAGTATGTATAGCGCCATTCGGCCCACCGGATAGTGGATAGGATAATACCGCTGCCCGGTGAGGTAACTGGCAGCCGCCATGAAGCTGTAGCAGGCCAGCGCGGCAAGGCCCGGTGCCAGGTAGCCGTACCGGGGGATGAGCCAGACATTCAGCCCAATTGTGATCACAGAACCGGCAGTGGCAATATACCCACCGATGATGGTACGGTCCGCCAGTTTGTACCAGATGCTGAAGTTGTAGTAGAGCCCGAGAAAAAGGTAGGCCATCAGCAGGAATGGCACCACGGCCAGCCCACCCCGGAGGTCGGCTCCGAGGTAGTACTGAATGATATCCATGTACAGCATGATGCCCACGAAAGCCAGGCAACCGACGAGGGTGAAGCCCTGCCCTACCTGAGCGTAGAGCGTACTCTTGTCCTCCCGGGCGGCATTGCGGAAGAAGAAGGGCTCGGCAGCGTAGTTAAAGGCCTGCGTGAAGAGGTTCATTAGCACGGCCAGTTTGGCGGCAGCCCCGTACAGGCCGACCTGGGCGATGTTGATGCGGTCATGGTGTGCACGCCCACCGACCAGCACATCGAGCCCGCGATGAGGGCCGCCCGGGCCGGC
>CAZNHN010000280.1:5562-7725 GCA_964572415.1 uncultured Phaeodactylibacter sp.
GGCCGACCTGAGCGATATTGTAGTCCATATCATCAGAAGCGAGTTCCTTCAGCAGGGGGATGCCCACAAACTGATTGACAATACCGGCGACGCCCACCACGATGAGCGGGGCAGCGTACCGGAGCATCCGCTTCCAAAGACCGGCTTCAAAGGTCCATTGTGCCTTAAGCAGCAGGGGCGCCAAAAAAAGCAGGACCGACCCGCTGGCCAGCAGGTTGGACAGGAAGACGTAGCCGATTTCCCGCTCAGGATTGTACAGCCAGCCAGCCCATTCGTACCCTTGCTCCAGGAGCCAGGGGCAGATTTTGAGGAAGAAAAAAATAAAGAAAATATTCACGAGGATATTCAGCGTCTTGATCACCGCAAAGCGGATGGGACGGTTTTCCAGGCGCAGGCGCGCAAAGGGAATGGCTGCCAGGGCATCAAAAGCAATGATGAGCGCAAACCAGCGGACGTACTCCGGGCGGTCGGGGTAGTGCAGCCAACGGGCAATTTCGGGGGCAAAAATCAGGAAAAGCACCGTCAGCACCGCCGTGGAAGCCAACAGGCTGATGGCAGCCGTTGAAAAGCTGCGCTCCATATCCGATTCTTTGCTGCCAAATCGGAAGAAGGCGGTTTCCATCCGGTAGGTAAAGATGACAAGGAGGAGGGCGGCCCAGGCGTAGAGGTCCGTCACCACGCCGTATTCCTGCGTCGTGAAGTAGTACGTCAGGAAGGGCGTCAGGATGACGAAGTGCAGCAAGCGGCTCAGAATGCTGCTCGTACCGTAGATGGCGGTCTCACCTGCCAGTTTTTTGAGTAGGGACACGGGCGACGGCTTATGATGATGCCTGCAAAGCTAGTGATTTTCATGGGATGATCATGCGATGGCCAACCAACGGCTGTTTTTCCTGTTTCAAGCGTATGAATAAGAAACGCATACCACCCAAATCCGGTCAGGAAAGCGTCTGGGACTACCCCCGTCCGCCTAAGTTGGAACCGGTCTCCGCTCACATCACCATCAAACCCCAGGGCGAGGTCATCGCCTCGACTAACCGGGCTTACCGGGTGCTGGAAACCAGCCATCCGCCAGTGTATTACCTGCCGCCGGAAGATATTAAAGAAGGGGTGCTGAAACAATCTCCTAAGTTTCAAACCCACTGCGAGTTCAAAGGCAAAGCGCGGTACTGGGACCTAAAGATTGACGAAAGCAGCATTCAGCAGACCGCCTGGAGCTATCCGGATCCCCGGCCGGCTTTTGCGCCCATCAAAGACTACCTGGCTTTCTACCCCAGCAAAGTAGACGAATGCCACGTTGGCGATGAGCAGGTGCAGGCACAGGAAGGCGACTTCTACGGCGGGTGGATTACTTCCAAAATTGTAGGCCCGTTCAAAGGCGGCCCCGGCACCTGGGGCTGGTAGTGCCCAACAAAAAATACCCGCCCGGCCATCACCTCTATGAATTCCTATAGAAAAGGCAGCGCAGCAGGCGGTATCTTTGGCGCCTAATCATTCCCCAAGAACTGATGAAGACACTATTGAGCACCGTTTTTTGCCTGATCGTTTTGTCGGCCTCCGCCCAGCTGACCCTGGAGCGCGATATCAATCAGGAGCCTGCCAGCTCTGACCCCCGCGACTTTGCAGAACTCGAAGGCAAGATTTACTTTACCGCTGACGATGGGCAGTTTGGCCGGGAGCTACACCGGTACGACCCGGCTGAGGGTTCCAGCGTACTCATTGCAGACATCAGCCCCCTTGATGGCAGCAGTAATATTTCCCAACTATTAGCCTACGATGGGCGGCTCTACTTTGGAGCCCGCGCAGGTGGCGGGGATTCCTATCTTTATGAATACGATCCGGCGATGGACTCGCTGGGGCGTGTGTTCGATACTATGAACAACCTGATCAGGAACCCCGCCAACCTTATGGCAGACGAGTGGTGGGTCTATTTCTCTTTTGAAGACCCCGTGGCGGGTTTCGAGCTGGGCCGCTTCGATGCGCTGATCATTGACGACATCGGCTACGTCCAGCAGAATCGGGAAGAGATGGAGATCCTGTTTACCCTGCTTGCCGATCGCTACGAGCGGGGGTGCGCTACCATAGATGAGAGATTCGCCGCTCTGGAGGCACTTGTGGAATCAGGATGGAGGCCAGGCGTCGCTCTTGACCCGATCATACTTGTTC
>CAZNHN010000281.1:0-7723 GCA_964572415.1 uncultured Phaeodactylibacter sp.
TTAGGTCAGGCTGTCCATTGGCTTCTACTTTAGATATCGTAGGGGATAAATGGTCATTGTTGATTGTGAGAGATATGCTAATTCAAGGCAAGAAAACGTTTAAGGATTTTTCGACTTCACCTGAGGGAATAGCTCCGGGCATTTTGTCTTCTCGTTTGAAGTGGTTGGAGGAAAACGGACTTATTACTAAACAGAAACTACCCGACAATAAAAAAGAAAACATCTATTTATTGACAGAAAAAGGCATAGAGTTAGCTCCAATTATTACAGAAATTATCTTGTGGAGCGATAAGAATTTAAGAGATCAAAACGCGGAAATGTTTTCGATTGTGGAGGCAGGATTCAATAAAAACAAATCAAAAGTTACTGAGGGTATTCAAAACAATTATCGTCAACTTGTTCGGGAAACGTTAGGCTGAACGGTGTTCTTTTAAATTACAGCCAACTTAGTTTTACCGGAATAACTGAACATCTCCTTCATAAAGGGTCGTGACCCCATCCACCCAGCGTATCTGCACCACGTAAGCGTATACCCCGGCTTGCGCAGGCTCGCCCCTCCAGTTACCATCCCAGGCCGTCACGCCATCTTTGGCTTCGAAGACCAGCCCGCCCCAACAATTGTATACCTGGAAGTTGAGCACCTCGGCCAGGCCTGCTCCCGGGTAAATTTCAAAGCGGTCGTTGATGCCATCTTCATTCGGGGAGAATGCATTGGGAATGTACACCTGCCGGGTGCCATCCACTTGCAGGAACAGCTCAGCGGAATAAGTACAGCCGCCATCGAGTGTTAAGGTCAGCTCAACATCAACAGAGCTTATGGCCTGTAACCGGGGATCAGGGCAGTTGGCACAACTCAGTACGGCATCAGAATCTACCACCCACTGCAGAGTTGATAGCGCCGGGTCAATTGGAACGCTGGAAATAATGTCCAATTGTACGGAGTCCCCGAAGGAAGCCGGGTTCGGCTGAGCAGTCAGATCAACAGACAGGGCATTTGGCTCTGCCAGGGTCAGTGAGACTGTTGTATCGCAATTATTGCTGTTGGTGATGGTTACTTCGTACAGCCCCGACGCTAAGCCTTCAAAGAAAGGCTCGGTTTGTTCTGCACTGCCGTTGAGGGCAAAGGTATAAGGCGAAGTGCTGCCACTCAGCCCTGAGAATTCGATAAGACCTGTGGCTTCCCCCGGGCAAGCCGGATCGACTGTTTCCACCTGAAAATTAATGGGGGGCACATCCGGTAAAGCGATGCTATCCTGCGAAATGGAGCATCCGGTAGCGTCTGTAACCGTGTAGGCGTACAAGCCGGGCAGTAGCCCGTTTATGGTCGCTGTACTTTCATTGAAAGGTTGCCCGTTGCGGGACCATTCGAACTGATAAGGCGTGATGCCGCCAGTGACATTCAGTGTCAGTATGCCAGATGCCTCGCCCTGACAGTTAGGTGGGCTCACATTTACTTCAGCCTGAGGTACATCAGGAGCTGTCAGAAAGAAAGTGGAGGTCGAAAAACAATCCGCTCCTACTGTAATGATGGCCTCATAGCTCCCATCTGATAAGTTTTCGATCGTTTGTACGCCTTCTGCAATGAGGTTACCCTCACTATCCAGCCACTCAATAGAAGTAGCGGGATCTCCTCCTAACAGGTTTATGGTGATGGTCCCATTGTTTTCCCCGCAGTTCGGAGGGGTAATGTCCGCCTCGACATTTGGTAATTCGAGTATATCAACATTGATTTCATCGGTGACGACTCCACATGCAGTGGTGAGCTCAAGGGTATAGTTACCGTCATCTGTCACCATGATTTGCTGCGTAGTCGCCCCATTGCTCCACGCATAGTCACCCGGCACTTCAAAGGCAGGGCCCAGCGCCACAGGATCACCGTCACAAACTTCGAGATCTGGCCCCAGCGCTACAGCATCTTCCGGCGTCACCACCGAAATAGAGTCTACAGCAGTACATTCATCTTGAGTAACCGTCACACTGTAAATCCCGGAAGCATTCACAGTAAAAATAGAATCGGTAGAACCATCCTGCCACTGATAGATGGCGGTGCTGTCCAGCGCCGGATCGAGCAGCAAGCTTGCGCCGTTGCAAATGAGGGTGTCATTGCCCAGGTCCAGCGTAAAGGAACTGTTGCCTGGATTGATGGAAAAATCCTGATCGGAAATATTCACATCGAGGTTGGTAGAGGCCGTCAGTGTACTGCCAACGAAGGATATCGGGGCCACGTCCAGGTTGACAGGAGTAAGAAAAGCATCCGGCAGAGGGTCGGCGCAGATGCCCTGCCCCTCTTCGTCCACCTTCACCAAACGGAACCCATCACGGTCATAGAGGTCTTCATACACGTAAGCGTAATAGCCCTCAGAAGTGACCGTGAGCGGGCTTCCCCCAAACCGGAAAGGGCCGCTCAAAAAGCCCTCTTCTGCCAGTTCAAGCCCCCACAGCATTTCCCCATCCTTACTGATTTTTGCCAAAGCAGGGCGGATGTCGCCGGAGTTGTCCACATCCGTACCACCTACGAATAAAATACTTTCATCGGGCGTAACGATCAGGTCTTCTGCCTGTCCGTAAAAGGAAAAGTTGAACCCATTAAATTCTACAGTTACCTGGTCTTCCACCAAGGTGGCTACCCTGGACCAAACCACAGAACCATCAAGGTTAATCCGGGAAATAACAGCGCCCTGTGGCCCACCAAAAGCCGCATCACTCAGGGAAGTGCCTTGCAGCAACGCAAAGGTGCCATCCAGAAGGGGTACAATCTGCACACCGGTACTGTTGAACTCCTGATAAGAATAGGTATTGGCCCAGAGCTGTTCGCCCTGTTCATTAAGACGGACGACGAAAGTCTCGCTATCAAAGTTCGAACCGATGATTCCCGTCACCAGGTACCCGCCGGCAGGCACCTCCGCCACATCATACCCGGTAGCACCCAACCCGGCTACCGGATAATATTGCCCCCATTCCACAAGGCCTGCGGCATCATACTTGACCAGATAAAGCGCTGTTTCAAAACTCGGGCTGTGATGCCCGGCAAAGATATAGCCACCATCAGAAGTCTGAATCCCGGCATACCCCCGTTCAATTAAGTCAGGGTTGCCCGGGAACTGTGACCATTGCAGGGTGCCATCGGGATTGCCTTTGGCCAGAAAGCCATCAAAATATACGGTTGTGGAGGTGCCGGAAAGCACAAAACCACCATCGTCCGTTGAGCCAATATCGGTTATGGACTGAAAAGTACCGGGGTCATATTCCCACGACCATACCATTTGATTGGTATTGTCAATGCGGGTCACTATTGCATCATTGGCATTGCCGGTGGGGTTGTCAAAACCATTGGCGATGGAACTAAGTACGTAAATACTGCCATCAGGCCCGGCGGTTGCTGCCAGTGCACGCAAAGAGTCTCCCGTAGTGCATTCCACCCGGAATTCCCCAGGCTGGGCATTCAGATGAAAGAAAAAAAAGAGCGTAACAAGTATTGAGAGTAGTAATCGCTTCATGAAAATACTTTTGCGAGTATATATCCGGATTTACAAATCACTTCCAGTTATGTTGCAGCATAATCTGATAGATTAGGGATTTGGCATGTTCCTGACTGACGCCGGTAACGACCAGCGTAGCTTGCCGGAACAGCGCGATCATTGTGGATGGATAATTCCCTGCTTCTCCCGGGAACCAGGCCATTGGCACACTCGTCCCCTGAAGGATTTCATAGCCAGCTCCGGCATTGTGCTCCTGCCATTCTCCGGCAATAACTTGCAAACTGGGAATGTCTTGTGCGGGTGCAGGGTCGTACACATAGAAATAAAGTAACTGTAGGTCTACCCTGGCAGGCATGGAAAAAAAGCAGGCAGATTTTTCGCTCCGCCCGGCGGCGACCGGCGTTACCTTACGGACAGGTTCCTGGACAATTTCCTGAATGGACTCCAGCGAAAGAAGCGCTGATGCTTTCGGCAGTTCAGCTTGCCGGGGAGGAGCACCACAACTTAGCAAAAGAAGCGTCAGAGCAGGAAGGACTAAAAAAGCTCTCATGGTTTTTTTAGCGAAGTTACAAAAGCCACTGCAAAAAAGGTGTCGCCCAGGTGTACCGGGCACGATAGATTTCAAAATAAGGAATGGGTATGGCCCGGAAGCCATTGAGGACCGGGGCGACATTAGGCATAGTGCTACCGCAAAAATTAAAACTTCCACTCCCACGGTCAGCCCCCGCTTGCATAGACTGCCACATGAGCCAGGGAAATGCACCGCTGTCCCGGGCACCTTTCCCGTTACCAGCGGTGATGGGGTAAGTTACGCCTTCGGTGTGCATCAGGTACACCCCACTGTGGACTGTTCCGTCCTGATGACGCGCCAGAAGCAATTGCACATGGCCAAACTTCCGGGCGGGGCCATCCATTTGCTGCAGCAAAGACAAGGTAACCGGTGCAGCCAACCCCTGCCGGTCAAAGGTATGTTCAATGATGGAAACTAATGCACTCAGGTCTGTACTCTCCTCCAACGCCAACACCTTGGCCCCTTCCTTAATGCTGTACTTCACCGAGCGGTTAAAGCGGCGGCGGACTGTTTCCCTATCCGAAAGTCCCGACACCACAAAATGATACCGGAGTTGAGCCTGAAAGCCTTTCCAAAGCAGGGGCATCCAGTTTTTGGTCCCGTGGTGCAACTTCTGAATGTGCCCCCAGTGCCCGGGCAGTTGCTCCAGGAGTAGCGGAATGACCTGCCGGTCGAAGGTAAACTGATCTGCCGGAGTAAGGGCGTCATACGCCTGATACCGCCACAAGCCCAGATAGGGCGTCAGCGGTGGCGTGAGCAGGAAAGAGATGCCTTTAATACGCCGGGTATGGTAGGGCAATGCTGCTGCCAGTTCGCCTTTCTTGTCCTCAGCCAGCGCTACGCCCCAGTTGTCCGGACCGCAAACCGCATCCAGCCACCAGGGGTGATTGAAGGCAGGAACAGCATGATCTGTACAAAAAGATTTATAGGCTGTTTTTGAAGAAGACTTCATGATTGAACTTCAGCTTTTCGGTATGCCATGAGCGCGACAAAATCGAAAAAAAAACCGGGATTACGATCCAGCATTAAAAAAAACTCTACCTTAGGCATCAGAAAACGGCTTCTTGTTTTCTCCACTCTTCTTGTCGATCCTTCCCTGAAAACTGGAATTGAACTTCGTTCGACCTTGCGGTTCATACCGTGAAGGTTTCGGATATCCTATTCAAAACCATTGCATAATCATCGACAACATCTGAAATTTCCTTCTCATGAAAATCACCCGACACCAGTTCTTTGCAGCCCTCTTCTGCTTGATGACTTCATTCCCTGTGGTCCTACAAGCTCAGACCTACTGCAACCCCACGAATTCGATTACTGCCGGCAACCCGTTTATCACAAGCAGAATTTTCAAAGGCGTAACTTATAACAGTATAGGTTCGGATTTTAGTAGCGACAGGTATGTTGATTATACCAGTCAGGTGAGTCAATCCGCAAAAAGAGGAGAGAATATCGGTCTTAATATCGGTCTCCTCAATTGCGGAAATCTGACTTCCTTTAGACTTAGAATCTGGGTAGACTGGAATGGAGACGGAGACTTCACGGACAACGGAGAGACGGTAGCTTCCGTTGCCGAAACGATTCCAGCTGGCAACTGCTGGTTTCAGACCTATTCCAACAATTTTGAAGTCCCACTTTCCGGGATCAGTGACGGCAACAAGCGTGTCCGGGTTGCGGTAGCGAGGGGTACTACTTACCCCGAACCATGTGGCGGATTCACCGGAGAAGCAGAAGACTACAATCTACAGATACTTCCAAACACCGCTCCTGTGCTCGACAATAGCGGCACACCTGTTTTCAATGCCCTCACCACCAGCCAAACCAATAACAGCGGTCAAACGATTGAAAGCTTACTGATCTCTACCCGCCCACAAAACAGTGAAATCATTTACATCACTGATGCGGATGACCCTTCAATACCCCATGGGTTAGCGATATTCCAAACCAGCGCTCCAAACGGTACCTGGCAATACCAATTGGAAGGCAGCAGCAGCTGGAGTAATTTCCCAGCTGTAAGCAACTCTAACGCACTGGGGCTTTGGGGAGACGACCGGATTCGCTTTGTACCTTCCGGAACCGGAAATGCCAGCATCAGCTTCCGGGCTTGGGACGGCACCTCTGGCAACCGGGGCGGCACCTTTAACGTAGGAGCAACCGGAGGCAATTCAGCATTCAGTACCGCTACGGATCAGATAACGTTACTGGTTTCCAATTCTACCGGTGCAGAGGTGTTTTTGATGGACTTTGCCAATGATCAGCTCAAATCCTCTTCCATCCTGCCAAATGATAATAAGATAGTACAGTTTGGTTTCGAAGCAACAAATACCGATGCGTTTGGCAACGCTTATGAAATTGCCCACAAAAGTGGAACGTTATACTGGACCAATGGAGCAGGCAAGGTATTTTCCAGAGCAGTCACGGGCGGCAGCAATCAGGAATTGGTATCCGGATTAGCCACAACCCTTGGCATAGATGCCAGTGATAATAACCTTTTCTATTCTGATTATGATGGGCCCACAACCACTGGAAAATTGTATAAATCCAATCTTAATGGCATGGGTGCTTCCACTTTAGTCAATAATCTTGGGTTGGTCTGGTCTGTGGCTTACAATAGCGACAATAATCGGGTCTATTTTATTGATCAGGGAAGCGGCACGCCGGCTATTAAGTGGGTCAGTGCAAATGGAGGAAGCCCAACCCTTTTCCAAACCGGCACCGGCACCATGAGGGGCCTGGAAATCTTTGACGGCCATGTATATTGGGTGGAGTACATTAGCAACGATTTCCTTACCATCTATAAAAAGCCGACAAGTGGAGGAAACGCCTCTGTGGTAACGACTGTGTCTAATCAGCCGCTCACTGGTTTCGATATTGAGTTTGATATACAGAACAATCAGATTTATGTACTGCTTCAAAACTTTTTAATCGGCACCGTTCCGCTCTCCGGAGGGGCATTGACCAATGCCAATACCTTCGGACAAGACGGGCCAGCCCGGGCGTTTGTCATCATTAACTCGGATGGTCCGGTTTGTGGTGCTCCGGTGATCAATTGCCCTTCTAATGTTAATGTAAACGTTGATCCAGGGCAGTGCCAAAAGGTAGTGACCTATTCGGCACCGGTTGGAACCAGCAACTGCCCAAATCCGACTACAATTCGTACGGCTGGGCTGGCAAGCGGCAGTGCCTTTCCGGTAGGCGTTACTACTGTTACCTACCAGGTTACGGATGCGAATAATACCTCAGCAGATTGTTCTTTCACGGTAACGGTGAACGATACCGAAAACCCAACCGCCAATTGCCCGGCCACACAAACCGTCAGTAATGATGCAGGAGAGTGCGGCGCTAACGTCAACTTTTCCCTGCCAAGCCCAACGGATAACTGTCCTGGCGCAACGGCATCTGCCAACCCTGCTCCCGGTTCCACCTTCCCTAAGGGTACTACGCAAGTAACGGTAACCGCAATGGATGCATCTGGAAATACCGGTACTTGTACCTTCGATGTCACCGTCAATGATACCGAAGACCCTATAGCCATCTGCCCTGGTACCCAAACCAGGAACAATGACTTTGCACAGTGTGGGGCTATTGTAACTTTTGCTGTTGAAGGTACTGATAACTGCGGGGCTAATCCTCTTACATTAAGCCACCCTTCTGGCTCCTTCTTCCCGGTAGGTAC
>CAZNHN010000282.1:0-2504 GCA_964572415.1 uncultured Phaeodactylibacter sp.
TTCCAGCCCATTGATGACCGGGCTGAGCAGGAGGGCTTTGGAAAAAGGGGCGTCTTCGCCCAGCCCATCGTCGTCAAAAAACGCCATGCAGGAGCCGTTGATGCTGTTGTTAGCGCCGGCATTTTCGTTATCCACCATTCCAAATGACCATCCCGCCGGGCCACTTAGGGTTTCATTGAGCCAGCCATCGGGGAGGGCGCATTCGTTGAAGGTTTCCAGAAGGACAGGGGTGCCGCTGCCGGTGCCTTCCACCCGGATGTTGTCGATACCGGCCCACCAGCCCCAGGTGCCCCCATCGTCGTAGCGGACAGCAATTTGCAAAGCGTCGTGGGCAAAGAAAGTAAGGTCTAATTCTACGGGCAGGAATGCTGAAAATTGCGTCCCGGTCTGCCCTTCCACGCCCTGAAAGCGGCGGAGCAATTGCCATTCATTACCATCGAAAGCCAGGAGGTCAAAAGCATCGAGCCCGTCGTAATTCCGGAAGTGGACATCGGCGTAGAAGATTACCCGCGACCAGCCGGTGGCATCGAAGGGAGGGGATTCCAGTTGGAGCGTCCAGGCGGGGCTGTTCTCACCCGTCGCATCATCGTCCATGATCAGCATGCAGCTGCCGTCGATAGTACTGCCATCGCTGTTTTCATTTTCGGGCAGGCCAACAGACCAAACGGCATCCGGGTTGCCGGTGAGGTTGACTGTCCAGTTGCTGCCAAGATCGCAGCTATTGAAGTCTTCTTCAAAAAGCAGCTCCTGAGCGGGGATTGCTACCGTGGAAAGCAGCAATAGGAATAAAGGTAAGATGTATGTCTTCAAGGTTCAGATACTTTGCTCCATGAAAGTTACAAAATAATCGTTGGGGTTTTGCTAATTTTAGGAATTGCGATTCAATACCAGCCACTATGCCAGATTCATTAGCGCCCTATCAGCCGAGTGCGGAAAAGCCCTGGAACGAACAACGGGTGCAGCATCTTTATGCCCGCCTGGGTTTCGGAGCCGCTCATAACACGGTCATTGCCGGGCTGTCGCTTTCGCCTCAGGCGCTGGCCGACCAACTGCTCGATGGGGCCTCCAACCTGCCCGATCCCGACGCCCCCTACTGGGCCAACTGGGCTTACGACGATTACCCGGATGACGATATGCAGACTTATTTTGAAGTCAAGAGCGCCTTCTTCCGCCGCTGGATTCGGGAAATGGCTACCGAGAGCGTAAGATCCAAGCTGGCACTGTTCTGGCACAACCACTTTGTGACCCGGGAAAATGACTATGCCTGCAACTCCTTCATGTGGCATTATTACGACTTGCTGCACCGGCGGGCGTTTGGCAATTTCCGCACTTTCGTGGAAGAAATGGGCGTCAACCCGGCGATGCTCACCTTCCTCAATGGCAATCAAAATATCGCAGAGCAGCCTAACGAAAACTACGCCCGCGAACTCATGGAGCTCTTCACGATGGGCGAGGGCAATGGCTATACCCAAAACGATATCGTGGAAGTAGCCCGCGCCCTGACCGGCTGGCGGGTGAATATGTATTCCTGTGACCCCACTGTTACGTTCGACCCCAGTCTGTACGACAATACCTCCAAAACGATCTTCGGACATGCCGGCAACTGGGGGTACGATGATGTGCATGAGCTCATCTTCACCCTGCGTTCGGAAGAGGTGGCCAATTACATCTGCAGCAAGCTTTATCGCTTTTATGTCTATGAAGAGCCCGACCCGGTCATTGTGGAGGGGCTGGCGCAGACTTTCCAAGACAACAACTGGGAAATCATGCCCGTGCTGCGGCAGCTTTTCCACAGCGAGCATTTCTACGAGCAACGCTTCATCAATGCCCGGGTGCGCAGCCCGCTGGAAGCCCTGGTTGGCGTCATTCGCAGGACGGGCGGCATTTGGGAAGAAGATTACAATGAGGACCTCGTTGGCTACCTCACTTTTCTGGCAGGCAATCTCGGGCAGGAAGTCTTCAACCCGGTGGATGTAGCGGGCTGGCCGGAGCACCACAGCTGGCTGACGGAGAATACCCTTACCGCGCGGTGGTCAGGGTGTGAGAATGTGCTGTATAGCATGACCGGTTCACAGGCGTTCCTCGACCGTCTGCGCGATATGGCTATCGAGCGGGTGGGGCTGGAGGAAACCGACCCGGCGGTCATTACGCAATCGCTGGCGACTTTCTTTTTGAACCGCCCGCTCGAAGACCGCCTGCTGGAAGTGGCAACGCTCTACTTCAAAGGCGATGTGCCCGACAATTACTTTGAGGACGGCACCTGGAGCCTGTACTACGGTGCTGTGCCCTGGCAGATTGTTAATCTATTTGTTCACCTGGTCCGCCTTCCGGAATGGCAGCTCAACTAACCTCTGAATAATGGCAAAGCACGATCACCACGATACCTACCACCCCAAGGCCAAACGCTACCTGGAGCGCAAAAAAGGCACCCGTTTGCAGGATGGCGAAGCCCACGAGAATATGCATCAGGAATGGGGCAGGCGGGATTTCCTGAAAATGACCGG
>CAZNHN010000282.1:2525-7712 GCA_964572415.1 uncultured Phaeodactylibacter sp.
CTTACCCTGAGTGGTTACCCGGTGAGCGCCTTTGCGCCCGGACCTATGCTTGCGGGCCTGTCGAATACGAACTGCGGCGACCGCGTGCTGGTGCTGTTGCGCCTCAAGGGGGGTAACGATGGGCTGAATACGGTCATCCTCCGTGGCAATGACACCTATTACAATATCCGGCCCACCCTTGCCGTACCCGAAAACACCCTATGGGCGCTGTCCGACGATTACGGTATGCCGAATGAACTACTCGGGCTGCAGCCTTTCTGGGAAGAGGGGCGCATGAAGGTGGTGCACAACGTCAGCTATCCCCAACAGAATTATTCCCACTTCCGCTCCTCCGACATCTGGGCTTCCGCTTCCGATAGCAGTGAGGTGGTCAATACCGGTTGGATGGGGCGCTGGCTGGAGCAGGATATGCCTGCCTTTCTGAGCGCTCCGCCGGTCATTCCGCCTGCCCTGCAGATTGGGGTTCAGCCCAATATGATCTTCCGCAGTGATTCTGCCAATTATGCGCTGGCGATCAGCAATCCGGCAGAGTTTTATCAGATAGCACAAACCGGCACGCTTTACGAATCGGGCAACCTGGGCAATCAGCCTTTCGAGCGCGAACTGCGGTACGTGCGGCAGGTGGCGAATAGCGCCTTCCGTTATTCGGAGTCCATTCAGCGGGCCTACAACGATGGCAGCAATCAGGTCGCCTATCCCGATAATTACCTCGCCGAACAGATGGCAATCGTCGCCCGGATGATCAAAGGCAGCCTGGGTACCAAAGTCTTTATGGTGAGCATTGATGGCTTTGATACCCACAGCAATCAGGCGAATTTCCACCCCAATCTGCTGGATTGGGTGGGCAGCAGCGTGGAAGCTTTTTATGCCGACCTGGCTGCTTCCGGTCATAGCGAGAATGTCCTGACCATGAGTTTCTCCGAGTTTGGCCGCACCATTTATGAGAATGGCTCAGCCGGGACAGACCACGGTACCGGCGCGCCCATGCTGCTCTTTGGTGATGGGCTGGGCAGCGATTTCCTGGGCGAAGCTCCCGACCTGGTCAACACCGATCAGTATGGCGATCCCTTCTTTTCGGTGGATTTCCGCTCGGTTTATGCCAGCGTTATGCAAAACTGGCTGTGCACGCCTCCGGAAGTCACGGAGCACCTCCTCGACAGCGAAGGGTTGCAGCCACTTGATGGCCTGCTGCCCCCTGCAGACCCGCCAATCGGTGCCAACGAGGCAGGGATGCTGTTGGGCCACGAGCCTTCCCCGGATGAAGGGCTGGCTTTCGATATCCACTATGCTGTCCGGCAACCCGGCCCGGTGCGCATTGTACTGCTTTACGAAAACGGTACCACCGCCCGCACCCTTTGGAACCACTATCAGGAAGCGGGCAGCCACCGGCTGCGTTTTTCACCTTCGGAGTTCTTCCTCAGCCCCGGCCGGTATTACTATCGGCTGGAAGCCGGTGGGCGGGCATTTACAAGGCTGATCACCTGGTAGATGCCGAAATTATCAAGTTTTAATTTTATTTTTTGCTTTTACTCATTCATAGTTTTCTTGCTTATTTAAAAATAAGAAGCCCAGTCAAATACTCAGCTAAAAATAAACACCAAACAGAGCATCATTCTAAAAGCCTATGCCATGAAAGTTACCCTAATCAGCATCCCCGTCCGGGACTAGGAAAAAGCCCTGCAATTTTATACCGATATATTAGGCTTCATCAAAAAGAAGGATGAGCCACTGGGTGGCGGCAACAGGTGGCTGACGTTGGTCTCAAAAGATTGGCCAGAAGGCCCGGAACTGCTGCTGGAACCTGCGCCTAATCATTTCGAACCCTCAAAAGTCTATCAGGATGCCTTAAAGGATGCCGGGATTCCCTGGACTCAATTCGACGTCGATGACGTGGAGGCCGAATATGAACGGCTGACGGGCCTTGATGTGGAATTTAGCGTCAAGCCCACGGAAATGGGGCCGGTGAAGTTTGCCATTTTGGATGATACCTGCGGCAACTACATTCAATTGGTACAGACGCTATAGTAATAAGGTGGGAGGTGCTTTCCGCCTGTTTTGGAATGGCGCAATGTCCCTATAGGGACCAAATGTGGGTAACTTCCAATATATAGCTGTTCCCCCGCGCCGTAGGTGCGGCATGTGCCCCATTCCAAAAGATTGAAGCTAAGCCTGAGCCGCGTGGAAAAACGATAAAGCGTAGTCGTCTCATCGGGGTCCGTTGCTCTACATTTTTATGGAAAACCGCATTTGGTCTGGCAGCAGGCACGAAAAAGAGAATAGACTTGCAAAGCGGACACAAAACACGTATTTTTACAAATAAGAAAACACGTAAAATGAATACTAAATTAACGTTGACAGTAGATAAAGATGTCATAGATGCTGCCAAAAAATATGCTAAATCGAATGGAAGAAGCCTTTCTGGCATTATTGAAGAATACCTGAAGTCCCTTGTACAGCATAAATCGGAGGATATTGACTTTGAGATCAGCCCTCTTGTCCAATCACTGTGGGGTTCGGTCAAGCCCATTCCGGAATCAACGGATTATAAAGAAATACTGGCGGAAGAGTTGGCAAAAAAATACTTGAAATGAAACGAGTATTCCTTGATACGGATGTGGTAATGGATTTTTTAACCAAACGTGAACCGTTTGCGCTGGAATCCATGAAACTAATGGAATATGGCAACCGAAAACAACTGGAATTGAATATATCCTCCTTATGTCTTAGTAACCTTTACTATTTGATCAGCCGGACAGAAAATAAAACAAGAGCAAGGGAAAAAGTTAAGGGAATGTTGAAATTAGTGGAGACACTTTTAGTCAATAAAAGTACAGTAGAAAAAGCGGCTTATTCCGAATTTAAAGATTTTGAAGATGCCATTCAAAATTTTTGTGCGGCAGAGCATGGGATACAATCGATCATTACCAGAAATGTAAAAGATTATTCTAAAAGTGAGTTGCCCATTCAAACACCAAAAGAGTTTCTCACCGAATTTGAAAAGACAAAGTAAAGCTGCTGTTCCCCCGCGCTGTAGGTGCGGTATGTACCCCCTCCAAAGGATTGAAGCTCAGCTTGAGCTGCGCGGGAAAAACGATAAAGCGTAGTCGTCTCATCGGGGCCGTTGCTCACCTTCCGCAACCTAACGGCGCGGAACCAAAGCTTTGGCTGGGGGTTACCGACATGTTGCTCCTAAAGGGGCATCGGCTTGGCATCGTTAGTTTTGGGTGGTGCAACAGGGGCAGGTGTTAGGCGTGGGGATAATCATTAAATGGGGATGCGCTAAACAGGATTACAGGTAGTGCGTTTTTCCATGCCCCAGGGCAAAATATAACAGCATCCATGCCTCGGATGAGGAGACAACCAACCTTTTCCTGTTGCATACCGGCCAGGTAGAGTTAGCTGCTCAACCAATTTCCCAGCCTCGGGGTTATATCCTACAAAAATATTACCACATTGCCATCCACACCCACTTTCCAGCGGCTGTTAAGCCTGATCGACCCGCCGGCGCAGCATCACTTCATCACAGCCAACGGTATCCGTACCTCCTACCTGGAAGCCGGTGATGGGCCGGTGCTTGTCCTGTTGCACGGAGCCGGGGGCGGCGCTACAAGCTGGTACAAAGTTATTGGCCCACTGTCGCGCCACTTCCGGGTCGTCGCTTTTGACAAGCCGGGCTACGGAGAGTCGGATAAGCCCTGGGCGGACTACAGCAAGGCGTTTTATACCGATTGGCTGAAAGCGGCTTTGGATATACTGGGCATCAACCGCTGCTACCTGGCGGGCAGTTCGCAGGGGGGCTCGGTGAGCATCGCCTTTGCCTTGCGCTTTCCCGAATACATCAGTAAAATGATCCTCGTGGACACAGCAGGGATGAGCGATGAGTGGGACCGCCGCATCATTCCCCGGATGATCCTTTACCGGCTGTTCCCCACGCCTTACTGGGGGCAGCTTCTGGGTAGTAATGTCATGAAAGACCCTGCAGTAGCTGATCCGGCCTGGCACCGGTATTCCTCAGAGGTGATCCGGAAGCCCGGTGGGCGCTATCCCTTTTTCCTGGGAAGAGGCAAGGCCGTCCAAACTTACTCCGATGAAGAATTGAAAGCCGTACCAGTCTCCACCTTGATCATCTGGGGCGCGGACGAGGCGTTCTTTCCCGTTGCCCACGGAGAGCGGGCCGCAGCGCTGATTCCTGATAGTCAGCTGGTGATCTTGCCAGGAGCGGGGCATTTGCCCTGGATGGAGAAGCCGGCGGAGTTTGTTGAGGCGGTAGAGGCATTTTTAGATTCGTATTAGGCGGGTGTTCATTTCATCAATTGCTCTGCTCGTGTACCACAGCCGCCTAATTTTAATAAGGCCTACCCCGGACTTTTCCCCGAGTACTACTCCCGGAACCGAATCTCCACCCGCCGGTTCTGCGCCCGGCCCTCAGCCGTGGCATTGTCCTCAAGAGGCTCCTCCAGCCCATAACCGGCAGCTTCCACCTGAGCAGGGGTGCAGCCCTGCTGCAGTAGATAGGCTCTTGCGGCATCCGCGCGTCGCTGCGAAAGGGCTTTGTTGTATTCCGCCCCGCCCTGATTATCAGTATGGCCGGCAATTTCCACCGTGAGGCCGTAATCCTGCACGAGTTGGGCAAGCCGGTCGAGCTCGGGGTAGGAGGCGGGGTCAATCGTGTGGCTGTCGGTCTCGAAAAAGAGATTTTTGAGGGGCAGGGACAGCCCGGCCTCCCGGGCTTCGGAAATACTGGGGACGGTGATTTTTTCCTTTCTTTCCAGCGTGCCCGTAGCATCCCGCAGGTCGATATGAGTGCCGATAGGGTAGAGGCCTTCACCAGTAACGGTATAGCTATAGCGCTGCCCCACCGGCAGGGTGATAAAGTACTGGCCGGTCTTCGGATCGGGGTGCACCCTCGCGACTTCCTCCCCGGTTTCGAGGTCGTTGACGATGAGGAGGGCATCCGCCGGCACGCCGGACTGCCGGGTGAGGGTGCCCGTAATGGTGGCAACCGGTATAGGGCGGTGGGCCTCCGGTACGCCAATTTCATACAACTCTTCCTTCCAGCCGGGCTCAAAGCCGGAGAAGTAGGCCGTGCGCCCATCTGTACTGATGCGATAGCCCCAGTCGTAGCCGGGGCCATTGATGTCTTTGCCCAGATTGACCGGGGGGCTCCATTCTGTCCATCCATCGCCG
>CAZNHN010000283.1:0-7691 GCA_964572415.1 uncultured Phaeodactylibacter sp.
ACGCGCTGGATTCAAAATCCAGTTCTGGCAACAGAGTGCGGGTTCGATTCCCGCCGTCGGTACGAAGTATAGAGGCGGGAAGAGAAGTTTATCCCGTTGTTGCAGCTGTTGGAAGCGCAGCGACCTTACAGATGCACTAACGGGAATGACCGCCGTCGGTACGACAAAATAGAAAGCCCGCGTGGCGGAATTGGTAGACGTGCATGATTCAGGTTCATGTGTCCTTACGGACGTGGAGGTTCGAGTCCTCTCGCGGGCACCGCTAAAGCCCGGCTGCAATTGCAGCTGGGCTTTTCTATTTTGATTAGTTCAATAAACTTGCCCCCTTGCCCTCTTAAACTAAATCGAGCCCAACTCATCAGTGTGCGTAGAATCCTGCAACAAATACACATGCATCCCCCGAGGTAATTTTTAAAAATTGATCTTCATTTCAAATTCCGAGCAAGTACATACCTTAATTGATAGTATGCGCAGAAATTAAAAGCGCCGACATTCAGAAAAACTTGCACACCCGCCCCCTGTCCCCTATTTTTAAGCTCAACCAAACCCAAACCAGCTCATGGCACTCCACCCTAACGCCGGCAAGCCGGCCACCACTGGCGAACTCGTTAATCTCCCCCGCCTTATTACCCAATACTTTACAGATAAGCCAGACCCGGCAGAACGCACGCAGCGCGTTTCCTTTGGCACCTCTGGCCACCGGGGCTCCTCGCTCACGGCCTCTTTCAACGAAGACCACATCCTGGCGACCACACAAGCCATCTGCCTTTACCGCCAAAAGGAGAGCATCACCGGACCGGTATTTATGGGCATGGACACGCATGCACTTTCAGAACCGGCGCAGGCTACCGCGCTGGAAGTCCTGGCGGGCAATGAGGTACCAACCATGATCGCCGCCAATAACGAGTACGCACCCACCCCTGCGGTCAGCCACGCCATCCTGACCTACAACGCCGGACGGACAAACGGGCTGGCAGATGGGATCATCATAACGCCTTCGCACAATCCACCTCAGGATGGAGGGTTCAAATACAATATGACCAATGGCGGGCCTGCAGAAGGCAGCGTCACTTCCTGGATTGAGGCTAAAGCCAATGAAATCCTCGAAAACGGGCTAAAGGAGGTCAGGCGAATGCCCCTGCGGAAAGCCCTGAAAGCCAACACCACGAAGACCTATGATTACCTCGATGCCTACACCGGCGACCTTGATCAGGTGATTGACCTGGAGGCTATCCGGAGCGCAGGCCTGGAAATCGGCGTGGACCCCCTGGGCGGCGCTGGTGTACGCTATTGGGAGCGCATTGCCGACCGTTACAACCTCAATTTGAATATCGTCGATACGCAGGTGGATCAGACCTTCCGGTTTATGTCGCTGGACTGGGATGGCAAAGTGCGCATGGACCCTTCCTCCGCTTACGCCATGCAGCGGCTGCTCGCGCTCAAAGACCGGTTTGCAGTAGCTGTAGCTTGTGATACCGATTACGACCGGCATGGAATTGTGACCCGTAGTCAGGGATTGATGCAGCCGAATCACTACCTTGCTGTGGCCATAGATTTTCTCTTTCAAAACCGACCGGGCTGGTCAGCAGATACAGGTATTGGCAAAACGCTGGTGAGCAGCCAAATGATAGACCGGGTGGCGAAGAAACTCGGCCGTAAGCTGGTGGAGGTCCCGGTAGGCTTCAAATGGTTTGTAGACGGATTGTTTGACGGCAGCCTGGGCTTTGGTGGAGAAGAAAGCGCCGGTGCCTCTTTCCTGGACCGCAACGGTAAGGTGTGGTCTACTGATAAAGATGGCATCATCGCTGCGCTGCTGGCTGGTGAAATCACAGCTACCACTGGCAAGGACCCGGGTGAAATTTACACCGAATTCACAGCGGCATTCGGTGCGCCGGTTTACGCCCGCATTGATGCGCCCGCAACGCCTGACCAAAAAGACAAGCTGAAAAAGCTATCTGCCGATCAGATCACCTCCTCCACACTAGCTGGTGAGCCTATTGAGGCCATTCTGACAGAAGCACCGGGCAATGGCGCTGCCATCGGAGGCCTAAAGGTCGCTACTGAGAACGGCTGGTTTGCCGCCCGCCCTTCCGGCACTGAAAATATCTACAAGATTTATGCGGAAAGCTTCAAAGGCGAGGGCCACCTGAAGCAGCTGCAGAACGAAGCACAAAGCGTAGTGAATGGCGTCATTCAATAAAATGGCTTCACCCACTTTTCCTGCTGAACCAATTCAGGTTTGAAAGCAGGTAGCGGATGAAGCCAACCATTCTCAATTCCGTGCTATTGGGGCGCTATGGCAAAAGCATTGCTTACCGAGCGCCGGAAGAAGTTGCCGGCGTGGGTGCCATCTGTATGCAAACCCACCACGGTCAAACCTTCCGAGAAAGCAGCTTTGTCTCCGCAACCGGCTAATAATGCCGCCACAGAGAAAGAGGCCCGGTAAATACCATCTGCTCCCAGGGCGTAGGGTGCTTTACTGCCAGTGACCACCCCTCTGGCATCACCGAGTGTAAAATGGTTAAGAAAGCTGTTCCGCCGCCCCCGCTCCAGGTTAAAGTGGAAAAGACCAAAACCTCTGGGGTGATTGGCTCTGAAGGAAATACCTACTTGCTGACTCACAGACTCATAAGCTAAAAATCCGCAATCCGTCATGGCACGGGCATCTCCATCGAGCGATACACCAAAAATACTCAGGTCTGGCCTTTGGTTATCCACCCTCATCCTGAACTGGAAGACGGCATCACCACCGATCTCACGGATGTAAGTATCAGGCGCAGCCATAGTAGCGTTGGCATCTGCAGGGTTGGGTACCCGGAAAAAACCTGGATTGACATTGGCCAGGTTACCATTTTGATCCAGAAAATGGATTCTGAATTCGTACAAGCCCTCATCGTCAAGCAGGTTGGTGTTAATCCGTGCAATAGCCACCCTGTCATAACGCGACCAACGCGCCGTAGGGTCTGAAGAAGCAGGCTGACCATCTATGCCAGGCAGTTGCGGATCCAGGGGCGGGATGCGGTATACCCGCGCTCCGTTGACCTCAAAAGGCCCGAGATTATAGTATTCGTATTTGAAGTCCAAACCGTCCTGCAAGACATAGCGCCGATTGAGCGCACCGCTTTCCAATGTCTTCCAACCCGCATTCAGATTTGAAGGATTGATAAGGGTGAGGAGCCCTGCATTGTGTGTCCGCCGGTATTGCACCTGGAAATAGTGAATATTGCTGGCGGGAAGGCCGTCTCCAAATTGCGCGTAAATGGGTATACTGCCAGTAAAAGGGCGTACAAATTGATTAGTAAGCTGAAGGCTATAGCCGCCCAGTCCCTGTGTCGCATAGTTGGTCAGCCCAACGGTCCGAAAATTACCGTTGCCTGGCAATGCAATGGTGTTAGCAAGCCTTTGGTCAATATGCAGCGGAGAAATATGGGTGCCTATTGCCCGGATCGCCACAGAGGTCCCTTCCAGAATACCACCACATACCGGTGGGATGCGGCTATCTGAAAGCTGAATATCAATATCCTCTCCGCAGTCGTAGTCCCAGTACGTAGCACAGGGTACTCGTGGGCGGTGCACCGTGACGTTTTCGTCATCCATAGGATATTCCACCCACACATAGACATCCGGCTGATCGCCCTGATGCCAGATACAGGCCTCAAACCGCCCGTTCTGATCGGTCTCTGCTACAGCCACCTCGTCGCAGCGGTACAGCCAGGACCAGAGGTAAGGGAAGTTGCAGAAGTATGGGAAAAACACCGGAAAATATTCAGCCAGGATGCCCCGGAACTGCGAGCCGTCCACCCGCTGAATTTGCTGATGCAGGAGCTGAAGCTGAGCAGGGTTTTCCAACGATTGCCGGGATATTTGTGGCACCCGGCTGATTGAAATGTCTGAACGGGCATTTTGCAATAGCGCCACCCCGATTTCCGGCCGGAATGGTGGCGGATCCGGCAATGGGCGGGGAGGCTCCGGGATGGGGATTGGAATGCGTTCGATCAGATCCTCACGCAAGCGCTCCAGTAAACCGGGGTCGATCCGCTCAATCCACCACCGGATACGGTCTACTTCGCAAATGTGCACGATGGCATTGCAGACCGGATAGGTTTCCAGCTGCCCTTCTACAGAGGCACGGTTGGTAACCTGCCCGCGTATGCAGCAGCGCCGCCACCACCAGATTTCGCGAAGGCGATCCGGGATACGCTCAAAGATTAAGCCACCGTTCTCATTAAATTGCAAACGAGGCTCAAAAGCCTGACGCCGTTCTAATCGCTCAATGCTGAGATTGGTAAGTAGCATGCCCGGTTCGGGCTCAGGAAGAATGAAAATACGGGACTGCCTGAGTGTCTTGATATCTGCATCGAAGTATACGGCATTATCGTCCTCGATTTTTCCTTTGCAGAGCAGGCTGCCATCACGGCGGAAAGCAAATGCCGCTAAAGGTTGCTGATCTTCCGGTTGGGTTTCATGGTGTTTGGCCATGGTTTTGGTTTTTGGGAAATTGAATAATGGGATTATCACCCATTGATCCGCCCAAAAACCAAAACGTTACAGCACTATCATTTTTCTGCCTGACAGGTTCGGCTAGTTAAAGTTGATGTCTCTGGTAAAGATGCCATTCTGCAGGCTATCCCGGGCTTCATTACCAATCCGAACTCCACGTCGAACAAGCTGATACCGGGAGGTGAATACGCCCAGACCCTCTTCCACATTAGTGTAAATGGGAATATTTTGCGCCGATGTAATACCGGTATTAGCCTGCTCTACCAGCACGAGATCCCTAAACTCCTCTCCCGCTCCTGTGATAACAATATCAATATAGTCGAACAATCGAATTTCGCCTTCACTAGGTGGGATAGCACTGCCCAGGAACGCATAAAAGCTCTGCCCCGGTATGTCCACTTTTTCCCGCTGACTGTCAGCATCCTGCCGTAGTATGGATTTGTTAACCACCCACTCCAGGGTTTTCGGGACCGGCTCCTGTCCCTGTCCGGGCGTAACTTCCCGGTAATGGATGATAAACCGGACGTCAAAAATCTTAGCTTCCAGCCCCGGGCTCCAGGCTACAGCAAGCATTTGATTGTAGCGCCAGCGGTTAATAGTGTTCGATGGAGAAGTTGCTACGGAGTCTATTTCGTTCAAAATAATAGTCTCAGCGGTAGCCGGCGGCAGCTCATCTCCCCGTTCCACGCGGATCGACACCTCATCACCACCTTCCAGACCGGCCTCTTCTGCATTAAGTTTATACAGGATGTTTGGAGAATTAGCAAACAGTCCCTCCTCTTTGAAGTAGCCTTCGTCTTCTCCATTGACGCGCTGCAGCACGAAAGAAGTACCTTGTGTCCGGTTTTCAAGAACGACATTAACCTCATCGTAGTAAATCGAGTCACTAACCTGAGCGACCTGAAGGGCATCTCCACCTGGTTCCAGGAAAGCTTTTTGGACCCGGATGTAGTGTGCCGTATCCTGAATATTCAGGAAACCGTATACGATAGGAATGTCTTTCCATTCTGCTTCCAGGTTAACTTCGGTAGAGCAGGCGCTCCAACCCATAACCAAAACAAGCAGTAAAATAGAAGGCTTAATCAATTTCATTCTGGAAAATTATGCAGTAATCATTAAAGCAAACGCAAAGGTAATCTAATTACCCTCAATAACACAAACGACAGAAACAGTCATTGACGTTTAAAAGACGGAAATGTTTTTTTGCGGCCTTTGCCCGGATTCAACCAAAGGCCGCCCAATATTTGTTTGACAAACGGAATTGAGCCTATATTGTGGCTCAAAATAAAACTGGAACGCATGTCCGTTAATAAAGATATCAAACGAATGACCACACACGTCATTCAGGAAATGAAAGAGCGGGATGAGAAAATCACCATGCTCACAGCTTATGATTTTTCAATGGCCCGAATTTTGGATGCCGCTAACATCGATGTGCTGCTCGTAGGCGATTCTGCCTCAAATGTTATGGCCGGGCATGAAACGACGCTGCCCATTACGCTCGATCAGATGATCTACCACGCCTCTTCAGTAGTCCGGGCGGTTAAACGGGCGCTCGTAGTGGTCGACCTGCCGTTTGGCTCCTATCAGGGTAATTCCCGCATTGCGCTGGAATCCACTATCCGGATTATGAAGGAATCCGGGGCTCACGCGGTTAAACTGGAGGGCGGTGCCGAAATTCAGGAATCCATCAAACGTATCCTGTCGGCTGGAGTACCGGTGATGGGGCACCTTGGGCTTACACCGCAGTCTATCTATAAATTTGGCACTTATACTGTGCGGGCCAAGGAAGAAGCCGAAGCCAATAAGCTGATTGAGGACGCGAAGTTGTTGCAGGAACTGGGCTGCTTCGCCATTGTGCTCGAGAAAATCCCGGCCAAGCTCGCAAAGCGGGTAACAGAAAGCATCGATATCCCAACCATTGGCATTGGTGCCGGCCCTGATGTTAGCGGACAGGTCCTGGTCTCCCATGACCTGCTGGGCATCACCAAAGACTTTAAGCCGCGTTTTCTTAGGCGTTACCTCGACCTCTTCGATGAGATCAAACGCGCAGCTGAACAGTACGGCGATGATGTACGCTCCGGGGATTTCCCCAATGAAAAAGAACAGTACTAGCAACGGTATAAGTAAATGCGCCATCACCAACACTCCTGACTAAAAAAACAAACACCATGAAAAGAGCAGTAAGGATCACGCTGCTCCTGCTAACGATAGCCATCATCGGGGCAGGGCTGTACCTTTACAACGCCTTCCTGGCGAAAGTAGCTGTGCCGGAAGGGCTGGATAATTACACCGTAAAAATACCTACCCATTCGACTTTTGAGGAAGTTGTTGCGTTGTTGAAGGCTCAGGATTTCGTTCAGGACGAGCAGGTGTTCCGGGTACTCGCTGACCGCATGGCTTACGAGCGCGATCCCATGCGCCCCGGACGATTCGAAGTGCAACCCGGCTGGAATCACATCGAGCTCATCCGGCACTTGCGCAATGGGCCACAAGCTCCGGTAAATGTCGTGCTGCATAATGAACGGCTCATCGAGGAGGTTGCCGGGAAAGTTGCCGGTTTTTTAGAGCAGGACTCCCTGGCTTTCTTAACCCTGATGCAAAACGAAGGGTACCTCGACTCCATCGGCTACACCCCGGAAACACTGATGAGCCTGTTCATCCCCAATACCTATGAATTCTACTGGAATACTGAGCCGGAAGCCTTTATGGGCCGTATGATCAAGGAGCATGACCGCTTTTGGAAACAGCATGACCGACAGGCGAAAGCCAATAAAAAGGCCATGACACCCGCCGAGAAGGCCAACTACGAAACCTTCAAAAATAAAAAATGGACCTTCGACGATGGTAAAGAACTCGGCAGCTACAACACCCAGCAGCACTGGCTGACCCACGACGATGGGCTGTTCCTTGTCTATACCCGCCGGGGTGCTGGCAACGACCATGTCATGCGACACCGGGCGCCACTGTTCATCGCTCAGGTGGATCCATTGCGGCTACGGGTCATCCGCGCTACCGAACGGGTACTGATCCCCGAACGCGGAGCGACGCTCGGGAATTTTGGTGCGGCTCCCATCAACTAGCGAGAATCCTGGGTGACGGTCTGCGAGGGCGTGTGGAGCGACAGCATTCGCCAACAAGGCGCCACGGGCGCCCTGTTCGTGGCCGTGGAGGTGCGCGACACGGGCATC
>CAZNHN010000284.1:0-7678 GCA_964572415.1 uncultured Phaeodactylibacter sp.
GCGATATTAGCTGCCCTACAAAGTACGCTTGTCTTAGCCGTAACCCTTGCGGTACTGGCCGCTGTGGTATATATGGTGCTCGACCCACGTATGCGCAATCTCGTGTGGTACATGTACAAAAGCATGATGCGCTGGGTGACGGGCTTCTTCGTGCAGCTGGATCCCATCGGTATACTGAAGTCCTATGTGGAAGACTTGGAGAAGAAAATCAAGCAGATGAAGAAGCAGATGGGCATACTGCGTGGGCAGATGCACAAGCTGCAGGAGCTGATCCACAACAACAAGAAAGAAATAGAGAGCAACCTAAAGCAAGCCAGCAAAGCTAAAGCTGCTGAAAAGCAGACGCAGATGATCCTGAAGTCGCGCAAAGCGGGCCGCCTCAAGGAGTCGAATATGCGTTTGGAAGACCTCTACAAAAAGATGGAGGTGCTCTACCGGGTGCTGAAAAAAATGCAGGAAAACTCTTTGATCCTGAAAGAGGATGTCAAAGACCAAGTCTTTATCAAAGAGCAGGAGCGCAAAGCTATACTTGCCAGCCACAGCGCCATGAACTCCGCCCGCAGCATCATGCAGGGCGACCCGGATAAGCGCGCGATGTTTGATGCCGCTATGGAAGCCATCACCGACGATGTAGCCAACAAAGTAGGAGAAATGGACCGCTTTATGGAAATGTCTTCCAACTTCATGAACTCGATTGACCTCCAGAATGGCATTTTCGAGGAAGAAGGACTCAAAATGCTGGAAAAGTGGGAAAAAGAGAGCACTTCACTCATTTTAGGCGAAGACGAAAAGCAAAACCTGCTTTCTCAGGCCGCCAACGAAAGCGATGTGCTGGACCTGGACCAGCCTATCAAGGAGCCGGTGCGGCAGGAAGGGCGGCGGAATCAGTATGATACTTTCTTTGATTAGGCAGTGTTCAAAAAGGTTTTCCAATCAGGTTCCGAGTATAGCCGGTAGGCCTGTAAGGCAGGCATGGCTGTCCCCTCTACCGCTATGGCAGCGCTGGCATCAGGAAAGAGGGGCAGGCTTCCCAGACAAAAAGTATGGGAATGGGTAGTGATGCATTCCTGTGTAGCGTCGAACGAGGCCGTGGGATAAGCCAAACCTGTTCCCTGAGCTTTCAGAAAAGCTTCCTTTCTGGCCCAGATGTCAAAAAAAGAAACTGCTTCCTTCTGTAGCTGCATTTGTTCATGAGGATGAAAAAATCGCTTAGCCAGGGTTTCAGGAGCGATTCCCTCCCGGTGTTCCTCTACGTCCACTCCCATCTCTCTTTCCTGTAACAGCCCAATTAAAAAGTATTTCCCTGAGTGCGATAAGTTAAAATACAGCCCCGCTTCAGACGGCGCCAGGTAAGGCTTGCGTTCCGGACCCAAAGCAAATTGCAATTGCGAAGGTGGGTGCCCGGTGAAACCAGCCAGTACCAAATTTAAAACAGCGTGAGCAGAAAGGTAGACACGAGACTGAATGGCATCCCGCAACCGGGAAAGCCGCTCTCGCTCAGCACTGTTCAGACACTTCAGCAACTGGTCTGCGAAAGCTTCAGGGGCTACCCTTCCGGCAATAATGGCTACAGTGCCTTTTTCCAACATCAGCGTTCGATTTAAAGCCTGCAATGTAAAGCTGGAAAAATTAGTAAGCGGCATTGATTGATCTCATTGGCATCTCTCAGCAAAATAGGTTATATTTCAATTCCCAACAAATATTGCACATGAAACCACCAACGGAAGGCCCCAACACCAGGGAGCTGAGCACCTACGTAAAAGAAGGGTTCCAAACAATCATCCAACGATTCCAGGCTGGGGTACAACGCCACCCTGATCAGGTTGCACTGGTAGCAAACGACCAGTCTCTCTCCTACCAGTCCCTCGATGAGCGGTCAGATCAGGTTGCAGCCCTCCTGCTCCGGCACCAACTGCCCCATGAAACCATGCTCCCCCTGTTTTGCACCCGTTCAGTTGAATCTATTATCGGTATGCTCGGCGTGCTAAAAGCGGGCTGTGCCTACGTCCCTGTCATCCCCGATTATCCGAAAGACCGGATTGACTACATCCTAAAGGAAATTCAGGCCCCTTTAATTCTTTGTGAAAACAATACTGCAGACCGGGCACAAGCATTTGGGATTTCGGTTTTGAATATCTCCAAACTTCCAGAGGAGACCATCCCCTTTACGCCGCCGGAAATCACACCGGAGCACCTCGCCTACGTACTTTTTACTTCCGGCTCTACCGGCCGCCCGAAAGGTGTAATGATCGATCACTTTTGTGTGGACAATCAGATCTGTGGCTTCCAGGAATATGCCCCGCTCCCTGCCGGATTCAACGAGTTGAGCCTCTCCCCCTTTGTCTTTGACGCTTCGGTCTGGGAAATTTATTTGCCTTTGTTTTTTGATGGCACCCTGTACTTGATTGATACCCATTTTGTGGTTGAGCTGGATGCATTCATTGACTTTCTGGAAGAGAAGCCCATTCACTCCTGCTACCTGCCCGCTTCCCTCCTTCCGCCATTAACGCAGAAGCTGCAACAAAGGCCACCTTTGCCGGTAAAGCGTGTCCTCACTGGAGCAGAGCCCATCAAGCAGCGGGTATGGGATCAGTTTCAGGCCAGCATTCCGGACCTGGAGCTAATCAATATTTACGGGCCAACCGAAACGACCGTTGGGGCAACTTATTACAAATCAGGCGCCGACACGCCCCCGGACGGGCGGGTACCTATTGGCGAGCCCGTAGCCGGGTACACCCTGTACCTGGTTGATGAACAGGGAAGGCCCTGCCAGCCTGGTGAAACCGGAGATATCTGGGTAGCCGGGCCCGGCGTAGGGCGTGGCTATTTCAATCCTACTCCGGAAAATAAAGGCCGGTACACCACCAACCCCTTCGATCCTGATGGTGGGCGCTTATACAAAACGGGGGATTTAGCGCACTACCTGCCCGATGGGAACCTGGTATTCGACCGCCGAAAGGATCAACAGGTGAAAGTCCGTGGGCACCGGATTGAACTGGGAGAAGTGGAAGCAGTGATGGAGCAAGTCCCAAACCTGCTGGAAGCCGTAGCCATCACCAGAGCAGATACGGATGGGAACAACCGGCTGATTGGCTATTTCCGCGCTGGGAAAAACGCCAGCGTCAGTACGGATGACATCAGGCAGGCCATGGCCCGGAAAGTTCCTGCTTACATGATCCCGACCCAACTTATTGCGCTGGATGATTTCCCAAGAACCCCCAATGGAAAAATTGACCGGCGCAATTTGCCTGAAGTCCCCGCCGAAGAACAGAGAGCGCTGGTTCATCCCGAAACACCAACTGAAGTCGCACTACTGTCCATTTGGCAGCACGTTTTGCAATCGGGCAAAATCAGTACCACGGATAGCTTTTTCGACCTGGGGGGGCACTCCTTGCTGGCCTTGCAGCTGATTTCCAATATTAGTGCACGGATGGGCTACCACCTAACTTTAAAGCAGCTGTACGATGCCCCAACGATACAGGCCCTTGCCAGGCAGTTAAATCAAAGCAAGCAGCAAACCAACGGTCTCCCGCCCATACAGAAATTCGAAACCGGCCCCGTCCTTCCATTATCTTCTGCCCAAAAACGGCTTTGGTTTATTGAGCAGGCCACGCAGGGCAGCAGCGCGTACAACATTCCCTTTGAGTTTATCCTTAAAGGCGCATTGGATACTGAAGCACTGGAGATAGCTTTTAATTTGCTGGTGGCCAGGCACAATGCGCTGCGGTCCTCCTTTCATACCAAAGATGGAATCCCTGAATTGCATATTGCTGAAAACTTAAAGGTTCCACTGCAGCAATTAGATATACGTCAGCACCATAAACCTGAAACGATAGTGCAGGAATGGTCGGCCAACTTCCGGCAGTTCAACTTCGACTTACAGTCCCCGCCCCTTATTAAATTGGGGCTTTTGCGGCTTGAGGACGATCTGTGGCATCTGTTTTTCTGCATCCACCATATCATTTCCGATGCATCCTCCATTGATTTATTGATGAAGGAGTGGAGCTGGCTGTATGGCAAGCTTTTGCAAAAGCAGGCGCCGGAGCATCCAACCGATCCATACCAGTACACAGACTTTATCCTGTGGCAGCAGCAACTTTTGGAGCAGGGCGGGATTCAACCGCAATTGGAGTATTGGAAACAAGAGCTATCGGGTGCGCCTTCTTTCCTTCGGTTACCCGCCGACTTCAAGCGGCCGGATGCGACGACATTTGAAGGTGGAGAAGCCATCCGTTTTTTGCCCGGCGAACTGTCCGGAGACCTGGAAATGCATGCCCGGCAGGCGGGGATTAGCATGAGTACGCTTATGTTTTCCGGTTTTGCGGCCTTGCTTCAGCAGTACAGCGGTCAGGATGACTTCGTCATTGGAGTGCCTGTGGCCAACCGTACTCAAAAAGCAACGGAAAAGATGCAGGGTTTTTTCATCAATATGCTGCCCATTCGCATCCGGGCGGGCCACACTGATCCGTTAGGCGGCCTTACAGAGCAGATCCATCAGCGGATGATAGAGGCGCTTTCCAATCAGGATGCCCCCTTTGACCTCATTTTGCAACAGGTGAAAATTCAGCGAATACCCGGCATCAACCCGCTATTCCAGGTCATGTTTAATTTTCAGAATGCCTACGACGGGCGATTCGGGCTGCAGGGACTGGAAGTTACGCCTTTGGGGTACCATAATGAGGTCGCTCAGTTTGACCTTACCCTCTTTATTTCCCGGGATCAGGGCCGGACGAAGTGCACCTTTGAATACAACGCCGCTTTATTCCATGCAGCGCGCATAGAGCGGATGGCTGACCACTACGTTAATATGCTGAGGCAAATCTTAGATGACCCCGAAGTCGCCATTGCCAAAGCTCAGTATTTGTCAGAAAAAGAGCGGCAGGCTTTGACTGGAATACCGGCCCCCCTTCCCCATACCCTAACCCCAATCATCCGGCAATTTGAAGCTGCTGCAGCTCGGCACCCTAACCGGACAGCCCTGGTTTTTCGTCAGGAATCCCTGTCCTACCAAGGGCTCAATGAGCGGGCCAATCAGCTCGCCCACCATCTGCGGGCTTACGCCTTACCGAAGGGAGCGCGGGTGGGGGTGCTACTGCCACGTTCAGCAGATTTAATGATTGCGCTTTTGGCCATCCAAAAAGCTGGCTGCAGTTACCTGCCCCTTGACCCCGATCACCCTGCCAACAGGCTGAAATTAATATTGGAAGATGCCCGCCCGGAGATTATCCTTACCACCGCAGGGTTAAAGGAACAGCTTCAGGGCTTTGACGCTCAGATTATAGTTTACGAAGACCTCAAAAACCTGCTGCATGATTTACCTGCCGGTAACCCCGACAGCAATCCTCTGCAGCCCGAAGATGAGTTATACCTGATCTATACTTCCGGCTCGACCGGACGCCCCAAAGGCGTAAGTATCGGTAACCTGTCTGTATCCAACTATCTGGAGGCCCTAAACGACCGGCCGGGGATTAATCCGGATGACCGGTTTTATGCCGTCACTACCATTTCCTTCGATATAGCCGTTATGGAGCTCTACTGGCCACTGCTCAATGGCGCTCAGGTTATCCTGGCCGACCGGGAAGCCATCCTTGATCCCAGACTGATGGCTCAGGCGCTGGAGCAGCATGATATTACGCTGATGCAAGGCACGCCGGCTACCTGGAAGATGCTCCTTCAGGACGGATGGGCGGGAAAAGCTAATCTGCAAGCCCTAAGCGGCGGAGAAGCATTAGATAAGAAACTTGCTGAAGAATTGCTGGGGCGCTGTGCAGCTGTATGGAACTTCTACGGCCCTACTGAAACCACAGTTTACTCCGCGATTCATCAGGTGCGTAAGCAGAATGTTGCCTCTGGTCCGACCAGCCTTGTACCTGTTGGCTTTCCTGTCCGGCACAACTGGCTCTACGTACTCAACGAAGCGCTTTCCCCGGTACCAGCGGGCGTGGCCGGAGAGGTCTACATTGGAGGTTGCAGCCTGGCAAAGGGCTACCTGCACCTACCCGAGCTTACCGACGAACGTTTTATCCCTAATCCCTTCGCACCCGGCACGAAGATGTACAGAACCGGCGACCGGGGGTTCTTTCACCACAACGGAGCATTGGAATTCATTGAGCGGCTCGACCATCAGGTCAAGATCCGGGGCTTCCGCATAGAGCTTGCAGAAATTGAGCAGATTTTGCAAAAACACCCTGCTATTTCCTCCTGCGTCGTTCAGCCGGTAATCAGGCAGCAAGGCAATCCAGAACTCCATGCCTACCTTGTGCCCGCCGGAGCCACATCAATACAATGGGCAGAAATGAAACAGTATCTAAAGGAGCACCTGCCGGCCTATATGGTGCCTGCGGGCATGACGCTACTGGAAGCCCTGCCAAAGACGCCCAATGGAAAAACGGACCGAAAGCAATTGCCAGATCCCATTCAGGAAACGGAAAAAACCAATCCGGCAGCACCAGCGAATGATACAGAAAGCAAAGTATTGGATCTTTTCCGGGAAGTTTTAGCCATAGAACAAATCAGCGTTACCGATGACTTCTTTGATTTGGGCGGACACTCTCTGCTCGCCGTTTCACTGATGACAAAAATTGAGGATTTCTTTGGAAAACGGCTGCCGCTGGCTTCTCTGTTTCAATATGGAAGTGCGCGGGAAATTGCCCGTCTGCTGGCAGATGAAGCGAAAGCCGCTTCCGGTTGGCAGAGCCTGGTCCCGATCAAGGCATCAGGCAACCGGACACCCCTTTACATCGTACATGGAGCAGGCTTGAATGTACTGCTTTTCAATGCGCTTTCAAAATACATGCACCCCGACCAACCGGTGTACGGGCTCCAGGCCAAAGGGATGAATGGCACAGACGAACCACTATATAGCATGGAGGCCATTGCGGACTATTACCTGGAGCAGATTCTGGCGCACCAACCGGAAGGCCCTTATGCAGTTGCCGGTTTCTCATTTGGCGGCTTTGTCGCCTTTGAAATGGGGCGTAAGTTGCTGAATATGGGCAAAGCAGTCGCTTTTGTTGGATTGTTTGACTCAGTCGCTTTACCTCCAGAACAAGTGGGCTCATGGCAACGAATGGCTCAGGTACTTGCCTTCAACCTTAAGTTTGCGCTGAGCGCTTCTCCCCGCGAAACGCTGCGGCTTTGGGGCAAGAAGCTGAAGACCATCCGGTATGAGCTCAAATACCGCTTGCTGCAAAATAAAGATTACGCAGGCGTTTTTGAAGGATTGGAAGACGAAGTGCCAGCCTATCAAAAAGAAGTGCAACATGCCAAGTACACCGCGCTAAATACTTACCGGCAACAGCCCTGCTCCATCAAAGTCCATCTGTTTAAAGCCCAAAAACAAACCTTTTTCATTGCTGACCCGGAACAGTACGACTGGCAGCACTATGCCTTAAAGGGTGTGGAAGTCATTGAGGTTCCCGGCGAGCACAGCGAAATCTTTGCGCCACCGAATGAAGCTGTTTTTGCAAGACACCTTCAACAGGCGCTCGATCAGTCTGTAGCTGTAGCCACCCGAAAAAAGGAATTTGTGGAGTGAGAAAATTAAATCTGAGACTGATCGACCATTACGAAGAAAAAGCATAGATATACCGACCGGGTAAAAAAGTTAGGGCACACGCACCAAAATGAGAACATGCCACGGAACATGCCACGGAACACGTTAAATTGTGTGGCGGCT
>CAZNHN010000285.1:0-7653 GCA_964572415.1 uncultured Phaeodactylibacter sp.
CTAACCCGGCACGAGACGCCTTCACCCTGGCCTTTTCCAAAGCCCCCGAAAGCGGGGGTATAGCCATACTGCGCAATCAGATGGGGCAGGCCCTGGAGCAGCGCCAACTGCTGTCGGGCGAGGCCGCTACGGATTGGGACATAAGCCGCCTGCCGGGCGGGCTGTACTTTCTGGAGGTGCGCCAGGAAGAGCGGCCGCCACAGGTGCTGCGGGTGGTGAAAGCAGACTAAGGCCGGAAAATTTTAGAATTGGGGACTTTTTTCGCAAGTATGGTTCCGACCTGGAACCATGCTTGTTCCCCCAATAAAACGTACCAATAGTCCTGTAGCATCTGCCGTAAGCAAGCCCGTTAATTCAACGCAGCCATCATTTTAGCCCCCAAATGCTGACTCAAAACGCTGTTTACAGTGTGTCCGGTGCACCCTACTGAAAAGAAAAAAGATTACGGTATGACTAGAGCCTCCTTACCTATTATGAAGAAGCCGTTCAGTGTCTACCTCATTGAACCCTGCCCTCTTATAGCAGCTCATCTGTCTGCATGCATAGTGGAAATGGGTGGGGCGGTTTACCATTCGAAAAGCTGTTTTCTTCCTGAGAAAGAGTTGAGCAATGATGCTCTTAACTCGCTCAGGGCCATTGAAAGCGATCTGGCTATTGTTGCCGTTGCTCCTCAGCATATCAATAAATTACTTTTTCTGGCGGCCCAACTACACTGGCAATTTGAATTGCCGGTCATCTGGAGCAGTACGCTGCCCATCGGAACCGCTGGGGGTCATTACATGCTCGAACAGGAATTTCCAATAATTCGCAAACCCTTTTCTGAATATCAGGTTAAAAGTATAGTTAGGGATATACTTTCCCGGATGTGAGCAAAATTTTGCTCATTTGCGCGCAGGTTATTAACTTAACAGCGATCATGAATTCAGCTATCATTTATGCCTAACCCTGGTATTCTAATCGTGGAAGATGACCCCATCATTGCGGCAGATCTTGAAGACCGCCTGTTAGAGATGGGCTACGGTATCACCGGCAGCGTCCGTAGTGGAGAAGCTGCTCTGGACCTCCTGCAATCGGAGATGCCGGATTTAGCGCTACTGGACATTCAACTGAAAGGCGAGCTCGACGGGGTGGAAACAGCAGAAAAAATTGTAAAAACGCATACTTTCCCGCTCATTTTTCTGACCAGTAATTCTGATGAGGCCACCTTCGCACGCGCAAAAAGTGTACAACCGCACGCTTTCCTTTCCAAACCCTTCAGAGGGCGGGACTTGCGGCATGCCATCGAGCTGGCCCTGGGCCATTCCGGTTCAGCTTCCAGCAGCCAAACTTCGCCCTCCTCCGTCGCTACCAATACCCTGCAGGATTGTATTTTTATCAAGACGAATGACTTGCAGGTCAAGGTACGCCTGCGGGATATCCTATGGGTGGAGGCCTATGACTACTACTGCAAGATCGTCACGAATGACCAGACCCATCTGGCTACGCTAACCCTGAAAAAATTCCACGATGCCCTGCAAAATGATGACTTTATGCGGGTACATCGATCCTATATTGTCAACCTGAATCGAATAGACAAGATAGGAGTCCTGAGTATATATATCGGGAAACATAAAATCCCGTTAGCTAAATCCTACAGTACCAAGCTTCTGGAACGGCTAAGGATGCTTTAGGCGCTCTACTCCCCATACACCACTATCATTCCCACACATTTATGAACACACACTACAAAAAAACAGTACTTTTCCTTTTCTTACCCATAGCCCTGTTCAGCCAGACACCAGTCATTGACAGCCTTGAGCAAACGCTCCGTACTGCTCAGTCAGACACGGCTTCCCTGAGTGTACTCATTCAGCTGACTCACCTTATGAACGGATATGACCTGGAACAGGGATTGGAGTATGGCTATCAGGGGCTGCACCTCATCAGTGACGAAACGACAGCTACTCAGAAGGCAGAATTGCTGACCGCCATAGGCCGTACCCATGCCAACTCCAGTCAGCCCGACTCCGCCATCCACTACTTTGAACGGGCCAATGCTATTTTTGAAGCCTCCGGCAACCTCGCTGGTCAGGCGCGGGTACTCAGCAAACTGCAGTGGGTAGCCAACTATCTGGGGCAGTACGAGAAAGCGGCAACCATCGCCTTTCAGGTGCTGGGCATCCGGGAATCTCTCGGTGAGGAGGTAGAGATTGGCATGGCCAACAGTGATGTGGGGGACGCGCTCTATAATCAGGGGAATTATCAGGAGGCCCTTGACTATGCGCTCCGTGGCTATGAGCAGCAAAAAACTGCCGGTGCACCTGCTGTTGACCTTGGCGTGACTGCACAACTCCTGGCAGATATTAACCTGCAGCTAGATGAATTGGATACCGCGCTGAACTATGCAAACGAAGCCCTGCAACTACGGCAAAATGCCAGTGACCCCGTGGATATCGCGCTTTCGCAAAATACCCGGGGGAATATTCTCAAATATATGGAGCGGTACGAAGAGGCCCTGGCTGATTATCAGGAAGCCAACGCAATAGCCATTTCCACCGGATTTGTAAGTTTGGAGATGGCCACACTGAACAATATCGTGGATATTTACATCCGGATGGAGGAGTATGGTTTAGCCCTTCCGATTGTACGCTCGCTGTGGCAGCAGTTGCAACAGACAGGAGAACAGTACAAGTGGCCGGAAGCCCTAATAAATTTATCTCAGGCCTACGAAGGGCTGGGGCAGTACGACTCGGCACTCGTCTACTACAAAAGATACACCGCCGTCCGCGACAGCTTGTTCACCGCAGAAGCAGATGAAAAAGTGGCAGAGCTACAGACCCGGTACGAAACGGCTCAAAAGGAGGCCACCATTTACCAGCAGCAACAGGCACTCAGCCGGGAACGCACCATCCGCTGGTATTCGGTCGGCATAGCCGGGCTGCTGCTCGTGCTGGCGCTTCTGCTGCTGCAAGGCTACCGGACTATCCGGCAGAAAAACCGCTCGATTGAAGCCCTTCTCTACGAAATCCACCACCGGGTCAAAAACAACCTGCAGGTCCTGTCCAGCCTGCTTAGCCTGCAATCCCGCTACATACAGGACGAAAATGCCCTCGATGCCATACGCGAAGGCCAAAACCGGGTGGACGCCATGGGGCTGATCCATCAGCAGCTCTACACCGGAGCTACGCCCGCTGCGCTGAATATGCAGACCTACCTCCACGAACTGGGTGAAACGGTAGCAGATTCCTTTGGTCTGGACGACCGCCGGATACAAATCCGCTATGAAGTCGAACCGGTGGAGCTGGATGCAGAAACGGCCATCCCCGTAGGCCTCATCACCAATGAACTGATTACCAATGCTCTGAAGTATGCTTTCCCGGATAACCGTCAGGGAGAAATCCGCCTGCATTTTTCCCGGCCGGCGCAAGGCGGCTACCTGCTGAAAGTACAGGACAATGGCGTGGGAAAAGCAGCTGCCGTTACTACGGATAGCGGTACGGCCTTTGGCACCCGGCTTATCCGCCTGCTCAGCCAAGAGCTCAAAGCGCGGGTGGAGGAGCTGGAGGGCACGGGCTATGGCAAAGCGATTTGGTTTGACTGATTGTGCGGCTGTAAAACACAGGACCTGTATCCATGATCGCTTCCTTAGGGTAGCAAGATATCCTGGAAACAGCAGAAAGATACGAATCCTCCTGCAAGCCCGGGCGACAACTGAACGAGTGTACGGGCAGCAGGTGTCAATGGTGCTGCTAACTGAGTGAGTATTAAGTTTTAGGTAACCTATCGCCCAGTGGGAAACCGGACGACAGGACGGGGGCTTTAAATGCTGGGCACTGCTGGTTCTGCCTGTTTCTGAGCTGCAGCACCTGGACAAAATAGCACAGGGAACTTACACTGCCCCCAGATTGTTTATCATTTCAATAAATCGTCAAATGATGGAACAAGCTACCGAGCAAATCCCTAAAAGTCTGGTCTATGAAATGGTTGGCGGCAAGCCCATTTACTACCAAGGCTACAAGGACTACCTAACCGGTAACAAGCAAATGGATGAAATCATGGGTAGCAGCAAACTACAAGCGCTCATTGTTGCAGAGTTGATCTATCTCCTCCGATCCTTTTATGGAAATGAATACCTAATCTTTACGAACGAGCTCGGGCTGCGCTTTGGCAAAAACGCCTGGAGAGCAGCGGATATAGCCGTAATCAAATCGGACTTGGTGGAAGACTTAAACGATCAGTATTTGGATATTCCCCCTGAATTAGTGATCGAGATCGATACCAAAGCAGATCTTCAGGAAGTCCGCAACCCTTTAGGGTACTACCATGAAAAAACAGAGGACCTGATTCAATTTGGCGTAGCCAAAGTCGTTTGGATTTTTACAGATACCCGAAAGGTGCTGATTGCCGAACAAGGCAACAACGCGTGGCGCATTTACGACTGGGAGGATCAGTTGGAAATCACAGAAGGCCTGGCTATAGATATGAAGCGTATTGCTAATCGGGGAAAGTAGTACTTGATGTCGGGTTCAGTCTGCTTCATTGCTTTCGCTAAGAATTATTACGGTCCCCTCCGATGTCATCTTTGACTTTAGCTTGCTTGCCCCCACCACAAAATACTTCTTCCCGGACCGTGAGCAGGAAGCGGTTTGACCAATACCCCGAATGGGTATCCCTGCACCAATGTTCCTTTTGCAAAGGAAGGTCTAGCCGGACCGGTACCAGCTAACAAACACACCCTGTACCGAATAAACCGTACAGGGTGCAATTCATTTTTGGCTTTTACGATAAAATCTTACCTAAAGGAGAAGCTATGGTGCGCACTGAATTGTGCCTGCCATTTGCTCCAGTTGGCGGTGGTTTGATTCATAGCGCCCAGTTGGATGCGCAGGTTGTCACGCAGCCCGAACCCAATACCAAGATAGGTCCGGTTCCGGTCAAAGTATTGCACTTCGCGGCCGTCTCCAATATCGGTTTGACCATTGATGAAAATCTCATTGTACAGGGCCAGATAGACGACTCCCTTCCCAAAATCGGTAGCATTGAGCGGTACATTCACAAATATATTGTACCGGTAGCGGGTACGGAAGTCCTGATCCTCCAGCCAGCGTTGCTCCGACCGGAAACGGTGGGTAAGCAGAAAACGACCACCCAGCCGCTGGGAAAAAAGAGCTTCCTGATAAATCCGGTTTTCATGGACCGTATTGGTGCTTTCTCCCGGTGTGCCCGTTGTGATACTCGCGTAGCCCAGGGTAAAGGTTACGCCAGCATCCTTTGGGGTGTACGTCAATCCATTTCGGATCAGCACCTGCTCAAGGTCATTGCCGAAGTTCCAGAATCGGAACTGATAATCGCCCTGAATCCCGAAGGGGCCATCTCCAAACCTGGCATTGTAAAAGTACATATACCAGGCCCCCAGTTTGTCTTCTTCAACAGTTTGGGCCGCAAGCGGGCTGGCAAGCCATGCACATAGTAGTAGTAACAGCAGTTTTTTCATAGGCTATTGAACAAATTTTGGCAGTGACTTGATCGTCTCTTCCAAAAACTCCACCTTACCGGAGTGCAGGTTGTACACTGCGCCGACGATGAGGACTTCACCGCTTGCAAACTTGCGGCTCAGTACCGGTTCCAGACCCCGGAGAAGTTCAACCTGCTCCAGTACATTCCTGCGAACGGCGGTATCCAGCATGTCATCCTCGCCTTTTGCGTTGTCTTTCGCGTAAAGGGAAGCGGGTTTAATGGCATTGATGAGCGTCACCACGTGGCCCGGAGGGTTTTCCGGCAGCTGCATAGCTGCCTTCACAGCTCCGCAGGATTCATGGCCCAGCACAACAATCAGACGGGTATTCAGCACTACCGTGGCGTACTCAATGGTCCCATAAGAAGCTTCAGCCATCACCTGCCCAGCTGTACGGGTAATAAAGAGGTCTCCCACCCCCTGATCAAAAATAATCTCATTGGGCACACGGCTGTCCGCACAGCCAATAATCGTAGCAAAAGGCTTCTGCCCCAGCTCGTTATTGCGCAGGTCTTCGTCGGTCTGACGCGGTTTGATGCTCTTGTTCTCTGCAAAGCGCTTATTGCCATAAATCAGCTTTTTCAATCCGTAGTAGGGATCAAGGTAAGCGCTGTCCCGGTCGGCAAAATACTGATCGGCTTCGAGATCGAGCATCTCCTGAATGGCAGCGCTCTGCTGTGCGTGGGCGTGCGTGAACATGGTGGCCAGGAACAGGAATGCTCCTGACAACAGGGTCTTTGACAGTGTCATATTCATAGTTTGAAGTGAAAAATGACACGCCTAACCTTGAAAATGCAAATGTTGTTTTGGCCCCGGATTTTTTAATAAAAAATTAACTAAAAATGTTTTTATAAGTCAGGATTTTGTAATGTTTTCTGTTTGTTGATCAGTAAAAAATAGTAAGAGAAGACACATTGCCGCAGTATGTAAAAACAAAACTAAAAGGAAGTGAATCAACTGGCCCTGTCTTGAAAAAAAGTCTTCAACCGCTCCAGCGCCACCTCCAAATGGCTCAAAGGCAATGTAGTATACACTATCCTAAACACCCCATACTTCTTATGCTGGAATCCGGCACCGGGCGTCAGCAGTATGCCGGTACTGTGGTAAATGTCCATCCAAAGGTCTTCCTGCCCCTTTTCGCTATCCTCTTTCAGGTATTTGGAAAAATCAGCCCAAACAAACAGGCTGCCGCGGCTGGGGACGTAGGGCACTTCCAACTCCCGAAGGGCCTTGACGACTGCTTTGTAGCTCCCGGTAAGGCGGGCTTTGTTGGTTGCGATGTAGCGCTCCAGAAAGGCATGGTCTTTCATCAGCTCCCCGATCACCCACTGCGCAAGGTTGGAGACCATCTGCGGGATATTGACATTCCCAAAACCCTTGAGGAAGCTTTCATTCAAGGAATGTACGATACCAAACCGGAACCCGGACATGGCAAAATCCTTGGACAGGGCATACCAGAGGTGCAGGTAATCGCTTTGAAGCTCCGCCATGAGCTGTGCGAAAGATTGGGGCACCGTTGCCGGCGTATAATCTGCCCGGATGTCATCGTCTTCAATATTCACCAATGACAAGCCGTAAATTTCACTGACAACCAGGTGCACCTCATGCGCAATACACCATTCGGCAATCTCCCTCAGCTGTTGTTCCGAGTACATACAGCCGGTGGGGTTATCCGGTGAGGTCAGCAACAGGATTTTGAACCTTTGCCCCTGCCCGCTGATATCCGCCCAGGCAGCATCCAGGTGTGCGGTGGTCAGGGGGGAAAGATGACCATGATCGGCAGGATGGTGATGCGTTTGCAAATCGTAGCGCTGCAATCCGCTTTTCAAGCCCACATCATTAGTGTACATGGGATAAGCGGGAGCCGGAATCACCACCACATCCCCCTCATCGGCCAGCATAAACGTACTCACCTCTATGGTCGCTGCAGCACCGGCAGAAAAGGCAATGGAATCAGGCGCAATGGGACATTGGCACAGGTATTGCTCCATAAATGCCGCTACGGCCTCCCGGACCTCCGGGTGCCCATTCGGATCCGTATACTGGAAAGCCCATTCGGGAACATCGCCCTGCTGCAAAATTTCATCTATGCGGGCCTTCATCATTGGGATCATCAGGGCATTCTCCGCCACATTCAGGGTGAAGTACCCTTCGGGATT
>CAZNHN010000286.1:0-3991 GCA_964572415.1 uncultured Phaeodactylibacter sp.
ATGGCATGGTCTGAATGCCCTGCTCGGTGCGGATCATCAGGAAGTACTGACCGGCTGGCAGTGCTTCTACATTGAACTCTGCCTGCTCGCGCTGGCCTACGCTATTGTCAAGCTCGCGCAGCAGTACCTGCCCGTTGGCCGCAGTGATGTTGTACTCTACAAAGCTGGTGCTCTGCTTGAAAGTCAGGTTGGTCGTCAGCTTCTCCGCAGTTGGGTTCGGGAAGATGTCCATCTCGAAGGTTTCTGCACCTACCACGTCTTCTGTGCTTGTTGCAATCGGAGCGGTTTTAATAGCGATTGCGACACCGCCAGAAACATCTGCAAACTGACCAAGGCCTTCAAAGTCAGGACTGTTGGTTTCCGGGTCAAAATCTGATTCCACAAAGTACGGCTCATCCGATATGTGGTAAGTTCCGTTAGCCAGTTTGTAGTCGACATACTGAGTGTAACTGATATTTTCGTCGAATGCCATGAAAACCGACCCTGCACCCGTATGGCGCACTCCAACCATATAGGCGGAAGCCTCTGGATTAACAATAGGCCCTGGCTCAGCAAAAGTAAGGAAGTTAGCAACCGGGAGCCTCAGTATGCCTACTTGCTCCTCGTAGTCCTCCGGGAAAGCAAAGGTCGCAATACCTACCACTTCAACTTCAGCATTTGTGATGAGACTATCTTCGTCCGCATCTACCCACTCGTAGACATACCCTTCAAAAGAGGCCTCGGCCAGCGTGGTACCCGTTGCAGAGAGCACCTCATAGATAATGGTATCAATTCGAACTGAACCACCGCCTGAAGGAAAGGCGAAAGGTGCAATCATTTCATACACACCACCAGCAGCTGTGGAGTAGAATGTACCTGTTCTGGCAGGCAGACCCGTTGTAGGGTTCCACTGCGCTTTACTGTACAGGGAGTCAGAAATGGTAAAGGTAGAAGAGAAGGTGTTGTCAAAATCCAGTTGGTCTACGCTATCAGACTCAACGCTATAGGTCACTGTGTAACGGCCTATGCCATTCTCAGGTACAAATCCTGGCAGAACAGCCAGGCTGGATGTTGAATCCGGCTCTACCGTTTCTTCCAGAGTCGTCGACTCGGTATAAACGGTTGCAGGGTTTGAACCATCCAATTCGGTGTACTCAACGGTTGCGGAGATATTGAAGTTAGCAGCATCGTTTAGGCCATTGTTGGTAATGCCTGCTCCAGGAACCACGGTGAAGTTGTCAGCAGTCACCTGCTCTAGTGGCACGATACCGTAGGGGGCTGTCATTACGTTAGCAGCACTCGCTCCGATATCATTTGGCAGTACCAGATTGCCCATTGTGATGTTCACCGTACCGTTCTCCAGTGCCGAGCGGATAGCCTGCCCGTCCTCATAGCTTAGCATAGCTACCGGGATCGTAATGGACAGATCATCACCACCTAAAGCAATGACACCTGCACCAGGCTGGTTATTAAAGATGATAATACCAAGCGCGCCGGCGTTTTGTGCATTGAGTGCCTTTGAAACGAAGGTACATCCACCACGGTCCACGAGGGCGATCTTACCTTCCAGTTCTGCACCGTTTACGGCTGCCATACAACCTTGCGTTGCTGTCTCACCGGTACCGTCATCAATGAATGCGGCATCAGCAGTTACCAGGGTATCCGTAAGTGGCGTACCGAAGTTAGCCGCTGTTCCAAACTCATACCCCCCTAAAAGTTCTTCGGGAGAGTTGACGAAAACCACCTGCGCATTGACCATAGTGATAGCCACGAACAGGGAAAGGATTGTAGTCGTAAAAATTTTCATAGAAGCAATTTTGATTACTAAAGCGTTTTAAACATACGATATAAAGACCGCCGGAGCGGGCTAATCCAATATAATTATGGTTGATGGGGCTTTTTAATTAAGTGCGTAATATCGGAATGCCGACAAAAACAGCGTCAGTATCCAATTTCAGGTTGCTAAATTAATCATTTTGTCATACTGTCCGAAAAGATTTCTTTTCCAGCCTTTATCTCCTTTCACAGCAAAATAGAAATGGGGGTCAAAGAACGCCCATAGAATAATCGTTTAGGGCATTCGGTTCGCTGCGGGGCTGGCTTTATATTTTCCCGCGAAACGTCAGGCTGCTGACATTTAACGCTGCAACTAATGGTTTTCCTTCCTGCTCCATCCGGTTCAGGAGCAACAATGCCTGCCCCAGCTGCAGGTTGTCCAGCTGACGATAGGCTGGCTTAGACCGGTTGAGATGGTTGTACCAGCAGTCCTTAAACAAAGCGTCCAAGGCCACGCGTTGCAGGCAGTGATCCTGCTGAATGGGCCATTGCTCCACTTGTGCCTGCTGCGGCAGCTTCTCCCGGGTAAGCAAAAGGTACCATTGCTCCAAAAGCCGGCGATGGTCTTTGAGCGCTTCGAAGGGTACCGGCCGCACTTGTAAGTAATCGGTCTTGCTATACGCCACGTACAATTTACCGGTGGGTTCATCAAAATCGGCAGCTGCAATCTGATAGCGGTTTTGCTGCAGGCCTTCTTTTTCGGGCGTCAGTGTCGAGAGTTCTTTCCAGCCTTCATCTGCTTCCGCAAAAAGCAACGGAGCTTTTCCACCGGGATGAAAAAGCTCCGCGCCCTGCTTTAGCAAATGAATGAGTTGTTTAGTGAGGTCAGCCATTCGAAGGTTTTACCATCAAAATGGCTGGGTTGCTGCTTTGTTCAACTACACTTCTGCGTAGATGGCTTCAATGTCTTGCTGATACTTATCGCGAATGACCCGCCGCTTCAGTTTCATCGTTGGCGTCAGTTCAGCAGCTGTACCGTCTGTACGGCTGGGCTCCCAAGAGGTCGCTATCAGGCAGAACTTCTTGATCTGCTCTATTTTGCTGAAATTCGGATTGTACTGATCGATGATCGATTGGTACTTGGCTATAACTTCAGGTTGCTGTACGGCGTCCTGCATGCCTTTCCATTCCAACCCATGACGGGCGCACCAGTCTTTGAGTGCATCTTCGGCAGGCAGAATGATGGCAGAAACAAATTTGCGCTGCTCACCAACCACCATCACCTGCTCCACGAGGAAGTCTTCCTTGAGCTTATTCTCGATAGGTGCCGGTGCTACATATTTACCACCGGAGGTCTTAAGCAGCTCTTTCTTGCGGTCAGTGATTTTCAGGAATGGCTTGCCGCCCGGACCGGGCACCAGCGTACCTATATCGCCGGTACGGAACCATCGCTCCCCGTCAATATCTTTAAAGACCTCGGCGGTCGCTTCGGGCTTATTGTAGTAGCCCATCATCACGTTCGGCCCTTTCGCCAGGATTTCGCCCTCGCCGGGGTTGTAGGTGCCTTCGGAGTCGTCAATGCGCAATTCCACGCTCTTCAGGGCCGGCCCAATGGTACCCAACATGCCTCCGCCCGGTGTGAAGTGCCCAATAGCCAGGCCCGGTGAAGTCTCCGTCAGCCCGTACCCTTCACGGATCGGCACGCCGGCAGCCGAGAACACCTTCGCCATTTTGACCGGGCAGGGGGCGGCCCCGGTAATGATACCCCTGACGTTGCCGCCAAGAGCTTCCCGCCATTTGCTGAAAATCAGCTTATCGGCAATTTTCATCTTAATGGCTTTCAGGCCACCGTAGGATTTATCGTATTCATAGTCCTCTGTCAGGCTGAGTGCCCAGAAGAAGAGGGACTTTTTCGCGCCTGTTAGTTCCAGGCCTTTGTTATAGATTTTTTCGTAGACCTTTTCCAGCAGGCGGGGCACTGTAGTAAAAAAGTGCGGCTGCACGGCTTTCAGGTCGCCCTCATCCCCACCGAGGTTGTCCGTACCGGTGAAGGTGATGCTCGCGCTCAGGAAAGTATAGGCGTAGAGCGCAGCCCGTTCGAAAATATGGCACAGCGGCAGGAAGCTTAGCACCTTGTGCTCGTTGTCTATCGGGAAAATGTCCATCACATCCATCACGTTGCTCACGATATTGCGGTGCGACAGCATGACGCCCTTCGGCTCGCCGGTAGTGCCCG
>CAZNHN010000286.1:4001-6746 GCA_964572415.1 uncultured Phaeodactylibacter sp.
TACCTGTCCTTCATCTGAGAAGATATCTTCCCAGTAGGGCCGCCCGTCCTGACGATCGAAGGTGTAAATATCCAGGAGGGAAGGGACATTAGCCTTGGCCGTATTTACCTTGTCGTACAGGTCATCTTTGCCTACGAAGGCATACTTCACTTCTGCATCGTTGAAGATATACTCATATTCCGCCGGGCTAATCGTTGGGTAAACCGGCACGTTGATGGCCCCAATTTGCTGTATGCCCAGGTCCAGCACCGCCCATTCCGGCCGGTTTTGATAGACCGCCATGGCAATTTTATCGCCCGGTTTCACCCCAAGCTTGAGCAAGCCCCGGCTGACCTTGTTGGCTTTATCCACTGTTTCCTGAGTGCTGTAGTACACCCATTGCCCGTTTTGGCGGTACCCGTAAGCCTTGTCCTGAGGATTGTGCTTGAGCTGGTACTGTATAAAGTCAAATAACCTGGTTGGATGGTCCATATTGTCCTGCAAGTTTTGGTTAGGTATCCGAAAGATAATTGGCAGAAAGCAAATGTGCGAAATAAAGCAGTAAAAAAACGACTGCCTGCCAACATTCTTTCAAGCCAAACAATCAACCCCGAAGGGCGGCACCCTGTTCGTAGAGGGCATCAATTTCTTTTTGGAATTTTTCGGCGATGCGTTCCCGGCGGGGCTTTAGCGTTGGCGTGAGGTCGCCACTTGCTGCGGTCCAGGGCTCGTGGAGCAGGTGGATTTGCCCTACCTGTTTGTAATGCGGCAATTGGGCATTCACGATCGCCATTTGCTCCTGCATAAAGTTGACCACCTTATGATTGTGCACCATAAACTGTGGGGCGGTCCAGTGTACGTTGTGCGCCTCGCACCATTGCCTCAGCAGCCCAAATTGCGGCAGGATAAGGGCAACCGGAAACGGCCGCTGTGCACCGAGTACCATACACTCCTCTATATAAGGTGTGCTTTTGGCCAGGTTTTCGATTTCTTCCGGAGCTATGTACCGGCCGTTGGTGGTTTTGAAAATGTCTTTTTGCCGGCCCGTTATTTTCAGGAACCGCTTGTGCACCCACTGTCCGCGGTCGCCGGTTCGCAGCCAGCCTTCTTCTGACAATACACGCCGGGTGTCCTCCGGCCGGTTGTAGTAGCCCAGCATCACATTGGGGCCACGCACCAGGATTTCCCCCTCTGCTTCCCCGTGGCCTTCAATTTTCACTTCTATACCCGGTATAGGCCGCCCCACGGTACCAAAGCGGGTGCCGCCCGGCTCGAACCGGTTGAAGGCGACCACAGGCGAGGTCTCAGTCATGCCATAGCCCTCATGAATGGAAAGCCCGGCAGCCGAAAACAACCGCGCCAACCGGGGCTGAAGGGCGGCAGCGCCTACCATAATGCCCTTTACGCGCCCACCCAACAGGCGCCGCCAGACACTGAACACCAGCAGGTTGGCCACGCTCAGCTGCATGCGGTACAATGGATGGCCGCGATGCCGCATCCGGTACTGCATGCCTAAACGAATAGCCCACTGTGCCACCCAGCGGGGCAGTACGGGCAATTGACCTATGCGCTCCTGAATTTCGTCATAGGCCCGTTCCAGCAAGCGGGGCACTGCCGTAAAGTAATGGGGCTTCACTTTGCGCATCAGGTAGCGGGTTTCTTCGGGATTGTTGGAGTAGTACACCGAAGCGCCGCAGGCCAGATAAGCATAGTTGACCATGCGCTCGAAGATGTGGCTTGGGGGCAGAAAGCTGATCACCCGGCTGTTCGCATTAACCGGTACAAGGCTGATGGTGGCTTTGATATTGCTGACGATATTGCGGTGGGAGAGCATGACCCCCTTAGGCTCGCCGGCAGTACCGGAGGTGTAGACGATGGTAGCCAGGTCTTCTTCGTGAATGGCGGCTCGGAGCACCTGCAGCTTTTCCTGATCGGAGGCGGTAGGCTCGGTCAGCAGGTCGTCCCAGCTCGGATGATCGGGCAGGGGCTGCATGCAATACACTTCCCTCAAATCCGGTAATTGCTCCTTGACGTGCTGTACTTTTTCGGTAGCCTCCCGGTTGGCCGTTACGACGTAGCCTACACCGGCATCCCTGAGGATGAACTGTAACTCCCGGTCGCTGCAGTGGCTATGTACAGGCACAGGGATGAGCCCGGCCTGCATCAGGGCGATGTCCATGAGCAGCCAGCGCGGGCTGCAGCGTTCGGCCAGGATTGCCACGCGGTCGCCCCGCCTGAGCCCCAGCGCCAGCCAGCCGGCACTAATGCGGGCAGCCATCTGCTCACAGTCTTGTGTACTAAGGTATTGCCAGCCTACGCTTTCGCGAATGGCAAGGGCTTTCTTGTTGGGAAAGCAGTGCTGTTGATAGGGCAAGATGTCGAATAATCGCCGGAAGTCCATATCAGGGGGATTAAACCGTGTTGGGACTTTAGTAATCTGTCTACAAACTGCATTTTTTTGCTTATACTTCGTTCCGAAAATCCTCATTTAGCTCAGGCTAAACTCCGGTTTTCGTGCCTCGCCTAACCAAAAAACTGCTAGTTTTCGACTAGAAGACCAAAGCCTCAACACGGTTTTTAGTATAGGTTTCGACTTGGGGCTCCCTTAAAGATAGGGTTTTTTGTAGACTTCACGGTGTTTTGTCAAGCTTGAAATGGGTAGCTATACGCTTAACAAAGTGGTCACCAACATCGGCCCGTGACGAAGCGTAGCTTGTCAGGGCAAGCGCAGGCCACTTTCCAGCGTTTATGCTTACATCAAGTCGG
>CAZNHN010000286.1:6756-7592 GCA_964572415.1 uncultured Phaeodactylibacter sp.
TTTGGGGCTGCCACGCCATTGGATGCCCATCGCTGAACCATGCGGAGCTGCTGCCCCGTTAGGGGCAAAATATCGGTAACCCAAAGGCCAACGCACAGGTTCCGCGCCGTTAGGTGCGGAAGGTAAGCTACTGACCCTGTAAAGGCGACTGCGCTCCATAACTTTTTCATGCTGATCGGGCTTGACCTCAACCCTTTGGGAAAAACACATTCCGCACCTATGGCGCGGGGAGAAACTTTAGTAGATTGGAGATTACCCACATACAGTCCCCAAAGGGACTCGGCACCTCTCTGTCAGCAAAGCCGATCGGGCAAGAATCGAACTACTGCATTGAGCCGAACGCTCTTTGCCTTTAAAGCTCGGGCAACCCAAGCTTTTTCCTTCCATAGCTGGGGCAACCTATGGCTTATCTGAATTCTTATTGACAATACAATTTGGCCTTAGCCTTCATCTACACTTAACAAAACTCTAGGACTTCGGCATAATCCATCGGATGAGCAGCGGGATAAGCAGCAAATCGCTAATCAGGGCGCTCACAAGAGTCAGGCTGATCAGCAGGCCGATCGTCACACTCGGCGGGTGGATGGAGAACAGCATCACCAGGAAGCCAAAAAACAGGATAATGGAGGTCAGCACGATGGCCTTCCCCGTTTCCAAAAAGGTGATGCGCATAGCGGGCTCCAGTTCCAGCCCCTTGTTTTTAGCTAATTTGTATTTACTGAGGAAGTGTATGGTATCATCCACAGCGATGCCAAAAATCACGGCAAAGACAATAGACACACCAGCTTCCAGCTCAATACCCAGGAAGCCCAGCAGCGCACCGGCCAGTATCAGGG
>CAZNHN010000287.1:0-7573 GCA_964572415.1 uncultured Phaeodactylibacter sp.
ATAAGGGTGGTCTTGCCTGAACCGTTGGCCCCAATTACTGCAATAATCTCACCCGGTTTGACCTTAAAGGAGACCTCATGGGTGGCCCAAAATTCTTCCGGGCGCAACTGCGTCGTTATCGGCAAGCCAACAGTTTGACGGGCAACATCCTTTATACCGTAAAAGAGGCTCCGCTTCAGCCTGCGGCAAAACTTTTTAGAGACTTGGTTTATTTCTAACAGATGCTCATCCATAAGTTCTGGTCCGGTTAATTACTGATAAGGCGTTCAAGAACAATTGAGCTTGATTTCAACAGGAACCGGAATGAAACCGCTACCGCGATTAAGCTCACCCCGGAGAAAATCAGATAATGCAGGGGCATATAAAAAGTACCGCTGGTGAGCAAGTCCCGGCTAAAACCAATGAGATAGGTTAGTGGGTTATAATTAACAATTACCTCAAGCCAGCTTGCCGTAATTTTGGGGGTATACACAATTGGGGTTAAAAACATTAGCAATTTCATCCCCTCATCAATAAGGTTGGCCACATCTACCATAATAACCCGAAAAATAGCGACCACCATCCCTAAGGCCATACCGAGCAATAGGAGCGGCAACAAGGAAATCGGGAAAAGCAGTGCCAGTGCAGAAAAACGCACCCCAAATGCCAGTAAGACTATAATATTGACTACAAAAGGGATGATGAAATTAATCAGATGTACCACTATTTTTTGCATGAGCAATGGCTCGAAAGGCACCTCGGACATAATTAACATACGCCCGTTTTTCGTCAATAAATTGCTCGTGGACTTGTAGGCCTCCAGGAAAAAGCCCCAAATCGACGTGCTGAGCAAAACATAGGCCGGGTAAGGAATATCGGTTTCTCCAGGGTTAACGACTCCAGCTCCGTTTAGGACCACCCAAATAATCACAGCAAGAATGGGCAGTATGAACATCCATGCCATCCCCAAAAAGGATTTTTTGTACATCCCTATGATTTCCACCTGCGTCAGTTGTTTGACCAGGTACCACCAGGATTTAACGCTCCCAAAAAACTTCCACATCGCAATTTACTTTCCGGTTACTAAACGCACTTCAAGGAACAGGCTCTAAACAAAGATAGTATACTTTATTGGTCCACTGACATATCATACCCGTATTGCTCCATAAAAAAACCAAAAACTTCCCTCGCTCGTTCCAGGGCCTCAGGGCTGTAGAATGATTGGAAGCCCTGATCACTTTTACGAGTAGTGTTCACTTTGGGCAGTTCTATGCTTTCCGTTGGAATACCTGTCAGGGAAAAAGCATGCTTCAGGTCAGGCTCCAGAGATTCGTACTTGATAATGAAGTCCATGTACTTCAGGGTCTGCTCATGAAAGCCTATTCCGTAAGGCTTGGTATAGAACTTCAGGAAATAATCAGAAAAGTCAGCGTTTGTTTTTTCCAAATAATGGTAGCGCTCCATCGCTTCGGGATGGATTGGTCGCCCGGTCCTGAGCCGCCCCCGGGAAAACTTCCCTTTATGGTCGTTCTTTTTCTTAAAGTACTCGCTAACAGCGGAATCCATTGGGTGCCGAACGCCTGCAAAAGTAAAATACAGTCTTTCTTCTGGCGTAGCTGTTTCACAAAACTGCAGGTAGGAGTTATGCCTTTTGCCTCTTCTCTCTCCATTGAAATGGATGGTCAGGTAATTGGAGATGGCAGACGAAGCAGTTCGGGGCACACTAAAAAAACAGTATTTGTAGGTATGGCTTATTATCATTATTCAAAATTCTCGATCTTTTAAAGTGGAAGGGTTCTGCAATGTCTCAAAATGATGCTCCCATGGCGCTGTTAAGACCATCATGTTTGGAGCGGGTTCGTTCATTCCTGCTCATCATGATTGAGACACGTCTAATTAGCAAAATCACCCTGAAACAGCTGCCGGATTTTACCTGAATAACCCTACCCTTCACTCCATTCCTCCAACATTTCCATATACAGCTTATTCCACAACTGAAAGGCGCGCCAATACACCTTATTCTTAAGTACCATTCTTAAGACTTGGTCCGCCATCCACGGGTTTTTTTGACCCGGAAAATGGAAGATTTTTACATCTTCAAAGCTAAAACCTTCCTGCGTTTTTATATGCTCCGCAAGGTTGACCCGATAGTTGTAAATGCCAGGTAAGATATGATAATCATTTCTAAAAAAATGATTGAGCAGAAACTGATCTGTTGTTGGCCTTCCAAGCCCTTCGTAAAGTTTGGGGTCCAGCAAATCAAGAAGCGACTGGTATACTTTCCGGTTAACCAGTGCTTTATCAAGAAAGAAAATACCGGCATTGAATGTCCGGAACCACAAATTGCCACCCCGGTCAATATCTTGTACCATCTCAAACGTATCCCCATCCTTGGCAAAACCTTTATAAGAAACAGAATCCTTACAGCACATTAGGGTATGGTCCATGTCAACCAACTCTTCAATGCTATCCTGAAAGAAAACGTCACTATCTATGTAGAAGTACTTGTCATATCCCTTTAGGTTAAAGAGGTTCAGGGAGTAAAAAACCATCTTTTTATAGGCGAGCCCCGGGCGGACTTTTAGTATCGCCTCCACCCGCTCTACGACCTCTGGAAATGGCTCTATAAACTTTACATTTGGAAACCGTTGCAGGTAGGCGCGATCTTTATCTGATAAATCATAGGCATAGATGAGAATGTCGCCTTTAAACCAGTCGTTATATTTCAGGAAAGAATATAACATGACCAGGGTGCCCGGTACAAAATTTGGGCTTGTTATGGTTACCAGGCAGACTTTTGTTTTTTTAGGCCAAAGTCTCATTGGAAATTCGTTTGGTATGTAACCTTATTTTAACGGCTGCTCAGGTTAACCAGGCTGCTGTTCATACAGCTGATATAACTGCTCCACTTCTTCCTTTTGGTAAAAAGACCAGCAATAGTGATCGTTTGAATTCAAGAGCGCATCTCCCATCTTCAGCATCTGGTCCCGATTATAAACTTTCCCCACATTTTTGCTCTCCAAAATGGTATGCACCACGTAGGGCTGTCCTATCATGCCTTCCAACACCTTCCCCTGTGTGTCGATGACAGACTCATATCGGACCACCTGATCAGGCTCAAGCTCCGCATAACGCATAAAATAAAAATCCAGCAAAAACAGCTGCCGCTCCAGCAGATCATCCATTTGGTCCAGCTGCTGTTGCATTTTGGGATTCAACACATCCAGGTGCCGCATCGTCCCTCTGGAAACCGGAATGGTAACGGTACTCCAGGACCCCAATACCGCAAGTGGGTTGCGGATAATGGCATAGCAGGGATAAGTCTTCATCAGGTCGGGCAGCAGCTGTGTGAATACCGAATTGTGCTTGACAAACAGCTTAAAGTCAGCGGTCAATGGCTTATCAAAATAGACCTCTGCACGACGGATCACTCTTTTACGAGCCCCTTCGGTCCGTTCAAAGTGATTATCTGTAATCTTCCCGTCTTTCCCTCTTACCGGAGCCTTGCCCTCGGTCAAGAGGGTATGGCGGAATCGACCCAGGCAATCATTTAAACGCTCCAAGCCCTCCTGATAGGTACGCAGCCCGCGCCAGGCGATGGGTTCATTTAATCCAATGATATTCTCTTGTTCACTAAGCAGTTTGCAAGTCAGGGTCGTCCCTGCCCTGGGCAATCCAGTCAGAATCACAGAATTAGGCACTGCTGAGATTTTATCGCCATCTGCGGTGAACCACTTCTTCAGAAAGGTTTTCAGATTCGTCATCATGAGATCAAATATAGCTTTAATACAGAAAAACTCAATTCTGACAAACATATTTTTCGAAGTTGTCTAAAAATGATTTGTGGTGCTTTTAGTCTTTCTCAATAAAAAGATTGCGAATGCCAGGAGGTTAGCATTCATCTAATTTCGAGCAGATACCCCGTACCGGACTAAAAGAGATTCGAAGCCATTGATCAGCGCATTGATTCGCTCAACAGCAAACCTTTCTTTATACAATTCAGGGCCTACTTCGTTTATATCCATTTTCTTATCTTGCTTGCACATTTAAACTCCAGCCTCTATGAAGACGCCCTCCCTAAACTTTCTTCTGTTTGTTTTTTATCCTTTAGTTTTTCTGATATTCCCCAAAAATCTATTCGCTCAATGGGAACAGGTCCCTTCTCACTATCATAAGGTTCATACGAATGGTATGATATTGGCCGGAGAAAAGCTCCTTGTCAGTACATCAGATGGAATTTACCAAAGAACAGACACTTCCTGGATACAGTATACACCGGATGAGCGGCTGAGACATTCCATCATACTAAAAATGGATTATGACCCTATCTCTGGCAGCCTGCTGACAGAAGCCTTTTTGACAGATACGATATCCGAATCTTTCACTCAGTACTTACTAATTCAAAATGATACTATCATTGATATAGAATGGCCGGATCAGGAGATTTGGTATCGTGAAGCCTGGATACATGATAATTCATTGTATATGCTGGGCGATGAAGGTACACTTTTTAAAAGCCTTGATCTTGGGCAAAGCTGGACTGCTGATCAACTGCCAGAGGGATTTGAGAATCCTTCATCAACCCTCAAGTACCAGGATCAAATACTGGTGGGGACTGTAGGAAAGCTAGCCTTGATAACACCCGATACCACCCTTTTTATTGAAGCCCCTCTTTCTAACCTACCGGTTACCCATATTTGGAAAGAGAATGACTTCATCTGGGTTTTACAGAAAAATTTCTACACAACAGCCCTCCATGTCCTGCCTGGGCTGAGTCAATCCTGGATCGAGCAACCGGATATTCAACAGGGAAATGGAGTTTACCGAATAGACGGAGATCTGTACGTACCGGGTGACAGCATATACTACAAAGCTGACTTTGGCCTTGATGACTGGGAGGTAGTCAGTGGCTTTATACCCTTGCACCGCCCCTTACCGTTTAACAATAGGCTATTTGCACTTGGCCGGCATGAAATTCTCAATGCCTCAGATTTATCATCACCTTGGAATACTGCTCATCAGGGTATTCAGACTGGGGTTTTCAATGGTGTTTCCAACCACTTTGGTCAGATTATAGGTACCGGGCTGGATTTTATTCAAACTTTTGGGCCCTTCCAGAGTGATTGGAACGCATACCCTGTAGAATTATATAGTCAACAGTACTTTGAGGGGTTCAAGGATGTCCATAGCCATAATGGGTATCTGTACAGCCTGATTAGAATGGGGATAGGACAGCCATCAGTCATCGCTAAAACTCCAGCTCTGGATCAGCCGTGGGTCATATCACAACCTGTAGGGAATTCCAGTGCCGATCAATTTAAAACCTGGAATGAACACCTGTACCTTTACTCAGACCGGCAGGCAGCACCATTACACAGGTTAGATACGATTACCCAACAATGGGACAACCTTACGGCTATTGCTGAAGCACAAACTGGCTACCACTCACAATTCTTTGCATTCGGTGACAGCACTATTTATGGTATGAGGCATGACTTTTTATCCTCTTCTTTTCATTTTATTGTTTCTAATGATTTTGGACTGAACTGGCAAGTTCTCAATCATGGAGCTTTAGATATTCCACCTTCTGCTGGTATCACCAGTATTCGATTTTATTGTATTCACGATACGCTATACTGTCCTTTAACGATAGTCCACCCTGATATTGAGGGTGAACAAAACTATTGGCAACGTGCTGTAGCACCTGATTATGATTTCCATCCTATTCCTCACCCCTTGTCTCCTGATAGTTCGTACATAGAGCCCGTTAATTTGTTCTTGGCAGATATTGCAGATCAATACTTTCTTATGAGTAGTTGGGGGTTGTTTCAGAAAGACGATGAACACCCCTGGAAATGGACCTCTGTTGATGAAGGGTTACCCTTTAAAACGCTGCAAAGTGACCTAACCGTAACAGAAGATTATCTGTACATCAACACCCACGGGAATGGTCTTTGGCGTAGGCCTCTTGAGGAAATTCAAGGGTTAGGAGCGATTAGTGGCGTGATTTTCTCCGACCTAAATGGAAATGGTATTCAGGATGAAGGCGAGCAAACACTGCCGGGCATTACACTAAGGCTTTCAGAAGGCACAGCAGTGGGCAAATCCGAATCAGATGGTAAATTTAAACTCTACTCCAAATCAGAGGAGCCTGAACAACTCCAGCCTTACAGTCTCCATCCTCTTGCTGCTTTTGATCCAGAGTATCACCTTGTAGTGCCAGGTACAGATAGTGTTTACACTTTTGCATACACTACCCAGGGAAACATAGAAGACGCTGCTGTAGGACTTGCTGTCCAGCATCCTCCCTACATTGGGGGGCTTTCCAAGGTACATCTGCAGGCCAGGAATATGGGCAGCACAGCCTTTGAGAAACCCATCAAGCTTTTTATCGATCCAACACCCGACTTTCCCGGAGCCTTACCCGATGACCTGGAATGGGATGCTGATACTATAATTTGGAATACCAGTTCAATACAGCCTGATCGGCGCAAAAACAAAGTACTGGAATTGAACTTCAACGCTACTGCCACTACGATAAATATATGGACTGCTGTTGCGCCTTCTGATCCCACTCCTGGTAATAACTTCTCAACGGCAACAGCATTTAATAACCCAGTGAACGCTTTGGCATCTCTGGAAGCCCAACCCGGTACTTACTACCCGAAAGATTCATTACTCACTCAGTTTCCAGTCCGCTATACCTTCTATTTCAGTATTCCAGACTCCTTAGATAGTGACTTTATTCGTTTTTCCGGTCAGATGAGTGGAGGGCTGGATTGGATCAGCATCGAGGAGGTCATGAGTAGCCATCCTCTTACTTTTGAGTTGGAGCCGAATGGCAAGTTTCAATGTTGGCTTTCTAATGTTCAAACTCTTGGAGGGACTGGCTACTTCCAGCTAGCAGTTAATCCAATAACTGATCTTGAGATCGGTCAACAATTCGAGCTTTCCGCAAATTTGCACCTGGGATATACGCCGGTACAACACGTTGTAAACACCACCCACACCATAACAGATGCAGTGAAAGTCTTAGACACTGGCATACCCGAAGCGCGCCTGATTGCTTTTCCAAACCCCACTTCAGCAATCCTTCAGTGTTTTGTGGAAGACGCCCTCAGTTCTACCGGTACGCTGCGCCTGATAAGCAGTAACGGACAAACCTTGTTGACACGAAAATTGCAGGGCAGGAAAAAGCAGATCATGCTTGATCTTTCCAGTTACCCGGAAGGCCTTTATTTCCTTCGCTGGACATCCTCCAAAAACCAACTGCATACCAAAGTCATCCATTCAAAGCCCTGATGCGGTTCTTCTTTCGTTTCGCTAGTAGTAAACCATTTTTTTACACCAGAATCCAAAAATTATCCTATCATCGCATTACAAACCGCTGTAATGGCCGGTCATCAAACTAACGAAACGAAAAAACCTAGCGTACATGAAAAAGAATCCACACTTAATCCCCTTCATACTGGTCACCAGTCTGTTCTTCCTCTGGGGGCTCGCCAATATTCTTAATTCGGCACTCATTTCGCACTTTCAGCCGGTCTTTGATATCAGCCGGGCGCAGGCTCTGTTGGTAGAGACGGCCTTTTAC
>CAZNHN010000288.1:0-7561 GCA_964572415.1 uncultured Phaeodactylibacter sp.
GGCCTGCACATGTTTGGAGTCTTCAAATAAAACGGCCTGCCGGAGGCTTGGGAAGAGTTTTTGAGCCCGTTTGATCATTTTTTCTCCGGGGAACACTATATCCTGTCGGGCAGCAAAAAGGGTAATGGGGGTCCGAATACTCTCAGCCTCCATCTTTGAAATAACCGGTACCGGGGTAAAATCCATCTCAAAGTGCAGAAACACCTGAGAAAGAAACGCCAGCGCAAACGAGTCATCATCGGTGAAGATTTCACTTAAAAACCGGCGGATATGCTTTGGCTTCGCTGTTTTCATATACCGCTTCATTGGAATAAACATCTTCCAGAGCAACTTCAGCGGGTTGCCGTTGACAATATAAGCGGGAGCAGCCAGATAGGCAGCTTTGATTCTGGATTCGTCAAAAGCCAGGGTCTTTAGTATAATCAGCCCACCGAAGGAAAATCCAGCGAGGGTAACACCATCGAGTCCAAGTTGAATGAGCAGCTCGTTCACCCACTGCCCGTAGGACAAGTCGGACATACTCAAGCGCTCTCCAACGCTTTTATTGGGTTGTGCCAGGACATCCACTACGTAGACCCGGTACTTTTTGGCCAGGTTGGGGTAGGTTTCCAGTGCGATTGGGGCGCAGCCGTTGGACCCATGCACAATCATGAGCGGAGGTCCATCAGCCGGGCCGGTGACCAGCAGGTGGGTTTCCCCAAATTGGGTACGCACAGTTTGTGACTGGTATTCAATACCGAGGTCTTGCAGTTTTTGGTCATAGAGTGACAAAACCGCTGCCCGGCCCGCTTCAGATTTAAAAAATGTGGACATTTTGTTTTATTTTGAATTGAATTGCGGCTGTTTTACCAGCAACCACAGGGCGAACCCCAGCTCTCCTATGGTCATTGGGGCCGCCAATATATTTTCAATAGTGCCCCAGGGCAAATTCGGTACAATGCCAAGAAGGTTTTGCAAATGAAGTAAAGTGTAGCTGCATCCTGCAATCAGGAGCAAAATTCCCCAAATCCAATGCCCAGCCTTTGTCTGCCGGACTAACAAACCCAACGCTGCCAGGTGTAGCCCAAACAGTATCAGCCCGAGCGACCAGGTATCCTCAAAGGATTCCAGTTGAAGCAATACTTGCTGATTCAGCAGGTCCGGGGAAAGGCTTGCACCGTTATCCAGTAAAGCGGTAGCAGAGAGCAGGTCGCCAATAGCCATTTCCAAAAAACCAGTGTAAGCCAGCCGCAACATAGCGGCCAGAAGGGTCAGGCCGGGATGAGTACTTTTAAACAGCAGGTACAAAGACCAGGCAGCCACTACGTCACATAAGGCAATGAACAACCAGCCGGCAATGCCTGCCCTGAAGACAGGCAGAGCATTTTTGAGATTGGTGATAGTTTGTACCGGGGCTGAAAAGTCAACCAGCGTCGTCCAGACGTAACCGTAGGAAAATCCGGCAGCCAGCGCCATGGCAACGATAGTACCGCCTGCGATGGCAGCATAATTATAATCAGGGTTCATCCTTAAAGATTTGAAGGGTTGGATTTATTCGGCAGAGGTGATGACCACATTGCCTTTTTTACGTCCGGCGGCAATATAGGTGTGGGCTTCCGCAACTTTTTCGAGTGGATATTGGCGATCGATGACCATTTTGAGCTTACCGGCTTCGTAGATTTCGATGAGCTCCTTGAGCATGCCGCGCAGTTCTTCGTCCGACCGCAGGCCGGTAGCTGCAAAAACCGCCTTCTTACCACCCGAAATGTTGGTTTTCATCATTTGCAGCAGCAGTGGCAGCCCCAACACCGGGCAGAGGTATTGCCCGTTGTCCTTCAGCACAGGCCTACAGGCGTTGAAGGAACTTTTGCCCACGGTATCGTAGATGAAATCATAGGTTTCTGTGCCTTTCGTAAAATCCTTGCGGGTATAGTCGATCACCTCATCGGCTCCCAGAGCGCGCACCAGGCCAAGATTGCGGGTACTGCAAACGGCGGTTACTTTTGCGCCCAGGTACTTCGCCAGTTGGACAGCTGCGGTGCCCAGGCTGCCGGAAGCGCCGTTAATCAGCACATGTTGCCCCGGCTGTAATTTAGCCAGGTGGCGAAGGTAATTCCAGGAGGTGATGGCCCCGTCGCAAAATGGGGCAGCCTCAGCGTAGCTCAACTGATCGGGCATCAAACTGATAACCCCGGATTCCGGAACGGCAACATATTCTGCGTTGGTGCTAAAGCCCAGAGTGGTTTCGCCAAACACGCGATCGCCCGGCTGAAACTGTGTCACCTCCGCCCCTACTGCCTCCACCTGACCAGCAAAGCCTGTGCCCGGAATCGGATGCTTAGGTTTGGTAAGCCCCAGCATCAACCGCCCAAAGTAGGGCGTGCCAGTCCGCATCATGCCGTCGGCAGTGGTGGCCGAGGAGGCGTGTACACGGATGAGGACTTCGTGGGGTTGGGTAGCAGGCTTGTCCACCTCCTGGAAAGTCAAAACGTCGGGGGAACCGTAGCCCGTCATTACAACGGCTTTCATTTTCAATGCAGTCATGATAGTGGTGTTTTTCTGATTCATGATGCAAAGAAAGCCCCTTTAGCAGGGCGCTGCGTTCTGAAAAAGCAGGCAGACGTTCGGATTTATATTCCCGAACCGGAATCCGCACTTTTCAGGAAAGCCCGGGGCGTCATACCGGTTGCCTTCTTGAAATAGGTGTTGAAGACCGTCTTGGAGTTGAATCCACTCTCATAAGCCAGCCCGAGCAGAGAGATGTGTGCATTGGCCGGGTCGAGGGCGAGCTTTTTGAAGTGCGCCACGCGATATTCGTTGATGAAGGTGTTATAGTTTTTGCCCAGGCTCTCGTTGAGCAGCCAGGACAATTTATTGGGGTGGACTTCGATCTGCTCGGCCAGGCTGCGCAGGGATAAGCCCGGATTCAGGTAGGGTTCTTCCTCCTCCATGAATTGCAGGAGCCGCTGACGGTATTCTTCCGAGGTAGCTTCATCCAGCAAAGCTGATTTTTGTTCGGCATCTTCTTCCCGCCCCCCTCTGCCGTATAGGCGTTCATGGAAAACCTGATAGCGGGGGTCACGGCTCAGCCTTTTGGACAATTGTCCGCTGTAACTCAGCAATAGCACGGAGGAATTGAGCTTGAGGGCCTCTTCCAGCCATTCAAAGGCAGCATCCGCCTCCTCAAGACAGGCATAAGCCATAAACAGGTAGGAATGCGCCTGAAAAGCAGCTGGTTTTGCCGCTTCAGCCCGGAGTAATTCCAGGGTGGCGGCCGCTTCCTTTTGGTGCCCGGCCAGGATATGCGCTATGCAAATGATGCCCAGCTTATCACCCTCTACCGTAATATCCTTTGGAATCTGATGGATAAAATCGAGAGTCTCCTGATAATGCCCCTCCATGAGCAGGCAGTAAGACCGCTGTACGTAAGCGGGTATATTATTGGGGTTGGCTTGCAGGCAGGCATCAAGCTGCCGGAGTGCACTTTTGTAATCGCCGTTGCGGTAATCAAAAAAAGCTTTGAAAAACAGGGTTTCCTGGGAGAGCGGGTCGATGAGGAGTGCCAGCCCCAGGTGTTCTTCCGCTTCCTTCATGCTGCCCTCCAGGGTATAGAGAAAAGCAACAAACTGCTGCGCTTCCGGATAATTGGGCTTCAAGCGTATGGATTCCAGGGCGTGCTCAAAAGCTTTCGCAAAGTCACACTCCGTGAAAAAAGCCAGGTTGGCCAGCTGATAATGTACCCCGGCGTTTTTAGGGTTGAGTTCGAAGGCTTGTTGCGTGTAGGCCGCAGCTTTCTGCCAGCCTTCACCCGGATCCATAAACTGCGTGGTCGCCAAAAAGCCATAAGCATCCGCGAGGCCTACGTAGGATTCAGTGTGCCGGGGATCCAGCACAATGGCTTTCTCAAAGAGCTCAATGGCTTTTTTGACATCAGACGGGTTCCATTGATTGTGGTAGTACCGGGCTTTCAGGGCGTAGGCATAGGCATCAAGGCTGTCGGTTTGAGGCTCCACGAGGTGGTCTTCAATTTCGAAGTGCCCGAACTGTTCGCGGAGTTTGTCAGCAATCAAGAGGCTAATCTCATCCTGTATGGCGAAAATATCATCCAGCTGCCGGTCCCAGGTCTCCGACCAAAAGTGGAAATCCTCCTCGGCCTGCACAAGCTGCGCCATGATGCGGACTTTACGCCCGGAGAGCCGGATGCTGCCTTCCAGAATGACCTCTACGCCAAGCTGTTGGGCAATGTCCCTGACAGCCATCGCCTGCCCCTTAAACTGAAAAGAGGAAGTCCGGGAAGTGACTTTGAGCTGTTCGATACGGGCAAGGGCATTAATGATCTCCTCTGTGATGCCGTCACAGAAATATTCATTGTCGGGGTCCGGGCTGCGGTTGACGAAAGGGAGGACAGCGATGGTGTTGGAAGTCATGCCTTGTGAAGTATGAGTATGCAATAAAGATAGTACTTTATATCTTTACCGCTCAATCATAAACTATGCCGGCATTACCCGCTGCGTTTGAAGCACGCATGCAAGACCAACTGGGCCCTGACTGGGCTGCCTTTGCGGAAGCCCTCAACAGCCCGGCTCCGGTGAGCATCAATTACAACCGGGCCAAAACGGAAGCGCCCATTTATGAAGGCTCCCCTGTGCTTTGGAACCGCACTGCGCAGTATCTGCCGGAACGCCCCTCCTTCACATTAGACCCACACTTTCACGCTGGCCGCTACTATGTGCAGGAAGCCGGTTCTATGTTTCTGGCCTATGTGGTGGAGCAGCTTCGGCAAGAGCGGGATTTCAGCACCGCGCTGGACCTCTGCGGGGCACCGGGCGGCAAGACCACTGTACTTCTCAATGCCCTTTCTGATGATTGCATCGTGGTAGCCAATGAGGTGATTAAGAACCGCTACGCCATTCTTAGAGAGAACCTGGCCAAATGGGGGCGGGCCAATGTGATTGCAACGCATGCGGACAGTGGGCGCTTTTCGCCCCTTGCGCGCCGGTTCGACCTGGTGGTGGTGGACGCCCCCTGCTCCGGTGAGGGCTTGTTCCGCAAAACGCCAGATGCCACAAAGGAGTGGAATCCTGAAAATGTGGCCATTTGTGAAAGCCGGCAACAGGATATCCTTGATCATACGCTGCCCCTCATCGCGCCGGGTGGCACTGGCCTGGGGTACCAATTTTACCCGCACCGCACCCGCAGCGAAGGGTTCTACCTGGCGGTGCTGCGCAAAGAGGGAAAAGCAACCAACTGGTCAACAAAGACCCCACTGCGCTATTTCACGAAAGTGCCTAAGGCTACTGAACAGGCTGCCCTATCCTGGCTCGACCCTGAAGCCCAACTCAATATCCTTACCACCCCAAAGGGGCAACTGTATGCCGTGCCGGAAGGCGCACTTCCACTACTCAGCATCTTATCGCAAAGCCTGCCCAGACTAGACCCTGGCACGCCGGTGGGGCTAATGAAAGGCAAGCACCTGATACCGGACCACGCCCTGAGCCTATCCCTGCACCTGCACCCGGATACGCCCGTAGCGGACCTCGACCAAGACACCGCACTGGACTATTTGCGCAAAGCGGCCCTCCCTGCCCGCCCCGGGCAAAAAGGCTGGCACCTGATGCGTTACGATGGCTGGGGCATTGGCTGGGGCAAGATGCTGCCCAACCGGGTCAATAATTACTTTCCCAATCATTTACAAGTCAGGATGTCGCTGCCTTAACACAACGCTAACTGTGTGGAATGCATCTTTTCTTTTGTAATATTGTAATTTTGTATAGTAAACCGCACAGGAAGTTCAAAACCGAAAATACATTTATGAGACAATTCAGCATTCTTTTTGCATTCCTGCTAATGGGCACTTACGCTTGCGCACAGGATGATTACAAAGCAACCAAAGCCGGATGGCTGGTGGATATTGATGAAGCCTACAAGGTTTCACAGAAGACTGGCAAGCCGATCCTGGCCAACTTTACCGGCAGTGACTGGTGCGGTTGGTGCAAGCGCCTGGATGCCGCTGTATTCCAAAAGCCGGATTTCCAAAAGTGGGCTAACGAAAATGTTGTATTACTGGAGCTGGACTTCCCCCGCCGAAAGGAAATTCCGGAAGAAATCCGCCAGCAGAATTATTCCTTACAGCAGAGCTTTGGCGTGCGCGGCTACCCTACCATTTGGGTATTCAACCTGAACCGCAACAAAGAGTCAGGCAATTACGAAATAGAAGCGCTCGGCAAAACCGGCTACACCCCAACGGTAGAGCAGTTTACCGGTGGTGTGGAACAGATGATTGCCAAAGGCAAGTAAAAAAGATTATCCTGAAGGAGGATTGGGAAGCACATTGGTTGCTTTCCCAATCCTTTTTACTGAATTTTCTTGTAGAGCCCAAAGTCGGTCTTAAGTGTACGGGGTCCATCTCCGCCCTGAATGGCGTATCCCATCTTCATCCGGAAGGCCCGGAGCTCACCAGGAATAGCCCAGGCAAACCTGAAGGTTTCGGTAATTTTATCCCCTGCCTCCATCATTGTCCCGTTCAGGCTTTGGCTTTTGCCCACTGAGCGGTCGCCTGTATGCAGCAATTCCATTTCGCCCAGCTTCACCGGTTTGCCTGTCCGGTTGGTCAGGGTCATTTCCATCAGGATCATATTTTGGGTGTGGCTGAGGGTATGAATTTCGAAGGGCAAGTCACGGTTGCCGGAGATTTTGCTGACATCATACTTGGCGATCAACGCGCCCGGCTCCAGGGTTACCACTTTTTTCAGGTCTGTTTTGGGCATTTCCCTGGTTACATCCGAGAGCACCCGGCTGGCTTCTTCACTGATCTTCTTTTCTGCTACCGACTGGTTTGGAGGCACGATGGCCCTGGTTTCAGGTGTTACCCGGTTGGGTTTGGTGGCGGGCTTTTTTTCCGGGGTTACGCTTGCAGCTTCCGGCTTTTCTACGGTTTCAGGTATAATTTCCCGCTCCGTCTTTGCTGCCGCAGGCTCCTGAGCTTCCCCAAACTGCCCTCTGATAAAAATGAGCGCTCCCACGGCGACTACCGCTGTGATCAGCATCGTGGCCCATCTGGGAAGCCCCTGACTGGGCGGGGCGGTGGAAGCCGTTGCCTGCTGCCGTACCACCGGTACCTCTTCTTTTTGCTCTGCCTTATCGAGCAGGCGCAGGACCGCATCATTAATCCGGTTGTGCTCCAGTTGGGCCTCAGCAGTTGATAGCAGGCCTTTCATTTCCCGCTCGCGCAGGGTCTCGTAGCGGGCGCGGACCATCATCCATTCATCGTAGAGCGGGGTCTTTTCCAGAGGCTCCCGGAGCATGTCTATGGCCTCGCGGGTTTTGCCGTTGATGAGGCGTTCCTTGGCTTGTTCGTAGTGCATGCGGTTTTCAGGTGGTTGGTTCGGGGTGAAAAATACGGAATTTTGGGGAGGTTTTTTGGGGTTCACGCAAAGGGGTGTGCAGAACAAATTGCACTTTTTAAATAGCCTGCCAGCATTTGCGGTTTGCCTATCTTGGTACATCGCCCAAAAACCTTGGATAAGCTGGAGCAGAGCGGGAAGCTCTACCCCAGCAGCCATAGCGCTTAAATGCAGAGGGT
>CAZNHN010000289.1:0-7538 GCA_964572415.1 uncultured Phaeodactylibacter sp.
TGCTCCCCGGCTATACCGCTAGCCCGGCAGACCTGTAGTTGCTCGGACGCTTACCGCGAAGAGGTGGCCCTTGTCGGTATCGCCGAGCTTCTGGATGTCCATACAGGTTATCCATTCGGCTATGAAATGTAGAGCGCCGAGGTAACTTAAAAGTTGTTTGCGAAATCCCGTCTATTTGGCGGGGTCAGGCCGAAAGTATAACTTTGGAGACTACCGCTACGGTTTCTCCATTCCAGTTTGGGGTGAAGGGGCCCTAAACTGGAATCCGGAGAATGATTCCGACGGCGAGTTGCTCCGTCCGCCATAGCAAGGCGCAGGCGGAAGTTCTTTTTTAAGCGTTTGTCCTCAATTCATTGTCCCTTTTCGCTGTGTGTCAAAGTCATTGTATATGCTTTTCAGGAATCTAAGGCAAAATAAAAAGGAAGAACAAATTTATGGCTAATATGAAATAAATTTCCAGAATGAAGATTATCACTCTTCTGCTATTTACGATAAGTTGTGTATGCTCGCAGTTATATGCCCAGGAAACCTTTGCCCGTGAGCCGCGTGACCATATCTGGCTTTTCGGTTATGATGGTATTGGAGGGCCGCCCTTTGCAAGCACCGTAATGGATTTTAATACAAATCCTGTTTCTGTTTTTACAGATACCAGGCAGATGAATTTTGAGATGACGAATGCTAGTATTTGTGATACTTTAGGGGAACTTGAAGTCTATACCAATGGGCTTTATATTGCTGATGCTGCACATGATACCATTGAAAACGGTAGCGGATTAAACCCTGGGCCATTCACAGATTTTTGGATTGCAAGAGGAGCTTATTCACTTCAACAATCTACCATATTCTTTGACTCCTCAAAAGGGTTTCATCTTTTGCATACTGAATTAAGAGAAGTAATTGATACAAATTTACATATGGGTACGAACCTGTACCTAACTTCAATAGAAGTCAATAATGAAGATTTTTTTGTGACAAATAAAAATCAACTGATTATCGAAGATACTCTTACATATGGGCAGCTAACTGCATGTCGGCATGCTAATGGGCAAGACTGGTGGATGGTAGGACCAGAGTATTTTGGGGAAGGGTATTATTTCGTTCTAGTTACTCCTGATACGGTAGAACTAGTGGGCAAATATGATTCAGATACTCTTTTCGTTGCGGGAGTTGGACAGGCTCAGTTCACTCCTGATGGAACTAAATATGTACGTATAAACTCTCATAATATTAATACCGGGCAGTTTATTGAAATTTACGACTTTGACCGGTGCGATGGCTATTTGTACAATCCAAGGGTAATAAACTACAACGACACCGCCTACTTTGCCGGGGCAGCGATCTCAGAGAACAGCCGCTTTCTTTACATTTCTTCTTATCGCTATATTTATCAGTATGACTTAGAAGCGGAAGATATAGAAGGGTCAAAAGTTCTTGTTGCAGAATACGATGGGTTTGAATCTCCTGCTAATTTTGGTACCCGTTTTTTTTAGCACAGCTTGCACCAGATGGCAAAATTTACATTTCGACGCCGGGTGCTACGGACCGGCTCCATGTCATTCATCAGCCTAATAATAAAGGGGCCGGGTGCCAAATAGAACAGCATGGCATCCAACTGCCTGGCTTGAACTTCAGGACCATGCCCAACCACCCATATTATGGCCTTGGCCCTGAGGATGGCGGTGCTTGTGATACATTGGGCATAGACCTTCCGCTTCCGGAAGCCGAATTCAGCTATGTCGTTACAGACAGCAGCTTGCAGGCTATCGACTTTTATGATGGCTCTAAATTTCAGCCCTATGCCTGGCATTGGAACTTTGGTGACGGAGCGGTCAGTAATAGCCGCCATCCACAGCACAGCTATGTTTTTCCAGCTTTATATGAAGCCTGCTTAACGGCTACAAACGCTCAAGGCAGCCATACGTCTTGCCAGGAAATTGACCTTAGGACAACGAGCACTACTACCCTGAACAACGACGGTATTTATTGCCGGGCATTCCCTAACCCTGCCAGTACAATCTTGCGAGTTGAATGTCAAATACAACATACCGGGTTACTTCAGGTATTCAATATGCGGGGGCAGGAAGTTTATCGGAAATCTATAGCACATAACCCAGAGCCGCTTCAGTTGGATGTTCGGCAATGGCCCGCAGGGGTTTACAGTATTAGATTGTCTGATGGGTATAACAGCCAGCTTTTGCAGGTGATGGTAGAGTAGTTTTTAGAACAAGTAATTTAAAAAAGGGCCATTATGAACCGGCTATTTCTATTGATCTTTTTGGCTACGCCATTGCATGCAGGTGCGCAAGGTATTTTAGGCGGTGACCTTGATGTCATTGCGCAATTTTCGCCTGCTTTTGCACATGCGTATGTTGTAATTTACAAAGAGGGGAATGGCAACCCAGAAGGGCGTATTATTGATTGGGGCGATGGGACACTCGAGCTTCAACTCCCTTTGAAGGTGTGGTCACAGAAATTTACCATGGCTTTCATTATTATCCTTTAGTGGAAAAAACATATACGGTCACTGTCCGTGATAGTTTCCTCGTAGAGGGCATAAAAAATATAGATAATTCAGGAAATGAGGAGTTTATAATTACGAATACGATAAAGATTAGTCCATCGAGTATGGCTATCCCAATGCAGTACATGGGCCTAGCTCTCGATTTAGAATATACTGGAGATGGTGCAGTAACGCATCATGCAAACGGAGGGTTCGTTGCCGCTACGGCATTTGATAGTGTCCGGACTTACCTTCTGCCCTTTACAGAGGAAGGGTATACCTTCCCGGAAGCAACAGACACCATCACATGCTGCCCACCATTTGTTTGGGACGGTCCGGTTGAGCCTGGGCGTTATGCCTTTGCTATTGGTGCAGAGACGTGGTACAATGGGGAGGTCGTTGGAGAAGATGTTAGAAAAATGGTAATCGAAGTAGACTCTTCCTTTTTTCTGACAAGCACTAATTTTATTAGCGGTTTAAATGCCAGTTTCCAGCTTTTCCCTAACCCAGTCAGCTCAACACTTCACCTTCAGCTACCACAGCTTCATACTACAGAGGGGAAGCTAATTATTGAAAACCTATCCGGTCAAATGCTTTACACAGAAGACCTGAACTTGAGCCCGGCACCCCGTAGCTGGCAATTAGATGTGGGCGGCTGGCCGAGGGGAGTATATGTGGTGCGCTTGCAAGTAGGAGCGGAGCAAATGGTGCGGAAGTTTGTAAAGGAATGAATCGTCAAAAAAATCAACTAGTCAATAACAAGAAAACCTGCCCTATGTAGAGGACAAGTGGTAGACAGGAAAGGAGGTGGAAACGGAGTTAACCAGCAAACTCCTGCTGCTCCGAGAACGGATTCACCGGTAAAACCGTTATCTTTAGGAATCTACAAACAATGCTTATGGTGAGTTCAAACACATCAGAATTGCGTGCCGACCTGCATCGGTACATCGATTTATTGGATGACAAGTTTATAGCGGTAGCCCACTCCATGTTTGGGGCCTATATCGAGCAGCAGGAAAATGATCCAATCATTGGTTATAGTGTGGAGGGTGTTCCTATGCATGCCAGTGTGGCCAGAAGAGAGTTCAAAGCTCGTGTGGAAGCAGCAGACAGAGGTGAATATATTACACTTGATGAGCTTAAAAAGGAATCAGAAAAATGGCTGAAGGGCAAGGAAGGTACAGAATAGTCATTGTGCCTGAGGCTAGAGATGGCTTTCAGCAAATAATACAATATCTGGAAGAAAATGTATCCTACCATACCGCTGACTATGTCAGGCAGGCTATCTTTTATGGATTAGACAAGTTGTTGACCATGCCACATCAACATGGCTTAGTAAAAGAGTTGAGCGATGAAGAAATTACTTATCGTCGAGTGCTCGTGTTAAAGGGTACGTACCGTATCATTTTCATTATAATTGAGGCGAAACATGAGGTTCGAATTATAGATATAAGCAGAGGCGATAGAAGTCCTGATTACTTAGAAGAAGTGAAAACCCGCTAAGTCTTTATTACACATTCTCACCCAATTGTGGATGAAATATACCGCCCCTTCGGTTTTCAATGCCCGGAAGCTTTAATTTTTTATGAAATCAGCGGGTGAGAAGTTACCTGGCAGGCGATCACAACCATGGCCTTACCAAATCATCTCTACAACCATTGAAGACGAATTACGAGTTGAAGGAGTCGATATCGGCCACAGCGCTGCCGATTCAGTAACCTTAAAAGAGAGTTAATCGTTAAATGATCGCCCCTAACACCGGGGGCACTCCCTTCCCCCGGTGTTCTCAAATAAGCCTTAGATAGGACGCCCGGCGAAAGGAGCGCGCCGGGCGTCAGCACCGGGGGGCACGCTCTGACCGCCATAGTCTTTACGTAGGCGGTCCCTTCCCCCAATGTTTTTAAATAGCCTCGGAGAACACGTTGTGGATAAAATATACCGCCCCTCCGGTTTTCAATGTCCCGGAATGTTTTATTTTTGTGGGCTATGAGATTGAAGCAGCTGGAAATAAAGGGGTTCAAGAGTTTTGCCAACGAAACGGTCATCAACTTCGAGGAGGACGTCATTGGCATAGTGGGGCCCAATGGTTCCGGTAAATCCAATATCGTGGATGCCATCCGCTGGGTGCTCGGAGAGCAGAAAAGCCGGGAACTCCGCCTGGACTCCATGTCGAGCGTGATCTTCAACGGCACCAAACGGCGCAAAGCGGGCGGCGTGGCTTCGGTCTCCCTGACCTTTGAGAATACCAAAAACCTCCTGCCTACCGAGTATCATACGCTTACCATCACGCGTATGCTTTACCGCAGCGGGGACAGCGAGTACCGGCTCAACGGCGTCACCTGCCGCCTCAAGGACATTACTTCTCTTTTTCTCGATACAGGCATTGGCTCCAATTCCTACGCCATCATCGCCTTGGGGATGGTGGACGACATCCTGGCCGATAAGGACAACTCCCGGCGCAAGATGTTTGAGCAGGCCGCCGGTATTTCCAAGTACAAAGTCCGCAAGCGCGAGACCCTCAATAAGCTGAAGCATACTTCGGAAGACCTCGACCGGGTGGAGGACCTGCTCTTTGAGATCAACAACAACCTGAAATCGCTGGAAAAGCAGGCCAAACGTGCCCGCAAGTACTTCGAGCTCAAGGAAAAGTACAAAAACTACAGCACCGAACTGGCCATTCTCAAAATCGGCAGCCTCAAACAGCAGCAGGAAGAACTACGCAGGAAACTGACACAGGAGGAGGACAACTACCGGCAGTACGATGTGGAAATTAATACCCGGGAAGCCGCCCTGGAACAGGAGCGCAAAGCTAATCTGGATAAGGAGCAGGCTCTTTCCGAGCGGCAGCGCGAGCTGAACAACCTGGTGGGCAACATCCGCGGTATGGAGAACGACAAGCGGATGCAACAGCAGAAGCAGCAGTTCCTGGAAGACAACCTGCAAAAGCTCAATCAGGAAACCGCAAACGCAAAAGTCCGCATCCGGCAGCTGGAGGAAGACATCGAGCAGTACCGCTCCGAGCTGAATGGCGAAAAGCGCATCGAAGCCCGCCTGGAAGAAGAGCTGAATCAGGCAGAAGAACAGCTGGCGGCCATCAAAAAAGACCATGGGCAATTGAAAGCCGGATTGGACGATGTGGTCAGCCAACAGCAAGCCCTGGAGCGGGAAACCTTCGAGCTGGAGAAGCAGAAAGCCATCAATACCAATCAGATTGAAAGCAGTCAGCGCGAACTTAAGCGTGGATTGGAGGAAATCGACCGCCGGAAAACGGAGATTGTCGGTTTACAGGACAAGATGAAAACCCTGGAGGCTCAGCAGGCCGAACGGCAGGCCGCTGTGGAAAGCCTCGAAAAAGCCGAGGAGGAACGCCAACAGCAGCTCGAAAAAACCGATCAGGAACTCGACGACCTAAATAAACAACGCACTAAAGTCAACCGTACCCTCGATGCCCGCCGTAATGAGTATCAGCTGACCAAAAGCATGGTCGAAAGCCTGGAGGGCTTTCCGGAGTCGATTAAGTTCCTGAGCACCGCCAAATCCAAAGAGTGGAATTCGGAAACGCCCCTGTTGTCTGACCTCATCTACGTTAAGGAAGACTACCGGGTCGCCATCGAGAACTACCTCGAGCCCTACCTGAACTACTACGTGGTGCCGGACCTGGAAGCGGCTTACAAAGCTATCCGCCTGCTCAACAGCACCCAAAAGGGCAAGGCCAACTTCTTCCTACTCGATGCTTTCGAGCGCTACGTACCCCCGATGGCAATGCTGCCCGATACCCAACAGGCTTTTGATTTGGTGGAAACCGACCCGGCTTACCGCAAGCTGGTGGCCCACCTGCTGGAAAATGTGCTGGTGACCGATCAGGAAGAAATTAAGGGCGCAATTGAGGACAGTGATTATGTGCTGCTCTCCAAAAGCGGGCGGTTCATTCAGCGGCGCTACAGTGTGTCGGGCGGGTCTATCGGCCTGTTTGAAGGTAAAAAAATTGGTCGCAAGAAAAATCTGGAAGTCCTCGAAAAGGAAATCCGGAAGCTGGAACGGGAGGAAGACAAGCTATCGTCTGCCTATTACAGCCTCAAGGACCGCATGGATCAGCTCAAGGCCCGGCGTACTGAGCGGGACATTCAGGAAGCCCGCCGTCAGCTCAATCAGCTGATGCAGGAGAAAACAGCACATGCCACCCGCCTCGAAAACTTCGAGTCCTTCATCAAAGAAGCGGAGGATAAGCTGCAGGGGCACACCGACCGGGTCACATCGCTGGACCGCGAAAACGAGGAGATGGATGGCTTGCTCCGGGTGAAAAAACGGGAAGTCAGTCTGCTGAAGGAGCGCATTGCCGACACCGATATCACCTACCGGGACGTAGCGGAGAAAATGAGTGCCGCTTCCACGGCCTTCAATGAAAAGAACATTGAGTTCATCCGGCAGCAGAATAAAGTATCGGCCCTGCAGCGCGAACTGAGCTTCCGCGAAAAGCAACTACAGGAAGCCAACACGACCGTTTCCGGCAACGCCCAAAAGCTGGAGCAATCGCAGCTCGAAATCCGGGAATTGCAGGATGCCACGGATGCTCTCCAAAAGCAGCTGCTGGAATCTTACGACCTGCGCAAGCAGCGGGAAGCCAAACTCACTGAGGCCGAGCAGACCTACTATAAAGCCCGTGGCGGCATAAACGAACTGGAAGATCAGCTCCGCAAGCTCAACAAGCAGCGGCAGGACGCACAAATCCTGGTGAATACGCTTAAGGATAAGGTCAATGATGTCAAGTACAAGGTAGGCTCCGTGGCTCAGCGCCTGCGCATCGAATTCAATATTGAGATCAACGACATCATCAATGAGGAGCCGGCCCTGGGTATGCCGGAGGAGGAAATCGCTCTGAAAGTAGACCGCCTGCGCGGCCGACTGGAAAACTACGGAGAGATCAACCCCATGGCCGTGGAAGCCTTCGATGAGATGAAGGAGCGTGCGGAGAACATCACCAAACAGCGGGACGACATCCTTCAGGCCAAATCAGACCTGGAAACCACCATTAAGGAAA
>CAZNHN010000290.1:0-436 GCA_964572415.1 uncultured Phaeodactylibacter sp.
GGCGTGATAGGGTACGACCGCATCATCAAAATGCTGGCAGTGCGGGACGGTGAGCTGGTGGTGGAGGAAAAAGGCATTTACTCCATTGAGAAATTCCTCATTGCCCGCCGCATCATGTACTGGCAGGTGTACCTGCACAAAACGGTCCTCTCAGCTGAGCAAATGATGATCGTTGCGCTGAACCGCGCCAAAGACCTGGTCAAACAGGGCGAAGCAGTGGAAGCGCCACCGGCTTTAAGTTTTTTCCTCAATGGCGCTCCCACTGCTGCTGACTTTGAGCAAAATCGCAGCGCCCTGCTCCAACGCTTTGCGGCCCTTGACGACTACGATGTGATGACTGCCTTCAAATACTGGCAGCACCATTCAGACAAGGTGCTGGCTTACCTGTCGCAGTGCCTCATCAACCGGCGTCTGTTCCGGCTGGAGGTCAGCTATG
>CAZNHN010000290.1:459-7525 GCA_964572415.1 uncultured Phaeodactylibacter sp.
CGTATTAGACTGGAGTGAGCTGGATGAAAGTGCCCTGGATTATCTTTTTATTCAAGGTGAAGAAGCCAACGCTGCCTACCGCAAAAGCAAAGACGAGATCAAAATTTTGAAAAAGAACGGGCAGGTGCGCCCCATGTCAGAGAGCACCGATTACGATATACAGTCTAAAGCAGTGCGTAAGCATTATATCTGTTATCCGAAGATCAAGGCTTAGGGTTCTGAGCCCGGCGCTCCACAGGTCGCAAATCATTCATTTCAATCTTTACTTGTTCTTCCAAAAGAAGACAGTGACATCTTTTGCCCAAAGTGGTCTTTAATCAGGAATGCAATTCCGATAGAGGTTGCAGGGTGTGAGGGGAATCCTGTTTATAGAGGGCCACAATCCGTGTTGTATAATTCCTGACCGGATACATCCCAATGGGCATGGAGCGGCCTGGATGGCAGGCATTATGGAGCGGCACCTTTTGCCAGACTACAATACTATTCTTCAAAATAAACTGAGCAATGAGCGTAGATAAGGTTGTATTGATTTTTGCGGCTCTTCTTTGGGCTAACCTGTCATTAGGGCAACAGGCGGACGAGTTTTACCATGACTTATACGATAGCATGCATGATAGCCCCATGCAGCAAAAGTTTAAGAAAATTGCCCCGATGCCATTTGGGGTGGTGTTCCTGCCATGGGCGGGTGCAACGGAGGAGGATCTCCGCCATCATTTTCGGATGATGAAAGAGCTGGGCTTTACTAACCTGAAACAAACCATGTCGACCCCTGAGTGGCCAACAAAAGAAACGCTCAAAATCGCACTGGAAGAAGGCATCATTCCTTTCTGGTACGGGCAGGGCGGCTGGGAAGACATTACTCCCGAGTTGCTGGCCAAAATAGGCTTGCCGGAGGATATGTCTGTTCAGGAAGCAAGGGAGCACCCCAAAATGTGGGCATATCAGACCAAGGTGCTGGAAAAGCATATCTCTACCTGGCGTGACCCTCTGCCCGGAGCAGATGAATACGAGCGGTATGACCATGTGCCGGATTCAGAGCTACGGCCGGACGATGTGCCCCTTTTTAAGGAGTGGATCCGGAAAAAGTATAAAACCGTAGCGGAGCTGAGTACGGCATGGAATCAGTATGAAGTCGGGATCAGAGGGGAACCTTACACTTCCTGGAAAGACTTTGAAAACGACCCCCTGGTGGAGTACAATGAAAAGGGAGAATATGTAATCATCCCTAAAAGCGGAAGAGAGTACGGCCGTGTACGGGACATTCTGCGCTTCAAGGCCGATATGTACCTGGAGAATGTCAGATTCTACAAACAAAACAGGTACCCGGAGCAGCCCACCCGTGCCGGCGGCGAGATGGGGCTATTCCTGCCTTTTGCTTCCCGGGCTACGGATATGGAAGGTATTGCGGAAACGATGACCGAACGGGGCTCCTTTTATCCGTCCATTCACCTGGCGTGGCACTTTGAAGAAGTGGACTATGAGGTTGCACCATGTATTTATATGCAGTCTTCTATTGCCACGGACTGGTTCAAGGGCGGTTGGGCAGCAACCTGGGAAAGCACCGGTGGCCCTCAGCAGTTTTCCGGTGGGAAAGGCTGGGATATCTTTGCCAACTTTGAAACAGCCGGCTTTACAGTGAATGAAGGTACCATGCGGCAGTTGCTGTTGTCTTACCTCGCAGGCGGATTTAAGGGGGTTGGGCTCTGGTCCTGGAATTATCGTAATGCCGGGTGGGAGTCCGGAGAGTATGCCTTGCTGAACCGGCAGATGGAGCCAAGCCCCCGGGCCATTGTGGCGGGTAAGATTGCCAAAGCGGCCGATAAGTACCGCGATGAGCTGTGGCAGGCACACAAAGAGCCCTACGTCGGCGTGTTGGTCAATTGGGATAACGAGGCGATCTGGGCTGCTAATGCCGGTCCGGGCCGCACGCACTTCAAGCATTACCCTGTGCAGGCAAGAATAGGCATCAGCCGGGCGCTGATTAATGCGAATATTCCCTGGGAGCATGTCACGCCAAAGGATTTAGCCAAAGGGTTGAGCAAGCGCTATAAAGTCATTTACATGCCGGCGCAGGCCGCTATCAATGATGAGCTGTTCCCCATTCTGGATGAATACGTGAAGAACGGCGGTCGTTTGGTGCTTGATGCGCCCGGTGGCTGGTGGGATGCTCAGGGCCGCGTGCTGAAGACGGGAAAAGGGACGGCCTTTGAAAAAATATTTGGCGCTTCCATCGCAGATATGCAGTACTCCAATAACGTAGTGCAAAAGATTGACAACCATGCTTTGGATGGGTTTTACTTTGAGCTTACGCCAACTACTGCAGAAGTTTTGGAGACCTTCCAATCAGGTTTGCCTTCGGTCACCTGCCATAAGTACGGCAAGGGGGAAGCGCTTATCCTGGGCGCCGATGCTTCTTTCGCTATGAAAGCGCCCGGCAATGAGTTTATGGAAGACTGGACCATCAGGCACACAATGGGTGATTTGGTCTCTCCCTACAGCTGCGAAGATGCCATCGTTTACCGGCTGGCTGCTCCGGATGCCGACCACTACTTCTTCGTGAATGACGATGAAGCAAAGGAAGTGTCGCTGCTTTTCAGAAAGTACGACTACAAGGCGGTAAGCGACCCGATTACCGGAGAAGAACTGGAGCAGGGGCAGCGCATTGCCCTTGATGCCTACAGTGCCCGCTGGCTTAGATTTGAAAAGTAGGCGCTCCGTTTCGTGAATTTATTGGGAAGGCCGAAACTATTCTCCGGGCTTGCAGGTTTGACTTTGCGTTCGAAAGCCGCAAAAAAATGGTCAAACCTGCACTGGAAGCATCCCAAACACCCGTCATGAACGAAAAGCTGCTGCTTTTCCTTCTGGCGATGGTGCAATTCACACACATCATCGATTTTATGATCATCATGCCGCTGGGCAAGCAGTTTATGCAACTGTTTGACATCAGCCCGCAGCAATTTAGCGTGATCGTATCTGCCTACGCGCTAAGTGCTTTCGCGGTGGGGTTCCTCAGTGCCATGTATATCGACCGGTTTGACCGGAAAAAAGCGCTGGTCTTCACCTATCTGGGCTTCACGCTGGGCACCTTTGCCTGTGGACTGGCTAATGATTATTACATCTTTCTGGCTGCCCGCAGTATCACCGGCGCTTTCGGTGGGGTGCTTTCTGCTTTGGTCCTCTCCATTATTGGTGATGCCATTCCTCTGAAACGCCGTGGACAGGCAATGGGGGTAGTGATGACAGCCTTTTCTGCTGCTTCTGTTGTGGGCGTGCCGGCGGGACTGTACCTGGCCGCATCCTTTAGCTGGCGGACCACCTTTTTTGTCATTGGTAGTATTGCTGCGGTTGTCCTGGTCCTGATCTTCTTCTTCATTCCGGCACTCAACCGGCACCTGGAGGGAGAAGGCGTGCAGCGCAACCCCTTTCGGGTTATGGGCAATATCTTCAAAGATGGCAATCAGCGAATGGCGCTGTTGTTTACCACTATCCTGATGCTGGGGCACTTCACCATTATCCCCTTCATTGCCCCGTACATGCAGCTCAATATTGGCTTTTCGGACCATCAGGTGACCTATATTTATGCGGTGGGTGGGACACTGACGATTTTTCTGTTGCCGTTTTTTGGGCGCTTGGCTGACCGGTTTGGGCATGCGCGGGTATTCACCTTTGCCAGTTTGGGCGCGTTGGCCTCAATCTATGCCATCACCAATCTGGATACCGCTTCCATTGCACTGGCCTTGACTGTAACGTCCAGCTTCTTTGTAGTGGCCAGCGGCCGTAATGTGCCGGCTACCACGATGGTGACCTCCGTAGTACGCCCGGAGAGCCGGGGCAGCTTCATGAGCGTCCGTACCTCTATCAACCAAATGGCAATGGGGCTGTCTTCTTTTGTGGCAGGTCTGATCGTACAGGAAAATGGAGATGGTTCCCTGATGGACTACGAGTACGTTGGCTATATCGCTATGGCAATGAGTTTGATTGCGGTGGGCCTGGCCTGGCGGTTGAAGACGGTGGAGTAGCAATTAATTCCGCATTTCCGCAATTTTTTCCTGCAGCCACTGCCGGGAGGCGAGGGCCTCACACGCGCGTATTTGCTGTTCGATTTTTTGCAGCGCGCGGTCATCGCCGGGGCTGACCCTGGAAAGGCGGCGGGTAAACCGTATAACGTTGACATACTGCTCTTTGACATCGCGGGCAATTTCCCGGTTGCGCCTCAGGTAGATGCGGAAGCTGTCCAGCAAAGAGTCCAACGCCAGGAATTCCCCCATTTCAAAGTAGGTCAGCAGCAGCAGTAATTTGCTGCCCAGGGTGTAAACAATAGACTCATATTCCACTTCCCGCAATTGAGCGATGACCTCATCGTACTTTTCCTGATGGAAGTAGACTTTCGCAAGATTATAGGTATGTGCATTTTGGCGGTGTTCCTCAGGAAGCCTTTCCGTATAGTTTTGAATAAAGAATTCCACCCAGTCCAGCTCCTTGATATGCAACCCTACTGTGATGATGTTTTTGTAGTCCTGATAGCTAAGGATACCGTTTTTCATAAGCAGCCCGGCCTCAATAGCTTTCCGGTAAACGTCAAATAGTTCATGGAAGAAATGGGCTTCTCCGGCATTGATTTTTTTGATGATGCAGTAGTTGCTAAGGTGAATGCAAAGGGCGTTGGCATCTGGTTCAGGGACTTGTCCTACAATATGATCGAAGAAGGCGGATTTAAGCGGATAAAACAGGTCCTCTCCATCCTCAGCTTCAAAAAGTCTGGCCACCAGGAGGTAAGCGCGCAGCCAGGGCTCTTTGTCGGCGTATCCTCCCTGCTCAATTTCCCGGAACAGGGACCTGGGGATTCGGATATCCGGTTTTTGCGCAGAGAACAAGCCATAGCCCAGTGCATCGCAGTAATGCCGGAGTTTATGCAGGTAGTAGGAACAGTTTAGGTAATAATCTGCTTTTTCCAGGTGAGAGAAATCAGTCTGCTTCTCTGCGCGGGCCTCCAGTTGCTTATGGCAGGCCAGGTGGTAATCATAAAACTGCCGGTATTGGTCTTCCTCCGGACGATTCTCTTTTTGTTGAAGGGCGTTAAACTTTCGGGATAGTCCCCGGAAATGCTTTTCCTGATGGGGCTCTGCTACGGTGTTTAGTACGGCTATAATTTCTTCTTTCTCTGCTGAAATGCAGTTGTTTATGTAGGTGAATTGGTAGGCGAGTTGCAGCAGTTCTGAGCATATTCGCCTGAGTGTGCCATCTTTGTAGGGCGCCTTTCCATACAACTTTTTCCAAACAACCCTCTTGTCCAGTTGTTTGTCCTGTTGAAGCACGTGCATCCCTTCGTCAGGTATTCTGTTGTTAAGGTGTTGAAAGAGCGCCAACAGCGTTTTGCTCTCATTGAAATAAGGAGATTGCAGAAACCGGTCAAACTGAGACCTGTCCCGCGAGGAAAAAGCGGATAAAAACGAAAGAAGCTTAGGGCTTAGCATTTTTAAAGGACGAACATTTCATTAGGTTTAATCAGGTTAATGCATTGAATGTCAGTTTTTTATTTAAAAAATCATGCTGGTAATTTTTGACAAAATACGATTTTTGTTCTTTGGTGCAAAGTCATTAAAGTGCATTTTTGAATCATGGATGGTCTATACAAAATGATACACATGAAGTTCTTACGTTTTTGCATGATCTTTACCGGGGTGTTTTTTCTTGTGTTTAACACTTTACCGGCCCAGGAAGACTGTATTGATCCTCAGCAAATTGATGAAACGGTAATTTGCCCTACCATTGCAGATCCCGTTTGCGGCTGTGATGGTCAGACTTACATCAATGCCTGTGCAGCAGAGAACTGGTCTGGCGTTACGTCCTGGACGCCCGGTGCCTGTCCGCCACCTTCCTGTCAGGCAGGCTTTTTATTCTCGTTCGTTTCCGGTCAAAACGTATATCTGTTTAATATTTCAACTTCTTTCGACAGTGCTGTCGTGACCATCAATGGTGTGGAAGATCCTTCATATAATCCAATGGGTAATAGCGCTTACCTGGAATTACCGGGCGATACTGCTACAGTTTGCCTGACCATCTGGACGGCAGAGGGCTGTACGGATACCTACTGTGAGACTATTTTCGCGGATTCACCTAATGACCTTTGTGCACAAACCGATTGTGTCTGGCCCGGTGACGCAAACGGAGACCGCCTGCCTAACATTTATGACCTGGTCAATATCGGACTGGGCTACGGTAGCGCCGGGCCGGAGCGGACGGTCTTCCCTGACCCCGACAATCCTATTGCCTGGGCGCCCAACTTTAGCGATGACTGGCAGGAGTTTGCAGGGGCAGTTGATTTTAAGCACCTCGATTGTGATGGTGATGGCTTTATTGATGAAATGGATGTCGATGCCATTAATTTCAACTACATGCCGGATAATGCTGTCGTGACAGCACCTACACCAGGCGCTGCACCAGTCTATCTGGAGTTTGACCAGGAAAGCTTTACCATAGATAACAATACACCGGAATACTTTTCCTTTAGTGCAGGGCTTTATGTGGGCGATACAGACCACCCTGTAGAAGGTTTGCATAGCATAAGCCTGAATTTTGACTACCCGGTTGGGCTTACTGTACCGCATTCCATCACGGTGGATTACAACGATGAGGCCTTTCTGGGGCATTCTGAAGACCTGCTGACCGTGCGCCGTGACCTCGTGGAGTTTGGGCAGGGCCGTTATGATTTGGCCTGGAGCCAGAAAAGTGGCGTCGGCAGTAATGGCTTTAGCCGACTGGCCACTGTGAACTTCATTGTAAGTGCCGATATAATCATGGGTCGGTCTGTACCCGAAACGCCATTCCCTACTCAGGTCAGGGGGGTATATCTGATTGATGCGGCAGGCGATACGCTGGATTATGACTTGCCCGGTGGCGATACGCTCGTAATCTACGATCAAACGCTGGCTAATGATGAAAGCCTGCCCGGCACTGTAAGTAAGCTGGAAGCTTTCCCGAATCCCACCACAGGCAAGGTTTATCTTCAGCTGCCGCAGGGGAGCCGTAACACAACACTGGAAGTGCTGGATGCTCAGGGGAGGCT
>CAZNHN010000291.1:0-896 GCA_964572415.1 uncultured Phaeodactylibacter sp.
TTGGGTGCCTTGCCATTGGCCGGTAAGCTCCGTATCGGAGGAGGAAGGGGCGCTACAGGCAGCTAGGAATAGTAGAGAAAAGAACAAGGGAAGATGTTTCATGAAAGTGCTTTTACTGGTGAAGGTACGCAAATTTGGGAAGGGAATTGCTCAAGAGCACAAATGTTAATTGAGTTGAGCAACGCACATGGACTTGAGTGGAATAGCTATCTTTGAAGGGTAAATCCGTGTTATGCTCATTGGCCAACTGCGAAACAGGCTGTTTTTTAGACTGCTAATCACCTTCATGGGGGCAGTTTTTCTGAATGGGGTGGTAGATCCACCTGACCTCTATTCTGATGCCGTAGCTGAAGACCTTTCCTACAACGAGATGGAAAGCATACTAGAGGTATTGATAGAAGGCGTATTCCAGTGCGAGGACTTTTTTGAGGAATACGATGATGATGATGCCAGTAAAACGGTTTTGAAAAAGCGCTCCAGTACCGACCTCTTTGTTTTTCGATCTACTTTGCCTACCGTACCCGGCGATCAAGCATGTCGTAACAAATGGACACAGCTGCGTCAGCTGCAACCGGATGATGTATGGCACACTCCCCTTACCCCACCGCCGGACTGCTTGTTGTCCTGACACTTGACATATCCCTTTTGAATTTTATAATCTTTCATTAATCCAGGTACAGCCATGGCTATACACTGCCCTGCTATGCCTGTAGAAACCATAAAACATGAAACGTTTGATATATCAGGCGATACTCGTAGTATCCAGCCTACCCTTGATGCTATGTGCACAAAGCCCCGCCGAACAGGATAGTCTTTACGTATTGGAAGTCGAACAAGGAGGGCTACGCCCAAAAGTGCTACATGCCGAGCCCCTCTACATTGATCTCATTCGTGAC
>CAZNHN010000291.1:906-7468 GCA_964572415.1 uncultured Phaeodactylibacter sp.
AATGGAATGTAGGCCTTGGGCTTACTGACAATCAAGATTTTGATACCTACGAAGCATTGGTGGAGTACGAATGGGCCCCAGTTGACCGGTTAGGGCTAGAGGTAGAACTACCCTTTACTTTTCATTTTCCGACAGAGGAAGGCATGTCTGCGCCCGGTAGTCGTCTGAATAGCCTGAAAATGGCTGCCCAGTACACCTTTTTGGTCAGTGAGGAGAAAAGTACCTCTATGGCCCTGGGCTACATCCATGAATTCGAATTGCCGGAGTTTTCGATGTACGGAAGCACGTCCATGCTCAAAGGGCACATTTTTAACCCCTTTTTGGTGATGGCTAAGCGGTGGGGGACGCACTACCACACCCTGCTGTATACCGGCCCGGTCCTGGAGGCGATCCATGGTATGGATATGCGTCAATCCTGGCAAGCCAACTTCAACTTCCATTACATGATTACCGGCACCCGGAATTTCATTGGTGTGGAGTTCAATCAGGAATTTAAGCGGGGCGATTTCGATATGGTCATCCGCCCGCAGATGCGGGTCGGGCTGGCCGACAACTTGCTGGTCGGTATTGTGGCCGGCATCCCTGTAGAACGGGAAAACCAGCGGCTGAGTACCTTTATCCGGCTGATTTATGAGCCGGGGCACCGGCATTAAGGGAGGATGTGGAGGGTAGGTGTGGGTTGCTCAGCAGTAACTGTGGCCTGCGCCTGCTCTTTTATACTGCTTACCCCGCCTCCGCATTCCGGTTGATCGCATCGATAATACTGATGATTTTCGCCCGCTCCGCATCATCATCAAAAATGCCGAAGATGCCCATGTCGTGCAGGTCGGTAAAGGGTGGTTGCATCAGCATCCGTTTTTGGATCGTGCCGTTGACCGCCAGGTAGTCAATCAGGCGGTTGAGGAAGGTCATTTGATCGGCGCGGAGTTGGCTTTGGTGGAGCAAATCTGCGAAGGCTTCCTTGGCAGCCCTGGTGTCGAGCCCCACGAGGCTGCGGATGAAAGTACCGAGTGGTTGGTCGCCCAGCTCTTTTTCGAGGGCTTCCCGGGCCACCGGGTCGTCTTCAAAGAGCAGGCGCTCCAGTTCCTGTAGCTCAGCAGCTGTGATCGGCTGATTGGTGCGTAGTTTTTGGATGGCAATGTGTTCCCGGTTGTCCCGCACGTAGCGTTCCACACGCTGCCGGTAGTTGTCCATGGACTCGATACCCCGCAGCACTTCTGCCGCCTCTGTCCCGTCGATCTGATCCTTAAAGTTCGTTTCGTAGACCTTCCGTTCCCGCCGGGGGATGATGTGCAGCAGCCCGCGCAGGGCTTTGCGTATGCTTTCCAGCTCCGGCAGCGTGGCTTCCTGTAAAAAGGCAGCATCCTGCGCCCGCTGAATGTGGGGCATGGCCTTTTGTATAGCAGGGATATTGTGCATGCCGGCCAGTTGACCGGCCAGGCGCTGTATTTTGCGCAGGTAGGGTTCCTGTGCCTCATCGCCACTGATGCGCAGGGCATAAAGCTCATGCATCAGCAGGTCAAAGCGTTTGGCGGCTTCATCCGGGTCGTCCAGTTCAATGAGCGGACCAAGGGAGTTAGTAATCTGCTCAATCTCGCTGTCGCCCAGATCATTCCATTGGGCGCGGTCACGCAGTGGGTCGATTTCGCCCAGCTTCATCTGTATGCGGAAGTGGTCCCGTTGCGCATAGAGGGCACTGACGGCACTATGGCAAAAGTCAAGTTGTTCCTGCCGGAAAGTGTCGGCAGGGTCCTGCTGTTTGATCAGCTGTGCCAGTTGCAAGCGGGCCTGGAAAATACGGTGTGAGAGGCGCAGCGGCACTTTGGTTTGCAGCCCGTCCGGATTGTGCTCAAAGAACTCCAGGTTGCCACAAAAGTCGAAAATGTAGAAAAACGCCTTGTCCTCACCGGGCGCAAACAAATCAGGACACAGGCGGGTACCTCGGCCCACCATCTGCCAGTACTTGGCGCGGGAGTAGACCGGCTTGAAAAAGACCAGGTTGAGCAGCTCGGGGATGTCGATGCCGGTATCCAGCATATCCACCGAAACAGCGATCTGTGGGTATTTGGCGATGTCCGAGAAGTCTTCAATGAGTTGCTGCGCAAAACGATCGTAGTTGTCAATGACCCGGCAAAATTTACTGCCGTACTGCGGGTACAGCTTGTCAAAACGCTGCTCGATGAGCTTGGCGTGCCGGTGGTTCTTGGCGAAGATGATACTCTTCCCGATCTTGTCCCCGCCGGCTACCCGCTGCCCCTTCTGCATGAGGTGGTCAATGACTTTGTCGATGGTATCGTGGTTGTACAGCCAGCTGTTGATGGCGGAAGCGTCGATGTGCTCCGGGACTTCCCCGGCCTCATCCCGAAAAGTGGATTCGTATTCGGCCTGCTCTTCTTCGGAAAGGTCATTGTAGTGGATGCCCCGGCGGACAAATCCAAGGTTGACCTTTTCGCCCCGGGGCGGCACCAGATAGCCATCGCGGACGGCTTCCTCGATATCGTAGGAGAAGGTGGGGTTGCGCACTTCGCAGTCGAACAACTCATAGGTGTCTTTATCTGCCTGATCTTTGGGCGTGGCGGTCAGGCCCAGCAGCAGCGCGTCGAAGTACTCAAAGATGGCATTGTATTTCTGGTAAACCGAGCGGTGGGCCTCATCCACGATAATGAGGTCGAAGTGGCCGGGCGTAAACAAACGGGCGTCTCCGCTGCGGGCACCATCTATACGGTTCATCATCGTAGGGTAGGTGGAGAAAACAAGACGGGTGTCCGTTTCTTCCTTTTCCTGCGTAAGGTCGATGGCGCTGAGGTGAGGCGTATGTTGTTTAAAAGCTTTCTTCGCCTGTTTGACCAGCGCGCTGCGGTCGGCCAGGAAGAGCACCCGTTTGACCCAGTTGGCTTTGGATAGCAGCTCTACGATTGCCGCTGCCGTCCGGGTTTTGCCCGCTCCGGTTGCCATCACGATTAGCGCGGAACGCTTGCCGCCCCGCAGTTGGCCATCGGCTTCCTTCGCAAAGGTTTCCATGACGCGCTGAATGCCTTCCATCTGATAATGGCGCCCGGCAATCTCGGTATTGGGCCTGAGCTTGCGGATATCCTGCCGGCTTTGCCGCCGGTCTATAAGCAGTTGCAGTTCCTCCCGGGTCAGAAAACCGGAAATTGGGCGGGCACTGTAGAAGGTGTCATCCCAAATCCAGTTTTCGTAGCCATTGGTGAAAAAGATAATCGGCCGTTGCCCGTGCATACGCTCCAGGCAGTTGGCATAGAGTTCTGCCTGATGCTGCCCCTGATAGGCCTCTTTGCTCGTGCGCTTGGCCTCAATGACCGCCAGTGGCTTACCATTTTGGCCCCAGAGGACATAGTCGGCATTGCCCCGCCCTGTTTTGTTGACCGCCACGGGCAGGCCTTCCACCGGGTACTCCCGCACATTCGGTGCATCAATATCCCAGCCGGCTTCCCGGAGCAGCACATCGATGAAGATTTCACGGGTTTCCTTTTCGCTCATTGGCGGTGGCGGCAGCACGTTGCCCGCGGCTTTATTCTGGGATTTGATGGCCTGCAGGGCTTCCAGCTGCGCTTTCAGGCGGGCGGCTTCCTCTTCGGCCTGCAGCCGGCGGCGGCGTTCCTTTTGCAGCTCCTCCACCCGTTCCTCCACCTGCAGTTGCATGCGCTCCAACTGTGCCCTGCTTTTCTCTGCCGTGCCTTTGGCGGGGATAAAGTGGTCTTCGAAGGTCGGTACCTCAGGCCGCTCTTCGCTGTACAGGCGGGCGCACCAGCCCAGGAAGCGGTGCAGGTACTTAAGCATCGCCAGCGCTTTGTACTGAGAGGTTTTGCCGGTATGCACGGCATTATTACCCTCTTTGCGGATGATGTGCAGCTCTTTGTACATGCTCGGTGGCAAAATCTCCCGGAAGGTCCGCTCGTACATGCGCGAAGACAGGGCCGTATCATAAGGCGCTTCCAGCTCCCCGTCATTTTCGTACAGCCAGTTGACCATCAGCTCCAGCGTCAGGCGGCTGTAGAAGACAGAGGTAACGGGCGCGGTGATGCCGTGGGCTTCGGCCTGCTGTGCGTTTTGGAATACTTCGGGCCAGCCCTCACGGAGGAATTGGAAGTTGGAGTCCATAGATGTCCTGCTGTTTAGAGACGGGAATATAAATAAAAGTAATGGGTTGCAGAATAAAAGCCGGGAAAATGAAAGCTACGAGCGCAACTACATCAAAGGGAAGTATGGCGCTATACCGTTTCTGGGTGAATTTAATCTAGGGTTTTGAGATAAGAGTCTGTATCTTTAGGTGTCCAAATTTGGCTTATGAGAGTATCCAAGGTAGAAATAAGTAGTTTTAAAAAATTTGTCAATCAGCAATCTTTTGATTTCTGGGATCATAATCAATACGATGGTTCGGACGTAACGCTGATTGTAGGTAATAATGGATCAGGTAAGTCTTCATTGCTTCAGGCAATAGTGCTTGTGACCGCAACAGCGACCAGGGAGCATTTTTCTGCCGAATCTCTTGATTGGCCAGGCTTTGATCATAGCCATATTCAGTCAGGGGGGGTTCCTCTAAATATCAAGTGTACTTACCAATTTACCGAAAAGGAAGTGGCGGCCACGAAATCTTATGCTCAGGAGCTTATAGAAAAGGGAGTGCAACTAGGAGTGCCCGCAGAAAATTTGGAAATCACCTTAGCTTATGATCACAATCGTCAAAAGGTTAATACTGATTTGGGGGCAAATGCATACTATCAGTTTAGCGGTTATCAGTTTGCAAAAAGACTAACCAAGTATGTGGAGCAGAAGAACGAACTCTTTAATCGGGTCGGGGATATATATTGGTATACAGAACAGCGAACTTCGTACAGTATCTCAAATACGTTTGATGTTGAAAAGCCTCAGCTGGATTGGATGAGGTCTTTTTTAGCGAGTGCATACTCTTTCCATATAGCTATTAAAGAAGGTAAACGCGATTTAAAGGGGAGGCAATTTGATTTTTACGATGCGCTGCACAAATTGTATAAAACTGTTTTCCCGAAACGATCCTTTGTAGGGGCTGCACCAAACTTTGACGCATTTGAGAAGGCTAGTGCGCCTGACTTTTTTTTGTACGATGGTATTAATCAGTACGAGATATCAGAAATGTCCGCTGGTGAGCGAGCTATATTTCCCATTTTGCTTGATTTTGCACGCTGGAATATCAATAACTCTATCATAATTATTGATGAGGTAGAACTTCATCTGCATCCACCACTTCAGCAAGCTTTTGTTAGGTCATTAAGTAAATTGGGAAAAAATAATCAGTTTATCTTGACCACTCATTCTGAAAGTGTGACCTCCATGTTTGAAGAAGAGCAAATAATCCGTCTGCCATGAGTGATATTATCAAAGTGTACTGCGAGGGAAAAGCAGGAAGCCACGATTTTGATATCTTGGAAAAAGTAGTAGATGGGTTAGGGGTTTTAATAGTGCCGATAGGAGGTAAACGTGGAGCGAAAAGTGCTATTCAGGTATATGAAGCTGGTGTTGCTAAATCAAAGTTTAAGATTTTCTTTCGCGATAGAGACTTCGATGCACCTGTACCAGACACAGAATCGCTCCAAAATGATGGTAGTTATGTTTATTACAGTTACAGGACAACGATAGAAAACTATTTACTGGCCTATGATTGTATAAAAGCCTACTCCGAGGGGAAGTCTTGGAACAGTGACGACCTAAAAGATCAGTACCTGCATGCTGCCAAGGATATTAAGTTTTTTCAAGCTGCCCGGCATACCTTGGGCCAAATGCGCGTACCTACTGACTTCGGCACAAATATCGTTCCAGGTAAAAGTGGAACCTTGCCGGAAGATTTATCAGAAGACTTCTGCCGCGAAATGGGGTTTGAACAAATTCAGGAGAGCATAGGCAAAATAAAAGCCTGGACAAAAGAGGAGTTTGACAGGATATTTGATGAATTTTTAGCGCTTTTTGACGATCACTTTTTTGCTGAGGAGCAGTTTTTGGTTTACTTCCAAGGCAAAGACTTTATGAAGAGTCTGTGCAAATATTTACCAGGCTTCTCCCCAAAGGATTATTACAAATATGCCAAATCGGTATTTGATTACACTAAATACCAAGATTTAGTAGAGTTAAGACAGCTTCTGGAAGCGGAGATATAATCGCCAGCAGTTTGATTCCGTAGAGTAGGCTCATAGTTTCTCTCCCGCTAGCTTCATCAAAAAATCTATACCTTCTTCATCTATCGCCTGCAAGAGCGCTCCGTTCTTCTTGGATTGCCAACCTTTGTCGTAAACCGTAAATACCAGAAACGCATCTGAAAAATCTTTTTTTAGCGGCGCAGGCAGGTTCTCATCAGGCAAAATGGTTGTCATGGCTATTGACGCTTAGCTGGAAAAAGTTCTCAAAAAAAGTAAGCAATTCTACCACCTGTTCCTTACGGACAGAGGGGAAGTCATGCAAAAACGCCTCCAGCGTATCGCCTGCCTTCAGGTAGTCAAACAGGTTTGAAAACTACGGCATTAGGAATGGCCTATCAAGAGAAGTACCCTTATTTGTCTTTCTCTCCTGT
>CAZNHN010000292.1:0-1140 GCA_964572415.1 uncultured Phaeodactylibacter sp.
GCCCTTTCTGGTGTGTTGCCTTTCAGATAACTCAGCGCCCGGTACCATTCCGCATAATCGGAAAGGGCAGGAGCAGCCGCAATGACCTCTGAGAATAAGCGGCGGGCCGCTTCGGGCTCACTAGTCTCCATTTTGGCAATACCCAGGTAGAGGCGGGCTTGCTGATCTTCGGGGAAGGCATTCAGGTAGTCCTCCAGTTGCAGGGCAGCCTCAGCGTAGTCGCCGGTGTTGAAGGCTTGTTCGGTGGCGGCCCAATTCGTAGTAGTGGTGCTTTTTTCGGAAAGGGCGAGTGGAGGAAACTCGGCGTACTGTTGGTATAGGTCCGGCTGGGTGGAGACGGGCCAGAGTACAAACAGCAAAATCGCTGCTGCTGCCGCCACTGCCGCCCACCCGATATAGCGTATCCGGGCCGCCGGACGGGAAGAGGTGGCTTCCGAAAAGAAGTCCGATCCGGTTTGTTCCAGTTGGCCTTTCAGCTCAGCCCTGTCCTTTTGGTGCCGGAGCAGAAAGGTCATGTCCCGCTGTAGCGCTACTTGTTTTTGAAGCTCCGGGTCTTGGTTTAGCTCCTCTTCAAAGGCTTGCCGGGCCTCCGGGCTCAGCCTGCCGCTCAGGTAATCATCTATGCGTTTGGACTCCTCCATGGCTTAATCATTGTATTGTTCAAAATAAAGCTGACGCCAGCGGGAAAGACAGCGGTGCTTATTTTGGTAGACCGTATTGGCCGAGCTGACCCCTAAGTGTTCAGCTGTCTCCTCAACAGTCAGTCCCTCTGTCATCAGTAGAGTTAGCACTTTCCGGCATTGCTCGCTCAGGTATTGGAACACCTGCTCCAACCGCTGCTGCCGTTGCTGCTGCTGAATGGTTGCTCCGGCAGTTTCCCACGCTTCGGCTTCATCTTCATATCGGCTGGCTTCCGCATTTCTTATGCCTTCGTCCTGTTTTTTTCCGGACAGCCGGTCGTACCACCGCCTTTTGCAAATGGTCATCAGCAAGCCGCCAAAGGAGCCCTGAAAGGCTTCTCCGCGCAGGCAGTACCGGTCGTAAATCGCCATTAGCGCTTCCTGGAAAAGGTCTTGGGCATCGGAGGGCGTGCCGCTGTTGTTGCACACCCACTGACGAATGGCAGGCGCAAAAGCCTCG
>CAZNHN010000292.1:1150-7410 GCA_964572415.1 uncultured Phaeodactylibacter sp.
CCGGATGCCCCGGTCGTCCCGTTCCCGTAATGCTTTTAGATAAGGTTGTGCGGCTGCCATGAATGGGCTTTTTGACAAGATAGGGCTTTTCAGCTAATGGGAAAGGTTAAGTTCTTAACAAAATCTTAACATTTCAACGCATAAGATTCTTCTTTACCAGTGGATAAGGGGGTGAAAATGGATAACAATCAATAAAAACTAAGAGTCATGAAAACGTTATTTCAAATCATTCCCATCCTTGCTTTTGCAGCCACCATTACTTTCAGCAGCTGTGATAAAGAAGAACCGGCCACTGTAGCTGGCCCTAATCCGGAAGACTTCCATCAGTTGCGGGAAGCAGCTATTCAGGCGCGTACTCAAACCGCTACTTTCCAGGCGGAAGATGGGCTGAATTTCCTTTCCGAAAGCGGTGCAGAACTTAACATCGCCCCAGGTTGCCTGACAGATGACAACGGTGTAGTGGCCGGCGCTGTAGAACTGGCTTTTGTCGAACTCTACGGCCGGGGCAACATGCTGGTCACTAATAAACCAACTATGGGGATTACCGAGAGCGGAGCACTTGCCCCCCTCGTCTCCGGCGGTGAATTTTTTGTGGAAGTTACTCAGGACGGCGAGGCGCTGACCCCGGGCTGCCCTATGATGCTGCGCGTGCCTTCCAGCCTGACGGGAGGTGGAGACCCGGCTATGACCCTTTGGGAAGGGCAGATTGACGCGGACGGTAACATTGCCTGGGAAGAAGAAAAAGAAGATGCCGACGGGCAGGGCGACCGTGTATTCGTGGAAGGAGAAGGCCAGCAGGCGCAGTACTATGTATCCTTCGGTGATTTTGGCTGGACTAACGTAGACCGCTTCTTTAATGATCCCCGCCCCAAAACCACCCTGCAGGTAGCGGTCCCCGATGGTTATGATGCCGATAACAGCGCTGTGTATCTATCCTACGATGGAGAACCGAATACCCTGGCTCAACTGGATACCTACGATAGCGCAACCGGCTATTTCTCCGAGCACTACGGGCAAATTCCGGTCGGGCTGGACATGCACGTCATTTTTGTCACCGAGGAAGCCGGGGCATTCCGCTACGCCATCAAAGGCGTGACAGTTGCCGAAAACGATATCTACAGTTTCACCATAGGCGAGACGACTACCGGCACTGAGCAGAATCTGGTGGACGCCATTGATGCCCTGCCGTAACATTAACCGCTTTTATAATCCCTGAACTACGCTCCTGGGCCCTGGCCCGGGGGCTTTTTGCGTGTAAACGCTTATCTTGGTTAACTAACATCGTAACTTTTAAGCCTCAGGCCAAAAAACTAATCACCATGCGCTGCTTACCGATTTTACTTTTTTCAGCTTTGTGGAGTTGTAATCTATTTGCCCAAGACGAGGACAGACAGGCTGACTTTCTGATCCGGATGAGCGGAAGCCGGCTGGAAGTTCAGCCTCAGTTGCCCCCTTTGCAACAAATAGCAGGGGCACCCCCCGCTTTCTATGACTACTATTGGGAATTCGGGGACGGTCATTTCAGCTTCGAAGAGGCCCCTGTCCATTTTTATGAGGATACCACCGAGAAGGAAGTCCTCCTGCTGGCTACCGGCAAATACGATAACGGGAAGGCACCGCGGTCACGTAAACGGCGTACCAAACCTGATACAAAGCCAAAAAACGAGCAAATGGCATCAACCGACCCCTCTATCAATGTCCTGGAACGGGAATCCGATTGGTTGGGGATGAAAGCGGTGCGCAATCCGAGCCCTGGTGAAGAGCTTATACTGGTGGTGTCCTACGCCAATCAAAGCCCGGTTCGGCAATCCGGGCAGCTACAGCTGGCCTTCAATCAAGAGGTCTATTCCAAGCCTCACTTTGAGTGGGGAGAAGCCCGCACCCACTTTGGAGAGCAGCCTATAGGCCCCCTGCTTTCGCAAAATGAACTTTCCCTTCCGGCTGAGGCCTGGACAGGTGAAGCTCCTCCATCAGATTGGTACAGCCTCCTGCTACCGGCCCATAACGCCAATTCTACAGGTGCCACGGAGCTTTTCCGGGAAGTACATAACTGGACTTTTGATGAGCTTCAACCGGGAGAGGCTCGAAACTTTTTCGTTTCCCTGCAGGCCACGGAGGATATGCTGGCGGATACCAACGCCATCATCACCCTGCAGGCCCGTCTCACTACTGTCGATGGGCGAATCGATGAGGTGTACCCATTGGAGTTGGAAATTGTCGCCTCCCATGACCCCAACTACATCGCCGTTTCCCAAAAGCGGATGGGGTTCCGCCGGATGCGGCAAAATGATCTGACCTACAAGGTGCACTTCCAAAATACCGGCGAAGGCCCCGCCAGCCGGGTGGAAATTAAAACCGATCTTCCTCCCGGCTATGACCCCCAAAGCGTACGAATTATCGAGACCCAACCGGCAGCCCCGAATTGCCCGGAGCCTTTGGCATCCTGGAGCTGCCTGGATACAGCCTTCCAGGATGACCAGCTTGTTTTTACGTTCCGGGACATCTATTTGCCGGGCACCCGGCAGGAAGGGGTTGGGCAGCGGGACTCTACGAAGGGCAACATTAAGTACCGGTTATCGCCAGGCAGGCAGGTGGAAAAGCGCCCGTTCAGTGCCCGGGCGGCCATTGTCTTTGACCAAAATCCGCCTATCCGTACAGGCAGGGCAGCGACCCGTTTCCGCCCCGGCTGGTCACCAGGGGTAATGGCCGGCCGGGTATTGGGCCTGGGTTCTGCTAATACCTGGTCAGCTGGGCTGAGTATTGCTCCTTTTAGCCCCTACCGGCTGTTTTGGCAAGGGGAGGTTTGGGCAGGGCTGCCTACGGAATCGCAAACTACGGAGTCCAGCCGTGACACGATACATACCCAAAGCGACCTGCTGGGCCTGCCCTTCGTCGCCACCGTAGACACCATCACTTCCCGAACGCTAGACCGGACAGAACGGGAGCAGCGATTCGGGGTCGTCCCACTTCAGTTGCGCTACAATTTCTCGGACTGGCTGGCGGGCGGTACCGGGCTGCTGTTGGAAATCACTTACCGGGAGCAAATCACTAACCGGCAGGAGCAACAAACGGTGCAAGTATACGATCCGGAAGGGCAATTTATACAGGATTTTTCCCAAACCTTCGATCCGGTCATGCAATCATTCGACCTTTCATCCTTCAACTACAGCGGCAGCTGGTTTGCCGAATTGCAGATTGGGAAGGTCCGAAAAGGGCCAGCGCTGGGGTTGCGGGGCGTACTCCCCTTTGATGGGCGCCCGGTTTACGGGCTCGCCTTTTTGCAATGGCGGTTTTAAAGGCTTAGCTTTATCGGAAAAAGAGGATGTTAAGACAGGTTGGAGTTTGGGGCGTATTGCTGCTCCTTAGCTGGGGGGCTCCTGCTCAGGACAGCCTTAGTTTTTGGGAAGGCCGCGCCTGGGCAAGTGCCGACCCGCTCAATAGAGATAGCCTGGCGTACTATTATCAAAGAATAGCCACCCATCACCGCGCTGCTGATCAGTTGGATGGTTTCCTCTATGCCTACTGGGACTGGCAGGCAGCGCTCTTTGAGGATACCGAAATGGCTCTGGCGCTGCTGGATACGGCTGCCCGGCAAATGTGGCGTGCCCCGGCATCCCCCGCAGAATCCGAAGCCCTGCTCTGGCTGGAAGTCAACAGCGGGTATCATCGGTTTCAGTTGGGAAGCGTCACGGGGGCTATCCGGGCTTACGAACGTGCCCTGGACCTGTTCGAAACCCACCAATTCCCGGAATTTGAGGTCCTCGATTACCTTTACCTGCCCCTGGGTGCCAACTACACCCGGCTGGGCGATAATGCAAAAGCCCGCACACTCTACGAAACCGCTATTGCCTCCTTTCAGGATCAGGCAGATGCCGGAACCCTGGCTGGTTTGTACAACAACCTGGGCCTGACCTACTTGAATGAGGGAAAGCAGCCCGCAGCAATCGCCGCCTATGAAAAAGGATTGGCGATTGATGGCCTCCCGCCCGTGCAAGCCGGGCTCCTGCAACTCTCGGCGGGGCGAAGTTACCGGGCGCTGGGGCAGGAGGTGGAAGCAATGAACTTTGCTAACAAAGCCCTGTCGTTTCTGGAACCCCTTCAGAAACATAATCCTCTACCCGAAGCCCTGCACGATTACCTTTCCGGTGCGTACTTGCTCAAAGGGCAACTTTTAAGCGCGGCTGGTAACGCTTCTGCTGCTTTGCCTGTTCTAGAGAAAGCCCGGAAGCAGGCGCTGAAGGCCCGACAAACCCGCTACCATCGTACGGTTGCCAAAGTATCCGTGGCGATGGGAGAAGCCTGGCTGTCTGCCCGTCAGCCGGAGCGAGCTCTGCAGGCTTATCATGCTGCACTGTGCAGCCTTTTTCCTGATTTACCGGAAGCGGAGGTTGCTGCCTTGCCGGATACGGCTAAGCTGTACGGTGAGAACACCATTTATGAAGCCCTGGCTGGCAAAGCCGATGCGCTCTGGACGCAATATCAGGAGACATCAGATACCTCACTGCTGCAGCTGGCCCTGCGGGCCCATCAACTTGGCAGCCGGGCGGAGTGGCGGCTCCGGGGTTGGCTGCAGTACGAGTCTTCCAAAATCAATCTGCTTGCCCAGAGCCGGTCCCGGGTGAGCAAAGCCATTCAGGTAGCGCGGGCCTTGTATGAGACTACGGACAATGAGACTTATCTGAATACCGCCCGGGCTTTTGCCGAACAGGTGAAAGCTACAGTTTTGCTGGATGCGATCCGCCGGAACAGGTCGCCTGGTGCCGCAGGAGATACTATCACAAAATTGCGGCAGCAACTGGCTTATTTTGAACGGCAACTGCTGCTTCAGCCGGATCATAAAAACCGTTTGGTATGGCTCAAAGAACGCGATGCGCTACAGGAACAACTGCAAGCCGCCCTTGCTCATTCTGAGAATGAATCAGTGGTGGAAAAGCTGCCTGGGCTCCCTTCTGACTTGCCGGCGGGCGCCACGGTACTGGAATTTTTTGTGAGCGATGAGGGCATTGAAATATTTGGGCATAGCCCGGATCAGGACCCCATTTGGTATCAGATCATCACTCCAGAGAAATTAAAGGGGAAGGTATTACGCTTTCAGCAATTGGTACAGTCCCGTCAGCGCCTGGAGGAATCAGCTGATTTTCCTGATTTAGCTTTTGAATTGTACGAGGCATTGCTGTCGCCACTCTGGGATACACTGCCCGCCCGGCTGCTGATTATTCCGGATGCCTGGCTTTCGGCTTTGCCATTTGAAGCGCTTTATACTGAGCCCAGCGGTCATCGTTGGGATACCGCTCCATTTCTGGCCCGGAAAGCGGATGTCCACTATGCATATTCCCTTCAGGTGAATGCGCAGCAGCAGCAAATATCCGTACAGGCACCGGGCAGCCTGTTGCACTTTGCGCCCCGGTTTGCCGATGGACAGCGTGGATTGCCCCCTCTGCTAAATCATCAATCGGTTATTCCTCCTCACTGGGAAAAAGCGACGCTGGAAAATGCCGGAGCAGATTGGGCGGGACTGCAGCAAAACGCCAGTGAATACCGGATGCTGCATTTGTCTACCCACGGTACGGTTGCCGATAGCCTGCCACGGATAGAGTGCTACGATCGCCCGGCCTACCTTCCGGATATCTATGCTCTGCCGCTGAATGCAGAACTCGTCGTCCTGAGCGCCTGTGAAACCAGCCTGGGCACTTTTGAGCAGGGAGAAGGCGTGATGAGCCTGTCCCGAGCGTTCACCTATGCCGGGAGTCAGGGACTGGTTGCCACACTTTGGTCTGTCAACGAATCGGCGACCGGACGGATACTCAACCAATTCTACTGGCATCTGGAAGCCGGGAACCGAAAATCCACCGCTCTGGCGCAGGCCAAACGGGATTACCTGGCATCTCCGGAAGTTCCGGTTTTCCAAAAGTCACCTTACTACTGGGCGGGGATTGTTTACGTTGGGGCTAATGGTGCGTTGCAACAACCGCCGGCGGTGCGGTTGGGGAATAACTGGCTGTGGTGGGTTGTTCCTGTCGCGATTTTGGTCGCGTTTCTAGTAATGAGACAGCTAAGAAAGCGCCCTCATCGGTCTGCAAACCAATGAGGGCACCTGAGGGATTAATCCACCCGCTCAAATACTAATGAACCGCCAGCTGCACCAATGGCTGTATATTCCAATGTGGTTGCATTGGCTGCGATGACCAGATTGCACTGGGCATCAAATTCTCCTTTTTCGATAAAGCAGAAGCCTTCGGGAGCTGTGCCGGTCACCGCAC
>CAZNHN010000293.1:0-5744 GCA_964572415.1 uncultured Phaeodactylibacter sp.
ATTGTTCCTGAATACCTTCGCGCTCTGCATCTTTTTGCGCAAGCTGCTCCAGCACCTTACGGCGGTCTTCCTGCTGCGCCTCCAGGGCATCTAGGCGTTTTTGGGCAGCTTCCAGGTATTTGCCCTTGCCGGCATACTGTTTGAGGTAATTGCGGTAAGCCAGCTCATTATCTTTTTGCCGGGCATTTCCCCAGATGGAGTCCTCCCTTAAAATCAGGAGTTGCTGACTGGCGCGCCGGGCAAACTTACCGCCCGGATAATCATTGAGATAGGCCTCGTAAGCGGAAACGGTACCTTCCTGCTCCACTTTGCCCCACAGCTCATCCTCACTTACTTTGAGGTGGAAGATAAACTCTCCGCCCCGGTCGCTGGAATTCTGCAACCGCCCGTCAATTGGTGCTTGTTGGGACAACTTCGGAATATGTTCCTTGACGTACTGCACCAAAGCGTAGCCGGCTGATCAGCAGGTCGGCAAAGGGGCTGTGCTGCCCCGGCGCACCATCCGAAACCACCTCCAAACGGCCGGAGCAAATGACCCGGCGCGAAGGAAAGTGCTCATCCACCGACGCGTTGCGCGTACTGGTTAGCAAAGAGCCTGAAAAGCAGGAATCCACAATCAGCAGGATGTGCTGCCCCTCCAGCGCATTGACCCGCTTCAGGATATTGGCATTGGAAATATAAGTTTCTTCGGCCCCCTTCCGGGCATCTTGGGGCACCCAGTACCCTTCGTCAAAATCCTGATCGAAGTAGCCGTGCCCGGAGTAGTAAATAATCAGGCTGTCGTGAGGGCCCATCCCGCGCTTCAGCTCCCGGAGCACCTTGTAGATACCGCCTTCAGAGGCATCCTCATTGAAGAGCTTGCGGACATCGCCCTCCTCAAACTGATACTGCTGGCAGAGTATGTTGGCGAAGGTACGGGCATCACGCACGGCATTGTGCAGCGCTGGCCAGTGCGCATAGTTGTCGATACCAACTACTAAAAGATGGTTTTTCCCTTTAGCGGGATCAAATGCAGGTATGGCGGATTCCAGGTCTAGCGCTCGGTTGCCCATGGTTTTTGGGTTTTAGCGTTGTACCCTGAAAGATAAGGATTTCCGGAGAAAAATGTGCTACAGGGGTTTTGATAGGGGGAGTGGGGTCACGCAGAGGGCGCAAAGGTTTTCGCAAAGCATGCAAAGCCAGAGCACCGTTCTCTTCCCGAACTTTACGCCCCTCTTTGCGCTTGCTGCATGAACCCGCTTACTTCCCCAGAGCCGATTCCCGCAACCGCTGCAGGAAAGGAGAGGCAAAAATGAAGTCCTGTAGCGTCTCATTATTGCTTTCCAGGACCTCGCCCCGGTGTCCGCGCCAGGCAATTTCCCCCTGATAGAGCAAGATAATATTCTCGCCGATTTCCATCACCGAGTTCATGTCGTGGGTGTTGATGACTGTGGTGATGTTCTTTTCTTTGGTAATGTCCAGGATCAGCTCGTCAATCACAATAGAGGTCTTCGGGTCAAGCCCGGAGTTGGGCTCATCGCAGAAGAGGTAGCGCGGATTGAGCACAATGGCCCGGGCAATGCCCACCCGCTTTTGCATACCACCACTGATTTCAGATGGGAAGCTATCGTTAACCCCGGGGAGGCTGACCCGCTCCAGGCAGGAGTCCACCTGCTTGCGTTTCTCCTTGTAGGTCATATTGGTGAACATGTCGAGCGGGAAACGGATGTTCTCTTCCACCGTCATAGAGTCAAACAACGCTGACGCCTGAAAAAGCATGCCCACCTGCATACGAATGGCACGCACCTCCTTTTTATTGAGGTTGAAGAAGTTGGTATCGTCGTACCAGACCTCGCCGGAGGTCGGCTGCAGCAGGCCAACCAGCAATTTGAGCAGTACCGTTTTGCCCGCACCACTGCGCCCGATAATCAGGTTGGTCTTACCCTTGTAGAACTCCGTGGTAATCCCTTTCAGTACTTCCTTTTCGTCAAAGGACTTGAAGATATCTTTCGTCCGGATCATAAGCCTTGCTTAACTCGTCAGAATTACGGCCAGCAGGTAGTCGGCCACCAAAATCAAAATGTCACTAAAGACCACAGCATTGGTACTGGCCTGCCCCAGCTCAATACTGCCGCCCCGCACGTGGTAGCCCTGATAGCAGGACACCGTTGTCAGGATAAAGGCGAACACGACCGCCTTAATGAACATCATCGTCACATTGAAGGGGTCGAAAAAGGAGCGCAGCCCCTTGATGTAATCCGCATCTGCCATAACGCCCGTAGGCACGGAAGCCAGATATCCCCCAATAATGCTAATAAATGCACCCACCGCCACCAGCATGGGAATCACCACCAGCGCTGCAATCACTTTAGGCATAATAAGGTAAGCTGCGGTATTCACGCCCATGATTTCCATCGCATCGATGTGCTCCTTTTGGCGCATCCCCCCAATTTCAGAAGCGATGTTGGAGCCCACCTTGCCCGCCAGCACCAGACAGGTAAAAGTTGGTGCCAGCTCAATAATCGTCATATCCCGCACCACATAGCCGATGTAGTAGACCGGCACGAGAGTACCATCCAACTGATAGGAAAACTGCACCGCCGTCACCGCACCAATAAAGATCGCGATCAGTCCAACGATAAACAGAGAACCAATGCCAATGTCATTCATCTGCCGCATCGTCTCCCTGTAATACATGGAGACCTTCTCGGGCCGCGAGATCGCCGTGCCCAGCATCATCACATATCGGCCAAAATGGTAGAGTATATTCTTTAAAAACATGAGCCTTGTTATAAGTTGTGCGCAACTTCACCGCGCAAATGTAGAAGCTTTATCCCAAAAATGGGCAGCTTCCCGCCTTTAATTAGGCAAACGGCGCTTTTTGCATATCCGTACAAACAATACGTTACTCCCATTCGTTGCTCCCATTATGGATCAACGCCCCACACTGCTTCTGACCGGCGCCACCAAAGGCATAGGCCGGGCTGTCGCGGAGCGCTTTGCACCGCATTGTGCCCGCATGGCGCTCATTGCCCGTACCGCTGCCGACCTGCAATCGGCCCGGCAGGAACTGCAAGCCATCGCCCCGGAGTGCCGCATTGATGTATTACCCTGCGACCTTGCCGATGCAGAAGCCGCGCAGAATCTCTGCCAGACCCTGAAGGCCAGCTACAACACTATTGACATCCTCATCAATAACGCCGGCGCCTACCTACCCGGGAACCTTTTGGAAGAACCCAAGGGTGCGCTGGAACACATGATGGCGGTCAATCTCTATGCCCCCTACCACCTGAGCCGGGCTGTATGGCCCCAGATGCCCCGGGGCAGCCATATTTTCAACATTGCCTCCGTAGCCAGCCGGGAAGGGTATATTGGAAAGGGCTCCTACGGCATCACCAAAGCCGCCCTGTTGTCCTTCCACCACAGCCTGCGGCATGAGCTTAAAGATAAAGGTATAAGAACAACCGCTATACTGCCCGGCCCCACTTGGTCCGATTCCTGGGCAGAAGCTGACCTGCCAGCGGACCGCCTGCTGCAAGCCTCCGAAGTGGCCGAAGCCATTTGGAACGCCTGGCAGCTGCCGCCCAATGCCGTTATTGAAGAAATAACTATCCGCCCCCAACTGGGCGATTTATAAAATACTGAAGATATGAAAAACATCATCATCACCGGCGCCAGCCGGGGCATCGGGCGTGACACCGCCCTGCAACTCGCCAAAGATGGCCACCGCGTCCTCGCCCTGTCCCGAAACGAAGCCGCCCTGAAGGAACTCCACCAGGAGGCCGGAGATAACCTCAACTACCTCGCCTACGACATCACCTCCCCGGATGCCCGCCCCCTGCTCGAAATCGTAGAGCCCTGGGGCACCGTAGACGTACTGATCAACAACGCCGGCTACCTGCTCAACAAGCCCTTCCACGAGACCACCGGCACCGACTGGGAAAACGTCATGGGCGTCAACTTCCATGGGCCCGTCCACTTGCTGCAAATGCTGCGCCCCTTCCTGCAGGCTGCCGAAAAAGCCCACGTGCTCAACATCGGCAGCATGGGCGGCTATCAGGGCAGCTCCAAATTCCCCGGCCTGCTCGCCTACAGCGTGAGCAAAGCCGCCATCGCCACCCTCACGGAATGCTTAGCGGAAGAATGGAAAGACTCCGGCGTATGCGTCAACTGCCTCGCCCTAGGCGCCGTGCAGACCGAAATGCTAGCGGCTGCCTTCCCCGGCATGCAAGCGCCGGTCAGCAGCACGCAAATGGGGGGCTTTCTGAGCTACTTTGCGCTGCAGGGGCATCACTTTTTTAATGGGAAAGTTTTGCCGGTTTCGGTGTCTACACCTTAGATTTTTTGAAACACATAGGCACATAGAGCACATAGCCGGGCGATTTAACCCTATGTTTCCTATGTGCCTATGTGTTTCCACCCCCCCCCAAAAAAACGCACGCACTCTCCTGGAGGGTTAAACACATAGCCACATAATGCACATAGCGCAAAAACTATATGCCCTATGTCCCTATGTGTTTCCATCCCCCCCCGATCTGCCCCCACCGCGTCCGCTTGTACAGCTTTTCCCAGACTTCGATGGCCTGATCGCAGAAAACTTTGGCTTTAGTTGTATCTTCCCACGCCCGGTATAGCTCCGCCAGCTTGTAGCAGGAAATAGCCAGCCCGTTTTTACCCTCTTACCACTCAAAACGGAGCAATCTCCTCCTATTTCTTTCGTATTCGGTCATTTTGTGTTATGATACTGCTTCATCGCTAAGTTAAACAAAACCACCATGCAAATCGCCATCGAAATCTCCATGTACCCCTTCCGGCCCGATTACGAGCAACCTATCCTGAATTTTATTGGGCTACTGAAAGATGAGGACGGGCTGCGTGTACAAGTCAATGACATGAGCACCCAAATCTTCGGGGACTTTGATACCGTCATGCCCAGGCTGCAAACGGCCATGAAGCAAGGCTTCACCGAAGAGCATACCACCGTAATGGTGATGAAAGTGCTGCATGTGCCGGAATAAACGGAGCCACTGCTGGGGAGCCCCCCTCCCGGTGCTTTACCGGGATCCGGCAGATTTGCCCATGGAATCTGGAGCAGAGCGGGAAGCTCTACCCCAAGGTGCGCGAAGCCCTGCCGCCCAAATGAACCTGGAGCAGAGCGGGAAGCTCTACCCCAGGGCCAACAGACCTTGTTTTTTGTATCTTGTCCCAATGAGCAATCTAAAAAGACGGCTAAGCTATTTCGGCCCCGGCTTTATCGTGGCAGCGACCGGCGTGGGCGCAGGCGACCTGATTGCCGCCTCGGTTGCCGGGGCGCGGTATGGCACGGTCATCCTTTGGGCGGTGGTGCTGGGCGGGCTGCTGAAGTTTGCCCTGAACGAAGGCATTGCCCGCTGGCAACTGGCAACGGGAGAAACCCTCCTGCAGGGCTGGATCAAACACCTGCCTAAGTGGGTATCTTATTACTTTTTGATTTACCTGCTGCTGTGGTCTTTCGTAGTAGCTGGCGCTCTGATTTCCTTCTGCGGGCTTGCCGCGCAGACCCTTCTGCCTATTCATGAAAATGAAAGCACCGGCACATTGATCTGGGGTGCCCTGCAATCGAGCCTGGCTGTACTTCTCGTCCTGGGCGGCAGCTATCAGCTGCTGGAGCGGTTGATGAAATTATTCATTGGGCTTATGTTTGCAGTAGTCATCAGTAGTGCCTGGGGACTGGCACCGGACTGGGGAGATACCGGAATGGCCCTGCTTTACCCGCGCCTGCCCAA
>CAZNHN010000293.1:5754-7360 GCA_964572415.1 uncultured Phaeodactylibacter sp.
GTGATGCTCACCCTCGGGCTGATCGGCGGCGTAGGCGGCAGTGTGACGCTGCTAAGCTATGCCTACTGGCTTTCTGAAAAAGGATGGAGCCAGGCGGGTTTCATGAAGCACGCCCGTATTGATCTGGGGATCGCCTACACGCTGAGCAGCTTGTTTGGCGTTGCGCTGGTGATTATTGCCGCGGGGGTCAGCCCGGAACAGGTCAATGGCTACGGGATGATCCTGAGCCTGGCCGAGCAACTGGGCACCGTGACCGGCCCGGTAGGCCGATGGGGGTTCCTCATTGGCTTTTGGGGTGCGGTATTTTCTTCCATGCTGGGCGTATGGGATGGAGTGCCTTATCTTTTTGCAGACTTCGTCCGGAATGTCCGAAAACGCCCCATTACCCAGGAGCTCCTCCGGCCTACCCTGCCCTACCGGCTGTTCCTGGGCTACCTGGCGATCCCGCCCCTGATCATCGTTTGGTGGAGCAAACCTGCCTGGATTGGCATTCTGTACGCCGTGACGGGCGCCTTTTTCATGCCCTTCCTGGCGGCCATTCTGATCTACATGAACAACCGCTCCTCCTGGCTGGGCAATGCCCGCAACGGCTGGCTGGCTAATGCCGGGCTAATCCTCAGCCTGCTGCTCTTCCTAGCTCTTTTCTTAACCAAAATCATCTGAAAACTATGCTCAATATTGACCAACTTCGGGCAGATACCCCCGGCGTGCAGCACCGTATCCACCTCAACAACGCTGGCGCCAGCCTCATGCCGCGACCGGTACTGGAAGCGGCGCAGCAACACCTTCAGTTGGAGTCTGAAATCGGTGGATATGAGGCCGCCGCCCTTGTCCGGGAACAAAGTATCGGCTTTTACGAGTCTGTTGCCCAACTGCTGAATGCCAAACCGGACCAAATCGCCTGGTCCGGCAGCGCTACGCAGGCGTACAATACGGCCCTATCCGCTATCCCTTTTCAGGCAGGAGACATCATTCTGACTACCGAAGATGACTATGTGTCCAATCAGATCGCCTTTCTGCAATTGGCCAAACGGCATCACCTCCAACTCATCCGCGCCCGGACCCTGCCCGAAGGCGGCGTGGATACCGGCCACCTGAAAGCGCTGATCCGGCAACATCGTCCCAGGCTCGTAGCGGTCACTCACGTGCCCACCAATTCCGGCCTGGTGCAAAACATCATGGGCATAGGCGAAGTCTGCCGGGCCAATGGTGCGTACTACCTCGTCGATGCCTGTCAGTCTGCCGGACAGCTGCCTCTGGATATACAAGCCATTGCGTGCGATTTCCTGACGGCCACTTTCCGGAAATTCCTACGGGGGCCACGTGGGGGCGGCTTTTTGTATATCTCAGAACAGGTGCTGGAAGCGGGGCTGGAGCCAAAATTTATGGACCTCCACAGCGCTTCCTGGACGGCTCCGGATGCCTACCGCCCACGGAAAAGTGCCGTGCGTTTTGAAACCTGGGAGCGCTCCTATGCCCTGGTGCTTGCCGCCCGGGCTGCCACCAATTACACAATCGAACTGGGACTGCCAGTTATTGAAGAACGGGTTAGTATGCTGGCAGGATACCTCCGACAGAGGCTCAGTCAGCTTGAGCATGTCCGGGT
>CAZNHN010000294.1:0-7349 GCA_964572415.1 uncultured Phaeodactylibacter sp.
ACCGGTTGTGTCAGAAATAGCTGTAGTACGCAATGTGACTTTCAGGCGCTGCCCGCTGGGCACAACATCCATGACTGCACCTGCGAGTGTGGAGGGGTGGTCTTGCCGGAGTTGGTTCTGGAAATGATGGGCGTAGCTGCGGGTATCGTGCAGCAGGGTAAGGACAAGCCCTAACACGGCAAAAGCGATGGTTATCATCACCCCGGGCACCCACCGCAACCGGAAAGCCCACTTCCGGAATAGCGAAAGCCCCAAGACGATAATGCCAAAAAGTGCCAGCCCCAGCCCCAGCTCCCAATAAGGCAAAATACGCGCAAGGGCAATTCCCACCATAGTGGACAGCAGCAATCTTAGCATGGGGGTCTCTCTCCAGTTCATAATGGCGGCAGCGCGGTTAAATCATGGTTGTCGGTCCTTATTGTTGTTGTTTTGCCACCAAATGACTGAAACAGTGTGTTTTGTCAATACCGGGGCACTCCTGCTTTTTATACTTTTGTGCCGGAAGGCACTTGCTGAATAAATATAGAACATTTTTGAAAAATACGCCTTGGAGTTTTGTGGGTGAGACTCAACAGCTGATTCTCAGGCGCTTAATCTGTTCTGCAAAATTGTGTACAATATACACTAAGTGTGCAGGGTTTAATTTTGTAAGGATTGAAATATTTCTTTATTTTCCACTTGTATACTAGAATGACTGGCTATAATGAACGAATTCAACGAATATTTTAAGTCTGCTTTTACAGTCGACAATGTGATTTTTGGATTTGATGAGGGTGACCTTAAGGTATTGCTCATCAAGCGGGGGGAGGAGCCCTATCATGGGAAATGGGGCCTGCCGGGCTATTTTGTGTACCCTAATGAAGATCTCGACACTGCTGCCAAGCGGGTCCTTGAAGAGCTGACGGGGCTTCGCAACGTCTTCCTGGAGCAGGTTAAAACTTTCGGTACTGTCAACCGCCACCCCTTTGGCCGGGTCATTACGGTAGCCTACTTTTCGCTCATTAAGATCAGCCACTATACGCTTCAGCCTTCTTCTATTGCCCGGAAAGCCAAGTGGCACTCTGTGGCAGAAGTGGAAGACCTGGCGTTTGACCACAACGATATCCTCAATGCCTGTTTTAATCGCCTCAAATGGCTGGTGCGCTCCCGTCCGGTGGGGTTTGAGCTACTGCCACCCAAGTTCACACTTACGGAGCTACAGCACCTCTACGAAGCCATTTTGGAAACCAAGCTGGACAAGCGGAATTTCCGGAAAAAGATTCTGACGATGGACTTACTGGTCGACCTGGAGGAAACGCAGGAAGGCGTGGCGCACCGACCGGCCCGGTTGTATCAATTCGACCGTAACCGCTATGAACAACTGCTGGCAGAGGGGCTCAGCTTCGAGCTTAAGGAAAGCAAGCGTAAGGAGCCCACAGAGCGCAAGCCCCGTACAAAAAGGAAGCCTCAGCAGATGGCGTAGGCTCCTGCCTTTACCATTCTTCGCCGTAAGTATTACCGATTACGATCTGAAGCCCTTCGTAGGTTTCACGGTAGGTATTGATGAGTTCGATTACAGCGGTCTTCCGGTCAACTGTCAGCGCCCGTTGGAAGGTAAATGTTGTAGGTGCGGGGGCAGCCGTTTCGGGAAAGAGGATTTCCCCTCCATTATCTCTGGACTCAAAGAAACCGTAGTGCCCGTCAATTAGCGACTGCTCCTCCGTGATTTGCTCCAGTTCAGCAAAAAAGGCGGTGGCAGCATTGCGCAGGCTATCAATACCCTGATGGTCGACGTACCCCCAAATGGTGTGCTCCGGGAGGCGGAATAAGCGTTCGCGCAAGGGCAGCACTCCTCCTCCTGACTCAATTTCAATTTGAAAAAACGAATTGCTCACCCTAAGCGTCCCTTCCCGTTCAAGGGTCTCCCGAAGGGCTATCGACACCGGATAAAAACCGTTATTCAGGGCTCCCACCTCAACCACTGCACGTGCCGGCTCATCTGCCGGGTCGCAATCACTGGAAGTTAATACCTGATTGATACTTAAAACGAGTACCTGCCCTTCCTGCTGCTGAAAGGAAAAGTCAATGCCTGCATCTTCACAGCCAACGGATTCAATCGTGCGCAGCTTCCAGTTTAACGACCGGTTGCCGTCTTCAAAGGCTTCGGCGAGTTCCAGGTAAAATTCGTCTTCCACATCCGGCACAATGACAGTATCAGAATCGAGATTGCAGCCTGCAGCCAGCAATAGTACACCAATAAACCCCAGGTAAAATCTTGTCATCTTTATTTTTTGCCTTCCGGAAGTCAACGTTTGTCTCTTATCATAGGTATTAACGCCCTGTAATTCAAAATGCTGCCTGCAAATTTAATAATACTGATAGGGGAATCCGGCTTTAAAAGGCATCAATAGGGTAACACACCAAAAACCGCCACTGTCTACATCTAGTATTTGCAGGCTTTTGTCCAAAATAAGTGCCTGTCTGGCAAGTTGAGCTAACTTTGTCAGTCGCCTGAAATACCGATCAGGTCGTACTACTGCAACCCGACTGTATATGATACAACTGAAAAACATTCGCAAAGCCTACCAAACCGGATACAACCGGTTAGAAGTCCTCAAAGGCATAGACCTGCACCTCAAGGAGGGCGCTTTTGCCTCTATTATGGGTTCTTCCGGCTCCGGCAAGTCTACGCTCCTCAACATCCTGGGCATTCTGGACGAATACGATGAAGGGGAATACCGCCTCGATGGTAAACTCATACAGGGGCTTTCGCAAACGGAAGCCGCTCAGTACCGTAACCGTTTCATCGGCTTCGTTTTCCAATCTTTCAACTTACTCCCTTTTAAGACCGCTGCGGAGAACGTAGCGCTGCCTCTATACTATCAAAAAGTAGACCGCAACGAACGCCACAAACGTGCTGTCGAATACCTGGAGATGGTAGGGCTGGCCGATTGGTCCGACCATTTGCCTACGCAATTGTCCGGTGGGCAGCAGCAGCGCGTTGCTATCGCCCGGGCCCTGATTACACAGCCTAAAGTCATCCTGGCCGATGAGCCGACAGGCGCCCTGGATTCCAAAACTTCCTATGAAGTGATGGACCTGTTCAAAAAGGTGAATAACGATGGCATGACCGTCCTCATCGTCACGCATGAGAATGACATCGCCGCCATGACCAGGCAGGTTATCCGCCTGCGGGACGGCCTCATTGAGTCCAACGGAAGCCCCGTAGCTGCTACACCAAAAACTTCCGGCCATGATTGATACCGATAAGTGGAGAGAAATATTCAATTCCATTCAGCGGCACCCCCTGCGGACCATACTCACGGCCCTCGGAGTATTTTGGGGGATTTTTATGCTGATCATACTGCTTGGGGCAGGCGATGGGTTACAAAACGGCGTCGAGTACGAATTCCGCGATGATGCCATCAACAGCATGTGGATTCGGAATGGCACCACCTCTATGCCCTACCGGGGGCTGCCCAAAGGCCGGCGCATTGAGTTCACCAACGAAGACTACGACATGCTGCGCGAGCAGTTTGAGGATATTGAGCACCTGACCGGGCGCTACTACCTTTCCGGTGATCAGATGACGGTCTACAAAGACAAACGGCTTTCCTTCAGTACCCGGGCTGTCCACCCCGGGCACCGCTACCTGGAGAATACGCTGATTGATGCCGGCCGGTATATCAGTGAGCAAGACCTCAAAGATGTCCGCAAAGTTGCGGTCATCGGTAAGATTGTGAAGCAGGACCTTTTTGGAGAAGAAGATGCAATAGGGAAGGAAATTGAGATTGGCGGTATCATGTACACCGTTGTGGGCACCTACAGTGACACCGGCGGTGAGAATGAGATGCGGATCATTTACATTCCGGTCACTACTGCACAAAGGGTATATGCCGGCACCAACCGCTTGCATCAGCTCATGCTGACCACGAATGACCTGACCCTGGAGGAGACCAAAAAGCTGGAAAATAAAATACACGCTGCCTTTGCTGCCAGGCACGACTTCAGTTTGGACGACCGCCGGGCGGTGTCCATATTTAGTGCAGCGGAAGAATATCAGAAGTTCATCAATCTTTTTACCGCCATCAAAATATTCGTCTGGTTTGTTGGCCTGGGCAGTATCATTGCCGGGGTGATTGGCATCAGCAATATCATGCTGATTGTGGTGAAGGATCGGACCCGGGAAATCGGAGTCCGCAAGGCGCTGGGCGCCACGCCCTACTCCATTATTTCCATGATCCTGCAGGAGTCCGTGCTCATAACGGCAGTAGCCGGTTACCTGGGGCTTTTGGCAGGCGTGGGTGTCATCAGTTTGATGGAATCCATGGAAGTCGATTTCTTCCGCAGCCCTCAGGTTGACCTGGGGGTAGGGCTGGCCGCCACTCTGGTACTGGTTATTGCCGGTGCACTGGCTGGTTGGATGCCTGCCCGTCAGGCCGCCCGAATCAATCCTGTTGAAGCCATGAGAAGTTAACGATTATGCTACTAGACCGCGACAGCTGGCAGGAGATCCTTGCCACCCTAAAAAAACACAAGCTCCGCACCGGGCTCACCGCACTGGGCGTATTCTGGGGCATCTTCATGCTGGTCTTTGTACTGGGCATGGGCAAAGGCCTGGAGAACGGCGTCTTCCGGGGCTTCGGAGAGCGGGCCAAAAACATCATGTTCGTCTGGCCGGAACGCACAACCATGCCCTATCAGGGGTTTCAGCCGGGCCGGTACCCTACCTTCCGTTTGGATGATATTGAAGCCATTCAGGAAACGCTGGGCGATGTGCAGCACGTTGCGCCCCGTCTGTCCATGAATAATGTCCCCGTTTACCGGAAGGAGATTGGCGAGACCCGGGAAATCCGGGGCGAACTGGACAATATGATTAAAGTTGAAGCCCTGAAACTCTTTTCCGGCAGGTACATCAATGAGCGGGATATTGAAGAGGCCCGCAAGGTGGCGGTAGTCGGACAACGGACGGCAGAGCTGCTCTTTGGCGAGGAAGAGCCCATTGGGCAATACATACGGGTGCAGGGCGTGGAATTCCAGGTGGTGGGTACCTTTGGCCCGCAGCAAGTGAAGCCCTGGACCGAGAGCGACATGGAAGCGATTGTGATTCCGCTAACGGCTATGTACCGCACCTTTGGTACGGGCGAGCGCATCGACTACTTCGTCTGCATGGCACAGCCCAATGTGCTGGTCAGTCAGGTAGAGCCACAGGTCAAAGGCTTGCTGAAAAAGCGCCACCACATCCATCCGGAAGATCCGAGGGGCGTAGGCTCTTTCAACTTGGAAAATGAATTTTTGAGCATCACCAACCTGTTTGGGGGGATACAGGCCTTCCTCTGGTTTGTTGGCATCGGCACCCTGCTGGCGGGCATCGTGGGCGTAGGCAATATTATGCTCATTACCGTCAAGGAGCGCACCAAGGAGATCGGCGTGCGCAAGGCGCTGGGGGCACCGCCATCGAGTATCGTTCGGATGGTGCTGGCAGAGTCGGTCCTCATTACAGCCACATCGGGCTACCTGGGGCTTATCGTCGGGACTTTCCTGATCTGGGGCGTCAGTTCGCTGATGCGGGCCAATGATGTGGTACTCGATAATTTCCATAATCCGGAAATCAGTTTATCGGTTGGCGTGGGAGCGGTGATCCTGCTAACGCTTTCCGGGGTTATCGCCGGGGCCATCCCCGCCCGGCATGCGGCACGGGTCAATCCGGTCGTCGCACTCAAAGATGAATAAGTTGAAGTCACCCATAAAAAACAGTCATTATTATGAACAGAGGTTGTCTAATTGGTTTCGGCGCATTCCTGATCATTGCCACCATTGGCCTGGGCATCTACTTCTACCAGCGCAATACCAAAGAAGCAGAAAACTACGAGGTGGTCCAGCCTGAAAAAACGGACATCATCAAAAAAACAGTGGCGACCGGCGCAATCCGGCCCCGCAAGGAAGTGATGGTCAAGCCGCAGGTCTCCGGTGTGGTCGATGAAATCTACGTCGAAGAAGGGGAACTGGTGACCAAAGGGCAGAAACTCGCCCGTATCAAGCTGGTGCCCAGCGAGGTCAATATCAACACAGCCAAGTCCAACGTGGAGCTCGCACGCCTGCGCCTGCAGGAAGCACAACGCGAACTGGCCCGGCAGCGTAACCTCAACAAGCAGCAACTCGACGTAGAGGAAGCCCGTGCCGGTTTTGAGAATGCCAAGCAAGAGGAGGCCCGGCAGCGTGGCTTATTCGAGGAAGGGGTCATCTCCGAACAGGACTATAACCGCTTCAAGCTCGACCTGGAACTGGCGCGTGCGGCTTTTGAAAATGCCAAAGTGGTGGCCCAAAACAGCGTAAAGCAGTTTGAGACGGAGGTTGATATCCGCGAGCAGGAACTACAGGCCGCCATCAACAACCTGCAGCTGCTGCGCGAAGGGGCGAGCTCGAATTCCCGTCAGGTGGCCAACATCGTCACTTCCACCCTCGACGGCATGGTACTCGATATCCCGGTGGAGGAAGGCACTTCCGTCATTGAGCGCAACAACTTCAATGAAGGCACAAGCATCGCCATCGTCGCTGACATGAACGCCCTCATCTTCGAAGGCAAGGTAGACGAGTCTGATGTAGGCAAGCTCAAGGAAGGCATGCCCCTGTTGCTGACCGTGGGCGCCATCGACAATCAGAGCTTTGACGCTACGCTGGAGTTCATTTCGCCCAAGGGAGAGGACGAGGAAGGTACGGTGAAATTTGAGGTACGGGCAGCAGTCAAGCCCATCGATGATGTATTCCTGCGCGCGGGCTACAGCGCTAATGCCGACATCATCCTGGACCGCCGCAAGCAAGTCCTGGCCATACAGGAGCGGGATATTCTTTACGAAAGCGATACCACCTACGTGGAAGTCAAAACCGGCGACCGCTCCTTTGAGAAGCGACAGGTGGAGCTGGGCCTCTCGGATGGCATTAAGGTGGAGGTACTGAGCGGACTGGATGGTTCGAGTGAGGTGAAGGTGCAAACTAAGGGGTAGAGCTGGGTAATATTGAAGATTAAACTTCGGAGAGGTTGAGGTTGAGGACCAGGTTGAGCGGCCAAGCCCGGTCACCACAGGCGGCGACAGTGAACTGTCGCTCCCTCCAGAGGGGTCTGAGGATGAGGATCAGGTTGAGGTTTTAAGTCAGGTGGCGACTTTAGAGTCGCGACCTGACAGGCGAAGAAAGATCCGAGCAACAACAATAAAACAAGCCCCGTCAGACAGCCCCGATAGCTATCGGGACATCTGACGGGGCTTGTTTATTAGGAGAACTGGACTCAGGCGGCGACTTTGGAGTCGCGGCCTGAGTGACAGTGGGCCTTACTGCCGCACCACCTTCAGCACCTCCCGGTAGCCCTGCTC
>CAZNHN010000295.1:0-7334 GCA_964572415.1 uncultured Phaeodactylibacter sp.
CGTAGGCAATGATGTGGCCGATGAGATGGTGTTTTACTGTGGTTCAGGCGTAACGGCCTGTCGCAACCTGCTGGCTCACCACCATGCGGGCTTTGGAGATGCAAAGCTGTATCCGGGGTCCTGGAGCGACTGGATTACCGATCCTGAACGCCCGATTGAGCGGAGCATTTAAGCATTTTCCTGTTTCGCCTTACGGGCTTTCTTCTGTTCGTTATTGCTTTCGTAAATGCAGTAGTTTTCGTACCGCACCGGGTCCTTTTCTGCCCAGATGTCCTTGCCGATGTTGCAAAGGGTAATCAGCTCTTCATACAGTTTGTTGCCCTTTTCCACCCTGCGCTCCACGGAAATGTCACGGTCGGCTACCTTGTCCTGTTGAATGTTGACGGACTTCTCAAACTGACGGGTTGCTTCTGCCACGCGGCGGATGACGTTCTCATTCACACCGGTCTCTGCCAGGAAGTCCAATTGTTGCCGGGCTACGCGCACCACACGCCGGCCGCAGAAGATTAGCTGTGCATCAGTCATATCGCCCATTTTGGCTGTACCAAATTTGCGGTAACGCCCGCTCCGGTTGCTGTACTTGATCGCTACGCGCGTCATCAGGCTACGGATGGCAGATTTTAGGTTTTCTGCAGCAGCGTACTTCTTTTCAGTGGTGACCATCTGATCGCCCAGCAATTCCTCATCATCGGGTAAATCCCCGAATTTATCACACATGGCTTTGAATTGCTTTAGCCGCTCCAGCGTGTAGCCATACTGCTCGAACTGCTCCCGGTCCCGGTTGGCATATTTGATGCGCTCCAGGCACTGCAGGTACAGGTCTGCATCCGGAAAGTTGTACTGACGGTTGGTGGATTGTTTTTTCATTTGTCCATCATTTGATGCTAAAGCAAATTTATGTCCTCTTTTTGATAAAAACAAGTTTTTGTTCAAATGAAATGTCTTGGTTTTATTCAAAAAAAGCCTTTACTCATCTAGAATTTTCCTAAATTTTAAAATCAAAAAATCAATATTTTAAATGTTACCTTAGTGGTGATAAATCCCAGACAATGGTATCGGTGTCCTCTTCGTGGTGCTTGAAGTCTGAGAATTGTCATCAGATAAATGAATAAACCCCATCACCTTACCCTTAAATCAAAACGAAGCACCATGAAACGAATCCTTTACCTTGGGTTTTTTCTAGCGTTATTCGGTTCTCTTTCTGCCCAAAGCACGACGCAAACCATCCGCGGGACAATTGTTGACAAAGACACCCGTCAGCCATTGATTGGCGCTGCGGTGCAGGTTACAGATGTTGAGCCCGCAGTAGGCACTGTTACAGATATTGACGGCAACTTTTTGTTGCCTAAAGTGCCTACCGGCCGGCACCGAATTGAAGCCACCTACCTGGGTTACGAGCCCTACATCGTTGAGGATGCGATTCTCAATTCTGCCCGCGAACTGGTGCTGGAGATTGCCCTGTCGGAATCGGCGGTCATGGCAGAAGAGGTGGTCGTGACGGCCCGCAGCCATGGTAACGAACCCCTTAATGAGCTTTCCATCGTCAGCACCCGCTCTTTCTCGGTGGAAGAGACACAGCGGTACGCCGCGAGTGCCAACGACCCCATGCGCATGGCCCTGGGCTTCTCCGGCGTGCAGGGCAGCCGTGATGCCCGCAATGACCTTATTATCCGTGGTAATCCGGGCTTCGGCTTGCTTTGGCGGGTGGAAGGCATCGACGTGCCCAACCCGAACCACTTTGCGCGGCGCGGTGCCTCCGGTGGCGGTATATCAATTTTCAGCGTAAGCGTGCTGAGTAATTCGGATTTCTCCACCGGCGCTTTCCCGGCCATGTATGGCAATGCCTTTTCCGGGGTGTTCGACATTCAATTCCGTTCGGGTAACAAGGAACAGCAGGAATATTCCATCCGTGCCGGCATGCTGGGGCTGGAATTTTCGACAGAAGGGCCCATCAAAAAGGGGAGGAGTTCCTACTTGTTCAACTACCGGTACTCCACCCTTGGCATCCTCAATGCGCTGGGCATTCGGCTGGTGAGCCTGCGGGACAGCAATACCTTTCAGGATTTCTCCTTCAAAACCGACCACAGAAGCAAAAATGGCAAGCATATGTTTTCCTTCTGGGGCATGGGCGGGCTGAGCGATGAGCGCCGCGACCCGGCAGATGGTGGTCCGGAGGAATGGCAGATTTACACCGACTACCTCACCCGCGACTTTGATACGGATATGGGGATTGTCGGTTTTTCCCACAGCTATCTGATCGATGACAAATCCTATCTAAAAACGAGCCTGGCGGTACAGGGGCAGCGTATCCTTTACCAGAATGACACCCTCGATCAGAATGAGGTACCCAGCCTGATCAACGACGAACTGTACTACAATAACCGCTTGACCCTGACCTCCTATTACAACCGCAAGCTCTCTTCCAGCGCCACCATGCGGCTTGGTGCCATTGCCACCCGAATGGGCTACGATTACGATTTTCGGTATTTGGTGGAGGATGCCTTCACCACTTATGTGGACGAGGAGGGCAGTACCCTGCTGCTACAGCCTTATGGGTACGTGCGCTGGCAGTTGCATCCCCGGTGGACGGTCAATGCCGGGCTTCACGCCATGTTTTTTACCCTGAATGACACCTGGAGTGCTGAGCCACGGTTAGGGGTGCAGTATCAGGCCGGGCCGGGCGCTACCCTCAGCCTGGCTTACGGGCTGCACAGCCGTATTGTCCCTATGGCGTCCTACTTTACGCAAGTGAACGGAGAACAGCCCAATCTGGACCTCGACCTGGTGAAATCGCACCACTTTGTACTGGGGTACGATCAATTGGTAGGGATCAATAAACGGCTGCGGGTGGAAGCCTACTACCAACGCCTGTTTGATGTGCCGGTGGCTGCCGATATTAACAGCACCTTCTCCCTGCTTAATCACATTGACGGTTTTGCCACCCGCAATCTAGTGAGCGAAGGCACGGGCACCAACTTCGGGCTAGATGTGACCTTTGAGCAGTTTTTCAGCAACCGCACCTTTTATATATTGTCGGGTTCGCTTTTCAGTTCCACCTACGAGGCACTCAACGGAGAAACCTATAGCACCCGCTTCGACAACACCTTCGCTACCAGCTTTATGGGAGGTAGAGAATGGCCTACCGGTCAGCGGGGCACCATACAGGGCAGTGTGCGGCTCATGTACAACGGCGGGCAGCGCATTTCACCCGTGCTGAGCCCGGTGCGCGACCCCAACGACCCCCTGAATCCGATACTGGACGAAGCCAACCCTTACAGCATCAGTGTGGACAACTTTTTCCGCCCGGACCTGCGCTTCGCCTACCGCCATGATAATGAGAAGAATGCCTGGTACATCTCCCTTGACGTGCAGAATTTCATCTCCCGTCAAAACCAGGATGTGCTCAATTACAACTTTGACCCCATACTCGGAGACTGGGTATTTGGCACCCTGGGAAGCATTGTGCCTGTCCTGACCTTTCAGCTCGACTGGTAGCCTGACCGCTTCCTAAGACGTGGGGTACTGTGACGAATTAAAGCGGCCCGGAATCTAGATTGGGGCCGGGCGCGGGCACCATTTTTCTTTTCTTTGTAGTGGCAGAAGTGCCATTTGAGCGACAACTTTGCAATAAAGGGAATGCAGGTTGTCCACCTACTATAAAACGTTGCCGGAAATTATTACCTTTAGTACGTATTAATCCCATTTTACAAATTTTTTAAAGGTAAAATTCCATGAACATGAAACAAAAAAACGGCAACAGCGCGTGGACGGAAACGACGGTCTTAACCGCCCAACCCAAGCCACCGTAAGGGTACACCACCTGCAAATGGTGTGATGTACGGTATCCGCCAAAGGCTGAGCAACTTCCGGGTTGTTCAGCCTTTCGTCTTTGGGCTTGCTCTCTGGCCCGATGCGGTACTGGAAGCAAGATATTCGGCACCAAATTTTCGTCATTGGTTGTGGCCTGCACAACCTGCGGGTCCGCTTTCGGAGCTCAGCGTATGCACGCGGCGCGCAGCGAGTGCGCGCGCGTCTAAACTTTTAATTTGATTAAAATCTATTGAATGGATAAATATCTTACGTGTTTTTTGTTTCTACTTTTATCGAGCTGTTTTCCTGAGAGGAAAGTGATATATTATTATCCTGAAGACCAAGTTTTGGTCACGAGTGCTCAAGGTCAAGTATTTAGGTCTATTGATATGACTAATGAGGTTGGCGACGTTTTTACGTTTAATTGGCAATGCGAGGCAGTTGAAATATTAGAGTGCCCTAGGTACATTGATCTTTCACCAGATGGTTTAGATTTGTTTTCAATCCAAGATACTCTTTTCTTAAAGGTCGTTCTCGTTGAGAAGACTAATGAAATTGAAGAATATGGATTTGTTCTAAAATTATACGAAGGGTTAATTGCGTATACGGATAGTATAGTTTATGAATCGGAGTTATTCTTACCATGATGGTCGAAGTTTGCAGCCTCGATCCATACGCTCACAATACCGGCCAAAAAAAGAGCCTTGCCAGATTGACAGGGCTTTATAGCCCCGCTGATCGAAGCATGCCAGAATAAGCCTACGGGCTTGAGGAACTGAAAATGGGGTAAGCTGCAAACACCCGCTGGAATGAGAACGGATTCACCAATAAAACCGTTATCTTTATGTATCTAAAATCAAGGACAATGAACGTACCAGCAGAGAAATACAGGCTCATCGAATGGGTAATCAACCTTCAGGATGTAGACTTGCTCAAAGAACTGGTAAATATCCGGCGCGCCAGTGAAGGCAAAGCCGGCATGAATGAGATAGTGGGCTCGGCCCCAGACGGGAGCCCGATCACGGTTGAGGAGCTCATAGCCCGGGCTAAGGAATCAGAACGGGACATTGAGGCCGGACGGGTTTCTGATATAGATGAAGTGATGGAAAGGCTTTTGGGGTCATGAAAATCAAGTTTACCCGGAACGCAGAGCGCCGCCTGATCCAGATAAGAGATTACCATGCAAGCCAAGGGAACTCCAAAAAGGGGGTGAAGATCATCAAAGCAGTACGCAAGGGTACAGAGCGCCTCAAAGGGCATCCAATGCTCGGGCAGGAAGAAGAGAGGCTGAAGCACTTTGGCAAAGGGCACCGCTACATACTGGTTGAGAAAAAATTTAAGGTCATTTACCGGATCGCCGAGCGCATTATCTTTGTGACCGATGTCTTTGATACACGGCAAGACCCCGACAAGATGCGCCCCTGAGCGCCTCCCCGCGAATCCCACCTACAAACAGTAAAGCGATGCTCATCGTGACTCCCGGGTACGTGAGAGATGCACAGGGCAATGTCATGGCTGTGCTCAATGACCGCAAATACTACAAAGACACGGATGCCGATGACGAAGCAGAGTACTTCGACCCCGTATTCATGGCCGCTACTGATTATTACCCATTTGGTTATGAAATGTTGAGCGCCATAGCAACAGCCATCAATGCCGCGAAATCCCGGCGATTTGGCGGGACCGGGCCGAAAGTATAACTTTGGAGACTACCGCTATGGTTTCAACGGCAAAGAGAATGATTCCGACGGCGAGTTCAGTTCTTTGACGCACTATGATTATGGTTTCCGGATTTATAACCCGGCGGTTGGGCGGTTTTTGAGTGTCGACCCATTGACGAAGTCTTATCCTTGGTATACGCCTTACCAGTTTGCTGGGAATAAACCGATTGCATTTATAGATTTAGAAGGGCTAGAAGAGTTTGATGCTACATTTATGTTAAATAACGAGGGTTATCTTTATTTATCTAAATGGGATGAAACTGATTGTTCTGCGTCATACAAGGTTAATGTTTTTTTAGCGCATAAAGGAAGCACTCATAGTATCGGAAGCTTGACAGAGGAAGGAGATTTTGATATCCTAAGTGATTATATGATGAGAAACGGGCATAAAAGATCACCCGCATTTAGGAATGCGTTACAAGAGATAAGGAGAGGTAATAAACACCCAAATTCTGCTTTCAACTTGAAGTTTGAAGGTAGCAGCAAAATGGCAAGCGGGGCATTTGAGCTTTCAGCTTCTGATATGGTTTTTAGTAGTAAAGCAGAAATTCTGCTAGATGCTGATTTTATGACAGGTGGAAAAAATGTGCTTCCAAAAATTGGCTTCACTTTTATGAGCGACAACCAGATTGGAATGAAAGGGAATTCACCGCTTTTCACTACTGATGCGATTCAAGGAGAGTACGAAATTTACAAGTCTGATGGAGATGTTATTGTAGAAACAAAGCTTATTGGAGTGCTCGGAGGAGCAAAGGCAGGGCTAGGGTTTGAACAGATCGAATATTTGAATTTAACCACAGGGGGAAGAGGATATGATATGTTTGGAACTGCCAGATTAAGAGTTTTTGAAATGCAGTTCAATATAGATGCCCTCAAGGAAACCAACCAAAATCATGAGCAGTCTTTTGAGAATGTGACAAAATGGAGAGACGATTTTTTAGAATACAGAAGAAAAATTAACAATTCTGATAATGGAAATAATTAAGTATGTCATATTAATACTCTTATTTTTCTGTTTGGCAAATGCGTGTGAGACAGACGTTAAAGATGTTGAATACAAGAAGAGGGCTGGGACAGATAATTATTTTAAAGAGTATGAAGAAGACAGCTTATATTTTCGGGAGGTGTTTGACGGTTCTCCTACATCTATCAAGAATAGAGTGCAAACAGACATTTACAGATTATCGAGTGGGAGCCATAAGACTACAATCATATATCAAGAAAATGGACAGGATACATCTAAAATTCTTTCTTACGATACATCAGGCATACTTCGCCGAGCTGCATCTTACAAAGATGGCTCAATGAATGGCAATTACGAAGAATTAGACACACTGGGAAATGTTCTTATTGAAGGGAATATGAAAAATGGTAAAATGGATGGAATATGGAGGCGGTATTATCCTTCGGGGGAAATAAGGTCTAAGTTTACACTCGTAGAAGGGGTGATGCATGGTACTGACTCGATGTGGAATAAGGATGGAGAATTGATTGAAGCTTATAAGTATAATTTTGGTAAAGTAGTTGACTCTTATTCTGTACATTAAGAACGTCCCCCCCGCTGCGCGAAGCATGCAGTAACAAGCCTTTGCCCCGCACAAAAAAGCAACGCTGCAAGTGGTCTGAGACCACGCGCAGTTATCCCGTGTAGCAAAGAAGAAAGAGCCTTGCCAGGTTGGCGGGGCTTTTTTCATCGGAGCACCTGCTGCAGCTTTGTTTTTTGGAGGAAAGCGTCCATGAGCGCGAAGAGTAAACGTCCGAGCAACCCCGTATTGCCTGCGCCAGTCGCAAGCGCGACCTTTG
>CAZNHN010000296.1:0-7296 GCA_964572415.1 uncultured Phaeodactylibacter sp.
TCCAATGGGAGCGTAGCCGGTTTACTGGGATTGGCTGGCTGGGCATGGGAGATAGAAACGCCCTGGGTTTATCCGATGATGGCCACTGCTATCGCAGGTGCAGCATCGGATACCTTATCTTCTGAGTTGGGCAATCTCTACGGGCGGAGATACTGGAATATCCTGAGTCTGCACTCCGGGGTCCGGGGAGCAGATGGTGTGGTCAGCCTCGAAGGTACGCTATCCGGATTAGCAGGCGCTTTGCTGATTGCGCTGCCCGCAGGCTGGTTTGCACAGTCCTGGCGCATGGTAGGCATCATTGCACTTGCAGGTTTGGCAGGGAATTTACTGGACAGCCTGCTCGGTGCCACCTTACAGCGCGGTGGATGGCTGAATAACCACACGGTCAATTTCTGGAGCACCCTGCTCGCGGCTGTGCTTGCCGGTATCCTCTATAGCTTTTGAGAAAAATACCAACTTATCCATCCGACCAGCGCGGAAAGGACCGTGCCCCAGGCGATATCAATGACAACAATAGGCCAGGGCCAGTTTTGAATGACAGCGCGGTTGGTCAGTTCGTAGGTACTGTACGTGACAAATCCGAAAAAGGCGCCCCGGATAAGCACTCCGGTACTGGTATTCTGAGTGCCCGGTTGCACGACAAAGTAGATAATTCCAGCCAGGAAAATCAGATAAAACAAAATTGCAGCAGCCCAGTCAGTAGATGCGCGCATATGATGACCCAGGTATCGGGCGTATACCCCACGGGCAATGATTCCCAGCCAAAGCAAGTCCAGGACGGTAAAGGAGAGTGCTGCAAAGAGGAAGGGTTTCAGGTAAGTCATAATTGGGGGATGGTAAGGCCGGGGCTTTCCGAAGAAAGCACCCAGGCTATAGTGTAGTTTATTCCACAGTAGAAACGCCGAAGGTCACAGACTGGTCCGCCCACATCAGGGACACCGACTCGCTGCCAACCTTGAATTGCAGCATTTCAGCATTTTCTTCCATTGTTTCGGGTTTAACTTCCACACGCAGTGCATCCATGGCTTCATCGTAATCATAAGCGCCCCATTGCTCAGCTTCCTTATTGAAAATAATGGTCCATGCCTCTTCACCGGGGATGGTGAAAAGCGCATAGGTGCCGGCAGGGATTGCTTCACCTTCCACTGCAACATCTTCGCTGAACGTAATAGTCGTGGCTTCATTGGCACCAGTCCGCCAGATATTACCAAAAGGGACGAGGTCGCCAAAAATGCTGCGCCCTCTTACCGAAGGGCTGCCGGGTGGAAGCTTCGTTCTCTGAGGTCTCCTCAGTAGTTGTTGTTTCAGTAGCAGTGGTGTCCGTGCCGTTACTGTCTGCTGCGGAATCCGAGGTATTGCTGCCACAGCTTGCAAGTGCCATTGCGAAAACCAGGGCAAACATCAAATGTTTAACGCTCATAATGTGGGTTGATTGAATGTTTAAAAATCTAAAACTACGGTTAATTGTCCGTATGTCAGAGTAATGCAAAAATCAAAGAGGGAGTTCAAGCGGAGTTGCAATTTTCTTTTGGTCAAATTATTGCACCGGATGCCGGGGTTGCTTATATTTGCGTTCCCGGAAAAGCAGAGGCTGCCTTTAGGTGTTGTCGTTTTTTCCGGAAATCCAAGTTTCGGGATGTAGCTCAGCCCGGTTAGAGTGCACGTCTGGGGGGCGTGAGGCCGGAGGTTCGAATCCTCTCATCCCGACAACACAAAAGGTCATTTCGCAAAGCGAAATGGCCTTTCGTCGTTTAGGCCCGTTGCGAATGTGTTCGCATAAAGACCTAAACGACGAACGGCTAAACCAGAGGTCTGGAGGTTGACCTTCTGGGGTGTCCTTTTTACGCTGTGGCAAAAGGTACAATCTTTATTTTCGGCCTTATCAAAAGAGAGGGAGCACTTTTGCGGCAAACCTGCCTGTCTGGCATCAAGTTGACAGAACTGAAATCTGACGCTCGAACCTCATGACAAAAGTCATGCCTGTGAAATGATATATTTACTTTCAAGGCAAGTAGTAGTGCCCGTTATTTGAGGTATGATTCATAACATAAAATATAAATGAACATGCCTAGCACAACTGCCACAGAATTTACCGTAGGTAATATTACCGAATTACAGGAGCTTATGGCCAGTGCCCCGAGTTTCACAATAGTGAAGAACATAGAGGAACTGGTGGAATTGGCTGCCGGTGGAAAGGGGAGTGACTACCAGGAGGTCCGCTATGACCTCCCTGGTGGCAAGAGTTTTCTGGAAGCTGAAGTCCTCCGGACTAAAAACGGAATTGCCGCCAATTACACAGAAGTATACATGCGGCGGCGCGATCCGAATTGCATGGTTATTGCTGATAGCTTTCCTACCGATAAGCCTACCTTTGAAGGCCGGTTTGGGCACTCTTTTGACGAGCTGAGGACCGAGACTTTCGATTGGCTGAAAACCCAGCATTTGGGCATGTTTTACTACCATGCCGGACAACCGGGTATGGGGTACAATGCCGTAGCGGTCATTCCTGCCAACGCAGGCTTCTTTGGCTTGGGCCTGGCATTGCTTCAGGGAATTATTGACCCGGAGGAATTGCCCGAAGACTTCTCACCGGAAGCGGTGATTTATACGGCACCGCCTTTCCGCCACACTCACTTTGAGGGCAAGCAGGTGGTGGTACACAACCGTCAGCCGGGCAAATACGAAATGTTCTCCTATAACCTGTATCCCGGGCCAAGTGCTAAGAAAGGCGTTTACGGGATGCTGATCGGGCAGGGGGAAGAAGAAGGCTGGGTGACCGCCCACTGCTCTACCGTTCGGGTGATAACACCTTATGATAACGTTATCACGCTCATGCATGAGGGTGCGAGTGGTGGCGGCAAAAGTGAGATGCTGCAGCAGCCCCACCGTTCACCGGAAGGTAGCCTGTTGTTAGGTGAAAATATTCTGACCGGCGAAAAAAGAATGCTGGACCTCCCCAGAACCTGCGACCTGGAACCGGTAACCGACGATATGGCACTTTGCCACCCCAAGCTCCAGAAGAATGACGGTAAGCTCTGGCTCGAAGATGCTGAGGATGCCTGGTTCATCAGAGTAGACCATATCGAAGACTATGGTACTGATATGGTGCTGGAAAAAATAACAGCCAAACCAGAGAAACCACTGCTCTTCCTGAATATTGAGGCAGTGCCCGGTGGTAGGGCTATGATTTGGGACCATAAGGAAGATGCCCCCGGCGTCCCTTGCCCTAATCCAAGAGTTATTCTGCCACGGGATATCGTACCCGGCATACATTCTGATCCGGTACGCGTGGATATCCGAAGCATTGGCCTGCGGACCCCGCCTTGTACCAGCGAAAATCCAAACTATGGTATCGTAGGCATTATGCACATTCTCCCTCCGGCACTGGCCTGGCTTTGGAGATTGGTAGCGCCACGGGGCCACGCCAACCCAAGTATCATACAGACGAAAGGCATCAGCAGTGAAGGTGTGGGCAGCTACTGGCCATTCGCCACAGGCAAGAAGGTCAAACAAGCCAACCTTTTACTGGAGCAAATCGTAGATACACCGGACGTGAAGTACATCCTGACCCCCAATCAGCACATCGGGGCCTGGAAGACCAGCTTTATGCCGCAGTGGCTTAGCCGGGAATACCTGGCGCGCAAAGGCAACGCAGAATTCCTGCCGGAGCAACTGAGCCCTTCCCGCTGTAGCCTGTTGGGGTACGCGATGAATAAAATGAAGCTGGAGCGCATTCAAATCCCTAAGTGGATGCTCAAGGTGGAATACCAGGAAGAGGTCGGCAAGGAAGCCTATGATCAGGGTGCAAAGATTCTGTACGATTTCTTTGAGAAAACGCTCGCCCAGTTCCAGGAAGACAGCCTCAGCCCTCTGGGTAAGCAAATTATCGAATGCTGCCTGGACCACGGTAGTGTGACGGATTATGAAAACCTCTTTAAAAAAGGGTAGTACCGTCACCTTTGGATCCACACAAAGCTTCGATTTAAAAAACTGTTGTTGATTATAACATTCACCCTGAAGTCATCTCCGGCTTCAGGGTGTTTGTGTTTTGCAGAACTGGCAGCGCGTAATGGAGGCTTCCCGGCAGCCGCCTGCACTGGATTTAAGCGGGTCAGTAGAATTTTATGGGTAAAATCGTAACGGCTTTCCGCTCTGGCCTGATAGATAGAGCGACTACACTTGTGAACCGGCCCGGAATAACCTTAGCCCGGTGAATGATCACCTTACCTGGCCTGTTTGCACAGGGGTAGCGAACATTTTAAACCCATAAAAACCAATTCTGATGAACTATTTTTTCACGCATTCCAAACGTCGCCTGCTTACGCTAATGTTGATTGGCATCTCGGCAATAGCAGCGACAGGGCAGGAGATTATTGATGATTTTCCTTACTTCGAAGGCTTCGAATCCGGTAACGGGCTCTGGACCAGCACTACCTTATCCGGCTCTAATAACTCCTGGGAGTCCGGAATACCCGATGCTGAAGTCATTCAGGGCGCTGCACAGGGGGAACGCGCCTGGGCTACCCGTTTGGCTGGCCCCTTCGATATGCCGGAACATTCAGCAGTATTAAGTCCTGTATTTGATTTTTCCAGCCTGACCAACGTGACCTTTGAAGCCGAAATCTGGTATGAGCTTGACGAAGTGTTTGAAGATGGTGTCGTACTGGAAGTCTCCACTGATTACGGTGATACCTGGACCATAGCCGGCAGCAATACCCCGGGGTTTTACAATGGTACGATTGTGGACTATACCGGGGGGCAATTTGAAGAAATTTCAGCCTGGACGGGTAGCAGCGAGGGGTATGTCCCTATAGCGCTTAGCCTTCCCGGTCTTGCAGGTAACGCCGGCGTTATGTTTCGTTTTCAGCTCAAGGGCGTAGTAACGCTCGACCGCTTTGTAGCGGTGCCGGATGGTTTTGCTTTCGATAATGTCCGGATCAACGGAACGGTACCTGACATATCTTCCAGCACGTTTTTTATTGATGCATTTGGCACTGTCCGGGATGTGGAGGTCTCCTTATTACAAATTGGCGCTATTCCATCCCCCGGTTTGCCGGAAGCCGCAATTCTGGACATTGCAGCCTCAATTGGTTTGGAACAAGGCTATGAAGAAGGCGGCATCTACTTCTTCAGCCTGCCTGAACCCGGCAACCCTGACTTATTGTCCCAGGTGTATTATCAGTTGAAAAACACTGAGATTGGCGCAGACGGTAAGGTAGGATTTGTACTTCCAACTGAGCCTCAGAGTGGTGAAAGGGCGTCTTTGCTAACGGAGGAAATTATCATTCAATTCAGTGAGGGCGCTACAGATCAGGAAATAGAAAGTATCCTTAGCGATATCGCCGGGGAAGTCGTGCGTTCCAATCCCTTTGTTCCCAATTCCTTCCTGGTGGCGCTTCCGCAGTTTACGCCCTTTGAGGCCATCGAGCTGACGCAGGAGCTGGCAGCTGACGATAATATTGATTTTGCTTTTCCCAACTTTGTCAATATCGTAGAATTGGATGCCACAATACCTAATGACCCGCTCTTCGGCGATCAGTGGCATCTCAATAACACCGGGCAGGGCGGTGGCCTTCGTGATGCTGATGCTGATGTGCCCGAAGCCTGGGACTTTACGCTGGGCGACCGTGCCACCGTGGTAGCAGTGGTGGATGCCGGCTTTGAGGTCACCCACCCTGATTTGGCTCCCAATCTTTGGGCAAATACCGCTGAGGTACCCGGAGATGGCATTGATAACGATATGAACGGCTTTGTAGATGACGTAAATGGCTGGGACTTTTTTGACGATGACAACAACCCTGAGCCGGTTGGCGCGGCAGACAATCATGGTACTGCTGTAGCCGGTGTGGCGGTAGCTGCCGGTAATAATAGCCTCGGGGTAAGCGGAAGTTGCCCTGATTGTTCCTTGATGCCACTGAAGCTCTTTACCCAGGGGGGGAGTATTAATGCCTCTGTAACTGACTTTCAGGCCGGTCTTTCCTTTGACTATGCCCGTGCTATGGGGGCGACCGTTATCAACAACAGTTGGGGATTAACCGGGGGAACACTCTATCCCTACACTATTCCTGCCCTGGACCGTGCCGCCGGCGATGACGTGACAGTTCTGTTTAGCGGGCGGAACATTAGCGGGCTCAATATTTGTACAGCAGATGGCATCCGGATTAGGGAAACTTCCTTTTCCGTGAGCAGCAGTGACAACTTCGACCGCTGGGTGGATGCGCACAGCTTTGGAGACTGTATTGATATTCTCGCACCTACCCGTGGCAATGCAGGCACGCTGGGTATCATGACAACAGACCGACTGGGCAGTGACGGATATACCAACGATGATTATACTCCGGGTTTTGGGGGCACTTCCTCCGCAACCCCCCTGGTCGCGGGTATTGTAGGGCTTATCCGCTCCGCTGATCCCGGCATATCAAGGGTAGCAACCCAGACGCTCATTCAGGATACCGGTGATAAAATTGAAGATGACCAGGGCGTATATGATCCACGCACAGGTTTCAGTACCACTTCGACTCACTCCTTTGGCAGGGTAAATGCCTTCGAGGCCGTTCGGATTGTTGCGCCCGTCAGTGACGGTGGTAAGGGCGGAGTAGATGTTTTCCTGCGGGATAATCATCTGGATTGGGGAAATACAGAACAGCCCAGCAATACAAAATTCGATTCTCCGCGTTCCTATATCCCGCACTGGAAAAGCGTTGACATTAAGATTGATGCACCTCCTTTTCAGCCGGCTCCGGCCAATAGTGCCGAATTCGACGCATTCTCAGATGAACAGCCGCTGGCCGGGCTCGACAACCGGGTGTATGTACGAGTGCGCAACCGCGGCCCTGTGGAGGCAACAGATGTAACTGTGAAGCTAATGTGGACGCACTGGGGGACCACTTTCGGTAACCTGCCAGCTGATTTCTGGGTTAACTTCCCGGCAGACCCCTTTTATCCGCCCGCTTTTCCGGAGTGCATGCGGTTTAATCCAATTGATGCAGCTGCGCTAATTCCGAGTTTGCCAAACTCCGGTGCCACAGCCGCGAGGGATGCCGCAGTAAATGGCGATCCGTCACTGGATCAGGCCCGTATTCTGCAATTCAATAATTTCAATCCACCTGCTGCTTCTGCATGCGGGGGCAGCAACCACTTCTGCCTGGCAGCAATTGTCGATAGTCCGCAGGATCCTGTCTCCTCTGCCGCACAGTCTTTTTTCAATCTCGACCAGGCCACCCCCATTGATAATAACATTACCCACCGCAATGTAACAGTGCAAAGTACCATCAGTGATGTGCGCCTGGAAGACCA
>CAZNHN010000297.1:0-559 GCA_964572415.1 uncultured Phaeodactylibacter sp.
AAGCCCGAAAGTTCGCCGTAGCAGATACAAGCGAACGCGAAGCCCGCCTGCACAAGCGTATCGTGGAGATGAAGTCAGGCGTGGAAGAGCTGGATCAATGGCTTCGTGATGTCATCCGGCAGGGGCTTTCCAGCCTTGAAGGAGCAGGGCCAGAGTTCTGGGAACGCATAGCAGCCCGTATGGTAGACGCTAAACTGGGGAGTGTCGCCCGCCGCATTCGCAGTTTCCCAAAGCTGATGGAAGAAGAACAGTGGCATGGTAAATTACTAGGCGCTTTGTCTGAGCTTTATCTGTTCGTGCAAAGCTTCCGTCAGTTGGAGGGGCTGCCTCAGGCCATGCAGGTAGAACTGCTGTCCTACGGAGGCGTCAATTTGAAAAAGGAAGAGGTGCTGGAAGGGCCGGCTGTCTCAGACCGATGGCTGGTGATCGGGCTGGTGGAGGGAGAGGAAGAAAAGCTTCGTTACCGCCGCACCTGGCTGGTAGGGGAGCAGACCGGCCGGTTTGCACTTATTTTGGACTTTGCGTGGGGGAACGAACGCTTTGAAGGCTACTGGTTGCT
>CAZNHN010000297.1:640-7281 GCA_964572415.1 uncultured Phaeodactylibacter sp.
CCATAACAGAGCATGGGCAGGAAATGCTGGAAGCCTACGCTCAGGCCCTGGCTAAGAACCCATGGCTTTCCGGCTTCCCTGTGTTGCTGGGACAGGTCCGGGCGGTTTGGCAGTCAGGAATGGTCGCGCTACTTGATGCCCGGGAAATGGAAATTCCGGTGCAGGCAGAGGAGGCGCATGAGTGGGTGCTGCTGGCTGTAGGGGGACGTCAGGAAGTTACCGTTTTTGGAGAATGGACGGGCGAATCCCTCCGGGCACTTTCCGTCCTGGACAGTAGCCGGGTTATTCAACTTCAGGGGCCGCCACCCTCGGATTTCGGCGAAGCGGACGAAATGCTTTGAAACCGGGCATTACTTTTGTATGTTTTATCGTCATAAGAAGTGTACAAGTCGTTTCCGGCCGATTTTTTTAAGTTCTGCCTACACACTAAATTATGAGAAAGCCCTTCCTACCTCTGCTTTTCCTGATTTTATTGAGTTGCTGTGTGCTACCTGCCACTGCGCAGGGCACCTTGCAGGAGGTTGTCAATACCACTTACGATGAGCTTTACCCTGTCGTTAATATGCAGGGTGATGCCCTGTACTTCGCCCGCTTTGGTTATCCCAGGAACCGTGGTGAGCAAAACGCCAGCGACGTTTGGGTGACCTACCGCTCTGCCAGTGGTGTTTGGTCCAAACCGGTGAACGTTGGCGCCCCTGTCAATACCAGAGGAGCCGAATGGCCACTCAGCCTGAGTACTTCCGGAAGGCAGTTGTTGGTTTACGATGCGAGTAAGGGGCAGTTGCGCCGGTACCGGGAGGCCGGCCGGCTTTGGGCCCTGTCAAATACACACTACCTGGAAGGTGGCTACGCAAGTGTACCGGAAGCTTTTTTTCAGATTGCACAGGACAATCACCATTTGATCTGTGTACTGCCGCAAAAGGGGCACCCTGCCCATAAAGACCTTTACCTGAGCACCCGGACGGATGCAGCCGCCTGGAGTGCTCCCATAGTCCTGCCGAAGACCATTAACAGCCCTGCAGATGAGCAGAGTGCCTATCTCGCTCCGGATAACCGGACCCTCTATTTTTCCTCTAATCGTGCCGGTGGTAGTGGGGGCTACGACCTGTATATGTCCAGGCGAAAAGGAGTAGGCTGGAACAATTGGACCGAACCCGTTAATCTCGGCCCGTCAATAAATACCAAAGCCGATGAGCTGTTTATCAGTGTCCCGGCTTCCGGAGCTGAGGCTTTTATCGTGCGGCGCCCCGTTGGCAGAGATATGAATATTTTGCAACAGGCATTGCCGGAAACGCTCCGGCCTGAAGCATTGCGCCTGATCAAAGGCGAGGTACAGGTTGACCGCTCCAGTTTGGCCGGAGAAGTTGAGGTACGCCTGGAAGATACAAAGGCAGGCAAGATAGTGCAGGTTGCTGACGTCGATACAGATGGGACTTACAGCCTCTTACTTCCAGCCACCGAAGAAGGAGTGGTTTTTGCGGATTTGCCCGGTTATTTTCCGGTGGCACAGCCGGTGGAGACCTCTGGTGAAGACTTGGCTGCTACTGCAACCGCATCGAATAGTACGGGTGTAGTCATGTCAGAGGAGGAAGCGGATATCCGGGCCCTTCACCTGCACCTGGATAAGCTGGACAACGAGTTACTGGAGCTAAAGCGGCTGCGGCAGGAGGCACTGGCGGAAGTCCGTGCTCAGCAATACGGGCTGGACTTGCCCCCGCCTTCCGATCCCGAAATTGAAGCCCTGCGTCACCGGTATCGGTATTTTACAGAAGTAGCGGCGCATCAGGATACCCTGCCTGATGATGGCTATGACGAGGCTGCCGCTGCCGAACGGGAGCTGGAGGATATGCAAGCGCGGTTTAAGCGGTTTTATGTGCATGAGAAGTCTCTGCAGGAGGCGGAACAGGAAATAGCCGAAGGAGAACGCCACCTTTGGGAAGATCAACCGACTTTCGAAGAACTCCAGGATCAGGCCAAAGCAGAGCTGGAGCAGGAGCTAATCCCTGAAGTAGAAAAGCGGCTGATACAGGAAATGGAAATCCCCGTTAAGGTGGAGCCCAGCCCGGCTTTGACCGAATCAGAGCGTGCCTCTCTGGAACAAAAGGCCCGGCAGCTTCAGGTTCAAATCAAGGAAGGGCTGGTCTCGACCAATGCCCCGGCCCCGGACTGGGCTGCCAAAGGAGGATTTCAGCCTGCCGAATCGGAACCAGAAGCCTGGGAGGCTCAGGTGCTGGAAGGGTTGAAAACTGCGATGGAAGATGAAGTGGCGGAAGCCTTAGCCCCGCAGCTGGAGGCAAAAGTGGAGGGGCTGGTTGAAATAGACGGGCGGTATCAGGTCAAAAAACTGGAACGGGCGATGGTGCAGCAAAAGCTCGACCGCAAAGTGGCACAGCAACTGGCCAAAGAGCCCGGGCAACCCGTTAATGAGGACCCTGATGCAGTACCTCCCCTTGTCCCTGGGGCATCAGCCGCTCCTGCTGCCTATCAGGAGATCAGTCAAAATCTCACCTTAGTCCCGGCGGAAATAGGGCAGAATATTCCACTCAATAGCGTGGATTTCGAAGCCGGGACAGACCGTTTAAAGCCGGGGGCTTATCCCGAACTCAACCGCTTCCTGTCTTTTCTCAATCAGCACCCGGAGCTCATCGTAGAAGTCGGCGCGCATATTGGTGAGCCCTATTCCTATGCCAAAGCGCTTGATCTGACCCGGCAGCGGGCTCAGGTAGTGGTAAGTTTTTTAGTTGGGAACGGCATTGATGCGAAGCGCCTGCAAGGCAAAGGGTATGGAAAAGCTTTCCCAAAACCCAATCCGGCCTTTTCCGAACGTCTCGAAATACGTATCATTGGCAAAAATTGAAAGGGTGCCCGTGTGGGTACGCTAAAACCAATCTTGTATGCAGTTTATTTCTGAAGACGCAATTGATCAGTCTGTAGCCGAACTGGAGGGAAAGTCGGATGCCTACACGCAGGGGCTGGAGGCCATGCAGCAGGAGCAGCCCGTATTGTTTGCCTATCCTTTTACAGAAAACTTCGAGGCATTCACAGCGGAAGAGCGTGAGTACTTTCTGTTTCTGATGCTGGTGATTTGGCATGCCATCCGGAAAGAGGAACTCCCGCCCGTTATTGACGAAAAATACCTTAGCGAAGCGGAGGAAGCCAACTGGGCTGTAATGCATGGCAACAAAGGCGGCAACTTCCGGTCCCGCCTAGACCCCTTCTTTGAGGGCTATCCTCAGGAGGACCTGCTGGCTTTTGCTGAAGATGCGCTGACTCAGGACGAAGAAGATGCTCAGGCCCTGGTCTCCCGGGAGGGGCAGGAGGCACTATTCATAAGCCTGAAGACTATTATCGATTGCCTGACCGGATATGAGCCGGACTTTCGCGGGGAGGGCAAATAATATGTTATCGTGGGAATTTAATTTAATTATTCGTATTTTTGCACCGTGTTTTAGAGAAATAATAATTCTGGCTGGCCCTTAAAGTAGGAGAAAGTAAGATTCAGCCGGGAATTAATGTGCTTTATAAAAACTGCAACTTGCTATGAATCAAAACGCGGAGAAAACACGCTATTCAGATGAAGAGCTGGAAGAATTTCGCGTGCTTATCCAGGGAAAACTGGATAAAGCCAGAAAGGAACTGGACTTCTACCTCGATCAGCTGTCTGAAATGGCGGATAACCCGGATGCTAAAGTCAAGGGGCTGGATGATGGCATTGGTACAGCCGAAAACGAACGGCTCACAAATATGGCATCCCGCCAACGCAAACTCATTCAGCATCTGGAGAATGCGCTCATTCGTATCCAGAATAAAGTGTACGGCGTTTGTCGCGAAACGGGTAAGCTGATTTCCAAGGAGCGCCTGCGGGCAGTACCTCACGCAACGCTTAGTATTGACGCTAAAAAGAGCCGCTAACCGACCGCTCTGCTCACAACGCCGTGAAAAGTCCTCTTGTGCAATGATACAGAAGAGGGCTTTTTTACAATTTACCGCAAACCTAAAAATCCATACGGGCGTTAATAATCCAATTGCACTAAAATTTTACGTCCCGCCCCTGCCAAATCGGTGCCAAAGCTATCTTGTAGCGGACAGGTTTTACAAAACCTTTGTTCACCTTTGGTATATTTGCAGAACAAACTGAAACAGCAGCACCTTGAAGAAATCAGCCGTTATTGTCTTTGTCATCCTTCTGGTCCTGGTTATTGATCAGGCGCTAAAGATTTGGATCAAAACTCATATGGAGTACGGAGAGGAATTTGCGATTCTCGGGCTTGATTGGGCACGTATCCACTTTGTGGAAAACAATGGAATGGCCTTCGGGCTCTCCCTCGGAGGTGAATATGGTAAGCTGGCACTCAGTTTGTTCCGGATTCTGGCCGTAGCTTTTCTGGTCTATTACCTGCGCTTACTGGTCAAATCGAGCGCTTCCCTCGGGCTTATGGTCAGCTTTGCCCTTATTTTAGCCGGGGCCCTGGGCAATATTCTGGATAGTGCTTTCTACGGATTAATCTTCTCTGCCAGCCATTTTCACGGCGGAGTGGCTGAATTGTTTCCGGAGGGTGGAGGATATGCGAGTTTTCTGCATGGTAAAGTGGTGGATATGCTTTACTTCCCGCTTGTCAATGGTGTGCTTCCGGAATGGGTGCCTTTTTGGGGCGGAGAAAGGGTGATGTTTTTTAAGCCGGTGTTTAATATTGCGGATACAGCAATCACCCTTGGGGTAATCAATATCCTCATTTTCCAGCGGAGCTTCTTCCAGGAAATGTCTGAAGAACAACCTGCTTCAAACTTGGAGGAGAACCCTGATGTGAGGGAAGAGGAAGAAACAGAAACCAAAGATGTTGACCGCGATCATCCGCAGCAGACTGAGGGCTCATCTCCGGCATAAAGGGTAGGGGGCAAAAAATAAGACCGCACAAAACTGCGCGGTCTCATTTGGTCTTGGACTGTTTCCCGGAAGCCAGCTTTACTTTTGCAGTACTTTGGAGTTTTCCAGAAAGCGCTTAACGGCTTCAACCGTTCCACCTACTTTTTCATAATTGATGCTGTAGTGGATGTACTTTCCATCCCGCTCCGTATCCACAAGCCCGGCAAGGCGGAGAATGCGGAGGTGCTGTGAGGTAATAGACTGCTCGAGGCCAAGCGTGTTGTAGATCTTATTCACGTTGATCTCGGTGTTGCGGTCAATGAATTCCAGGATTTTCATGCGTAACGGATGAGCAATGGCACGCAGGATCTCAGATGATACCTGCAAGCGCTCATGGTGTACGCTCACTTTTGCTTCTCTCATAGTAAGTTCTTGAAGTATGTTTTCAGATAGCACGCTCAGTTAGAGCCTTAGTGTAATACGCAGTTTCACAAGAGTTTAACCCGTATTGCTTGTACAAATATGCGTTTTTTTATTATCTTTAGCAAGAAAATACGTCAAAAAAATACCGTTTTCTCAAAAAAAGATACCGTTCCCTGTAAAAACCTGACCGTTTTCTGAGTTTTAGCCTGCCGTTCTCATGTATTCCCAGGCCGTTTGGTACAGTCCCTGCTGCTCACAATAGGTTAAAAAATCTTCGTAAAACCGGTCGCCGCCAATGGTCGCGCTGTCGCCTACGATGATCAATTGCTTTTTGGCTCGGGTCATGGCTACGTTCATCCGCCGGTAGTCCTTTAAGAAGCCGATCTCGCCTCTGGCATTAGAGCGTACCAGCGAAATATAAACCACATCCCGCTCCTGCCCCTGAAATCCGTCAATGGTATTGATAGTCAAAGGGAGGTTTTCCAGCGCCGAATCTTCTTCTGTCATTTGCTCCATATGCACCACCTGTTCGCGGTAAGGCGAAATAATGGCGACAGAAGGTAGTGCATCCGGATGAAAGGCATCTTTGAGCTGATAAAGGTGCTCCCGCAGAATTAAAAACTCTTCCGGATTGTAACGGCTTTTGTATTTGGGATGCGTCTTTTCGTCAAATCCACAACCGGCCGTATCAATAAAAATAAGTGGATGGTCCGCATCAGCTTCTATCCGGTGAGTCTTTACTTCGGGGGCGGCTTGCAGTTGACCATTGTAAAAGACCTTATTGGAGAAAGCCATGATGTGCTCATTCATGCGGTACTGCACGTTGAGGAGGTTGACTTCGGGCAGGCGGTCTAGCAGCTTTTCTATCAGCGTTACCCCAAAGCCTTTTCGTGCGGCTTCCTGCGACTTGACGGTGGGCGGTAGCTGAAAGGGGTCGCCCATAAAAATGACGCGGGAAGCCCGGGCAATAGGAATCCAGGTCGCCGGCTCCAGCGCCTGTGCGGCTTCATCAATAAAAACGGTCCGGAATTTCCGGCTGTAGAGAATGTCGTTGGAAGTCCCTACAAGCGTGGCTGCGATGACCTGAGAACTATCAAGGATTTGCTCAATCAGGCGGTCTTCGAGCTGCCTGGCCCAGGCCGAAAGCTCCCGGGCTTCCTGATAGTATTGGTGGCGTTCAGCTCGTTCTTCCGGACCAAAGCGGCGCTTGTATTTTTGGGCATTGCGGCGGTATTTGAGAACTTTGCGCCCTTTGACAGATGAAGTGCGTGATTCGTTTGGTGCATTGAATACCCGTTTATCGGAATCACTCGACGGGATTGAAACGGTGAAGGGTGCGGCACAGGAAACCAAT
>CAZNHN010000298.1:0-7276 GCA_964572415.1 uncultured Phaeodactylibacter sp.
GTGGCCGAAATGTATCAGATCAAACTGGAGTAATTTTCAAATTGAGAATTGCTGGCTTTTTATTATCATCCGCTAGATCAGTAGCATTCTTTATTAGAAACAACCCATCTCCCCAAGTGCTTATCCATAGGTTGCCCAGTCTGTCTTGCTGAAGCCCTGAGACGTTTAATCTTAGATTCTTATCCGTATTTAGGTGCTTGAAATTACCGCTTCTTATATCCCAAACACCCAGGAAAAAGTATCTTTCATAGCTGGTTTTATGTCGATAGTAACCTGTAACCCAAAAACTCCCTTCGCTTTTGGGAATATATAGAGAAGTTTCAACGCTCCAATCCCCCTCTATTTGAATCCGATCTGCTTTCTTTTCCAGGTAGAAACTATCCTGCTCCGTATTGATGGCGAAAAGCCCATGTAACTCAGAGAATAGGAAAGGGAAGCCTTCTTTACTTATAGCGATTATGTTTTGTAATGTTAAGTACGGTGTAATATCCTTTTTTAAATTGGCTAACCTATTTGCTAATTGAGCAGCTATTTCGTTATCAAGCGGCAGTAAAAAAACTCCTGAGTTGGGCACAGAGCCCATCTTCAATAAATCCGGGTCTGATTGAAGCGTTAATTGTTTGCTCAGGATAGTGTAGCTTCCTGCTTCAAGTTCTAGCACCTGCAGACAAACCCGCTTCTCTTCATTTACTGCTATGCTTTGCGCAGGGTGCATGTGCCAGCATTCTTGATCATCTCCATTCAATATCGCTGCGTTTTCAATAAAAACATCATTAACCGAGTCGAATGCGCCTATCCCTATAGCAAGGTATTTTGAGGATTGGGCTATGTCAAATAATTTAGATTTCTCATCATTTGACTTGATGAGTAGTTTACGATATTCCCACGGAATGACACCTAATATGTCTTCAATCAACTCCAGCCTTTTATATGGAAATATGGTATCTATAATATTTGTCACAGGGTCAATTCGTAGAATACCATCTGCACTCAGTAGCCATAGATTCCCCTCTCTACTCACTTTTGGAACCATTCGTAAAATAGAACGATGACCTAAATTGTAATGGCGGAGGGGGATTCGAGTAAAGTATTCCGTTTCCCGATCAAACTTCCATAGGCAATCACTTTGAGTAACAATCCAGATATTGCCATAAGGATCCTCACTCAATGACCGAAAATAATCTGAAAAAGTTAGTTGTGAATGTTCATCTTTTGGTCTAAAGAATTTAAATGATACCCCATCGTAACGGACGAGATATTTATTGTTAATCATCCAAAGATACCCCTGGCTATCCTGGATAATATCCTGTACTTCATCGTAAGGAAACCCATACTCCGCCCCATAGTGAGAAACCTCATACCCCTGTTCAAAAAAAGTGGTAGACTGGGCAAAAGCCAAGTGCGCGGAAAGAGGTGCAAATAGCGTAAAAACAAATATCCAACGCAGGGGCGTGTTTGTTAAATGTCTTTTTTTCATGATCCTGGGGCAGTGTATACTTGCCAAGATACGAATTGCCCCCTCCTTATCAAAGGGAACGCGAAGCCCATACAAACAAACCGCCCGCCCCGCTGTTGAACATTCCAAAAAGCACGATGGATAAGCTGTGGTCATATTTCAAGAACCTGTTCCAGCAAGCGGAGGAAAGCTCGCCTTCCCAGCCGCTTATCCATGAGATGATTGAGCGCAGTGCCGAAGAACGGGAAGACTACCAGTTCTGGAAGGAAACGCTGGTGTTGCGCCGCCTGCTCAACTGGCTCAATGAGCAGTATGCCATCTACCGCATCCGGCCGGATGATATCGACGAGGCGCTGGATTTCCTCAATACCCCTTCCTCCAAAGGGTTTGTGATCCATTTTAGTCAGACGGGCTACAGTCAGCGGGATGTGCAGCACTTTTTTGATTTCCTCAAAGAGCAGGTACTGGCACTAAAATACCGTACGCAGATTTCTGACCGCCGCAGTTATCAGCGCGCCAACTGGGTGGAAACCATCGAGCGCCACTACCTTAAGCCGGGACTTAGCATCCGCAGCAATCAGGAGAAGGATGGTCGCTTCGTGCAGCACTTTGGCAATATCATGATTGAGCTGGAGCACCGCAACGACCGGGTGCACAACCTGCGCTTCCGGGCGACCACTTACAACGATAGCCTCTTTAAAGCTCCTGCCGAGTTTGGAGAGCTGATGCAGGGGGTGCTGAGCTAGGGGAGCCATGCTGAGGTTGAGGCTGAGGCTAAGGTTGAGTGGCTTTGCGATGGCTTCCAGGCGGGAATAGCTTGCTATTCCTCTCCCCTGCAGCCCAAACCTGGTCTCAACCTCAACCTTATCCTCAACCTCCCTTGGGATCCCTCCCGGAACCCCCTACTTATTAATCCAGTTTTTCTTCTCCTGCTCGATATGCTCCAATTCCAGCGCCACACCGTACTTCTCTTTCAGGTGCTTAGCCAGGGCGTCGGCTGCGTAGACCGAACGGTGCTGCCCGCCGGTGCACCCAAAACTGACCATTAAGTTGGTGAAACTGCGCTCTATGTAGTCCTCCACGGCTTCGTCCACAATTCGGAAGACGTCGTTTAGGAATTCCCCCATCTTGCTATGGTGCTGCAGGAAGTTAATTACCGGCTCGTCCCGGCCCGTGAGCTGTTTGTAAGGCTCGTAGCGCCCGGGATTGTGCAGAAAACGGCAGTCGAAAGTGAATCCACCGCCATTGCCGGAAGGGTCAGGGGGGATGCCGCCTTTTTTGTAGGAAAAGCTGTGGATACGCACCGTGAGCAGGCTCTGTGCGCCCCGCTCCGTATCGAAGGGCTCAAACTGCCCGGAAGCCACTACCTGTTCGATGGCTTTTTTCAATTCCGGCAGTTCCACGGCTATGCGGCCCTGACTGAAGAGTTCCTGTACGTTGTATAGGGCGAAGGGGATGCTTTTGAGGAAATGCTCTTTGCGCTCGTACAGCCCGCGCAGCCCGTAGGCACCCAGCACCTGCACACTGCGCATCAGCACAAAGCCGTAGTAGTAGCGCCGGAATGCCGCCCGATCGATCTTCGTAAGCTGCGTGGCGGTGTCGAGGTAGTGGTCGAGCAGGGCTTCCCGGTGCTCATCCGGGATATTGGCTTTGGCCTGATACAGCAGGGAAGCCAGGTCGTACTGCAACGCCCCCCGGCGCCCGCCCTGATAGTCGATAAAGAATGGCTTTCCGCCCCGCACCATGATGTTGCGGGACTGAAAATCGCGGTACATGAAGTGATCGGTGCCGGCTTCCAGCAGGAAATCTGCCAGGCGATGGGCGTCTTCTTCCAGCCGCTGCTCATTAAAATCGGTGCCCGCCAGCCGCAGAAACTGATATTTGAAGGCATTGAAGTCCCATAGCATCGACTGTTGGTCAAACACAGCTCGGGGGAAGCACTTACTGTAGTCCAGCCCCTCCCCGCCCCTGATCTGCACCCGGGCCAGGTCTTCCACCACCCGCTTGTAGATGGTCATCAGGTGATTGGGGAAAGGGCCATCGTCGCGCTGCAGCAGGTAGCTGTATAGGGTCGTCGCCCCAAGGTCTTCCTGCAGGTAAACGTTGTTGTCCAGCTGTTCCACGTAAATCTCCGGTACCGGTAGCCCCTTGGCATGAAAGTGGCGGGAGAAGCCCACAAAAGCCTCATTCTCCTGCCGGTTGGGGCTGTAGGTGCCTATCGCGCTTTTGCCATCGTGCTGCAGGCGGTAGTAAATGCGCGCCGAACCGGAAGGCGCAAGGGGCAGCATCAGCTCCGGGCTGACGCCTGCCCATTCTTCAAAAAGATCGGATAAGTGCTTCTCGAGCAGGGATGTCTTCATGCTGCGAAGTTGCGAAAAATGCGGGAGATTTCTACTGTTTCAGTCTTCCCCAAAAGGGGACTTTCAGGCTAATATTGATGTTGCGGCCCTGCTCGGGCACATTGATCAGGCGATAACGGCTCAGATGGTTGAGGTAGAAGACATCGAGGGCATTCTGCAACTGCACATTGAACTGCAGCGGCTGTGGCCCAAACGAGTGCAACTTCAGCCCCAGCGCTGCCCCGAATAGTTGATAAGCAGGCGTGGAGCGTTCCGACCGGTCGACACGGTAGGGGCCTTCCGCAGCAAAGGCATACTGATGGCTGACCTCTGCGTAGAAGGAAGCGACCCGGCTGTTCCGGGGCTCCACTGTATAGCGCAGGCTACTCTGTACCGTGGGCTGAGGCGTAAAGGGCAGCGCTAGTTGAGTGCGGATATTGTAACTCTGCACGAAGTCGGCGGTTTGGGAAAAGCGCCAGCGGGGGAGGAAGTCCCAATCGTACTGCACCTCAAAACCGGTATAAATGGCATCATCCTGCCGGTACTGGAAAATCTGCCCGGACTCCGGCAGGGGCGAAAAACGGGCCGGGAAAGTCGGGCCCAGGTAGATGTAATTGTCGAAATAATTGAAGTAGGTCGCGACCATACCCGAAAAGCGGGGGCGTTCCCACTCCAGGCTGAGGTCAAGCTGATAGCCATGCTCGGAGTCCAGGCCGGGCGTGCCCATCTCGTGGCGGAAGGTGCCGTGGTGAATGCCATTGGAAACCGTCTCTGCCGGGTAAGGCACCCGGAAGCTTTTGCCAATATTGGCTTTGAACTGAGCACGGTCTTCCCAAAGCACAGCCGAAAGCCCAGCTGAGGCCGACCAGTTGAAAAACTCCGGCGTCGTGACCGGCGCCACCAGGGAATCGGTGATATTCTCATTGCTGTCCCATACCCATTGCCGGTAGAATTCCGTATCGTTGGTGGCATAGTCTAGGCGCAGCCCGCCGTTGACGAGCAGGTCATCCGAAAGCTGTTTTTCCACCAGCCCGAATACCCCCGCCCGGAAAGTGCGGAAGTCGGGCAGCAGAAACTCGAAGCCCGCCCGCTCATTGAACTGCCACTGCGCGTTGCCGCCATAGACTTCCCGCCAGCCGTTAGTGCCCTCGCGCTCGTAGTGGAGGTCAGCACTGAAGGTTTCCAGCAAAAATTGCAGCCCGAGCGTATTGCCGGGGTCAATTTGCGAACTGGGGATACTGTGGAATTCCGGAAAGGAAAACTCCTGCCGTAAATTGCGCTGATAGCCGATGTTGAAGTTGATGTGCCCCTGCGGCAGCACCAGGTCCTGATGCAGGCTCAGGCGCGTATGCTCCACCTCCTGTTTGGGAATGTCGATATCCCGGCGGTTGCCATCGTCGGTGAGGGCATAGGAACGGGGGATGCCTACGGCGCCCGAGAACAGCCCGGCTTCCAGCTGATAGCGGCTGAAGGTCAGCCGGGTAATGCCCCAGTCGCGGTTGAGGCCGGTGGTGACGCTGATGGTGCGCTCATTCCCCGCCGTATTTTTGAGCCGTTCGTCGATAATGGGCAGGGTGAAGGTATTGTAGTCGAAGGTCTCCGCCGGTACCCGGTAGTCGGCGAAGTCCTGATGGCTGTACTGGGCTTGCGTAAAGAAGCCGTTGAGGTTGAAGCCAAGCTTGGCAGAGCCGCCCCAGTGAGCGTTATTGGTGCGGTGCAGGCCCATTATGCTGCCCAGTATCACGCCTTCCGGGGGCACTCTTCCAGGCATGATGTTGATTACGCCGCCCAGACCGTCTGAGCCGTACTGCAGCGAAGCGGGCCCCTTGATGATTTCGACCCGTTCCACCCCGAACTGATCGATCTCCAGGCCGTGGTCTGCTCCCCACTGATGCCCCTCCTGCTTGATGCCCTGATGGTTGACGATGATGCGGTTGGAGGACAAGCCCCGGATAACTGGTTTGGCGATGCCCGTGCCTATGTTGATGGCGCTGAGCCCCGGGAGCTTATCGATAGATTGGGCGAAGGTACCCTGCAGGTTTTCTTCGATCACGGTTCCGGTAAAATGCTCGGTGGCCAGGGTTTCTTCCTGCTTGGCGTGCTCCTCGGTGACGACCACGGTTTCCAGTAGCTCCTGTGCGTCCTGCAATGTGATGGGCGGTAACTTAATGGGCACGCCTTCGTAGCGGATAGGCTGTTCGGTCATTTCATAGCCCACATAAGACACCCGGAGCTGATGTGCTCCGGCAGGCAGTGTGCTGAACCGGAACCGCCCTTCTTCGTCTGCAATCCGGACCAGGCTGTCCGGCAACAGCAATACTGTGGCTCCGGTCAGTGGTGCCGCCAGTGGGTCAACCACCCGGCCGGAAACCTGCGCGGCGGCGGACTGTAGCAGCAGAAATGAAAGTACGGCTAGTATGTATTTTGAAAAGGCTCTTTTTCTCATATGCAGCTTGTAAGGACCTAAGTTAGCCCATTTTGCTATCAGGCTTGCAAAATAACGCACTTGATGCAACATAGTTGCATTTGAGAAGTTATCTTTGTGAAGTAAATGACGCTTTTGACTTATGAATTCAATTCAAACTATTTTTACCGGAACTGTCCTTTTCGTATTGCTTGCCATGAGCTGTGGCGGATCTGATGAAGTGGATATATCTGCCCCATCTATGCAGATACTCTCCCTGACTCCTGCTCCTGAGGCCGGCCTTGTTTGCGGAAGTATTGAAGATACGGTCTTTACAGTTCTTGGTGGAGAGACCCTGGTGGCATCTTTACGCTTTGCTGACGACCGCTCTTTGTCCCAGTACAAAGTGGATATCCATAATAATTTCGACTGCCACGGGCATGGGGGCAGTGCCGCACCAGGCGTCGCCGTACCGAATGTAAGCAATCAAACAGAAGATTGGACGGTGCTCGATATTCAGGTGCTTGCGGGTGAAACTGCCGAAGAGCAGTTGCAGTTGCAGGTGCCTACGGACGTTACCTCTGGCATTTATCATTTTCAGATACAGGTCATTGATGAGGCCGGTAATGATAACCCCCTGGCCAATTTCTACAGCATCCGCGCGGTCAATCCCACAGACGGGGAAGCGCCAGCACTGACACTCAGCTCTCCTTCTCAGGCCAACTTTACTGCCGCAAAGGGAAGTACCGTCACCTTTTCCGGCACGGTCACCGACAACTACTCCCTGAGCGAAGGGGGCAACGGCATTGTCTTTCTGAGCTACACGGACCTGAGTTCAGGCAACACCTTTAGCACCGGCGCCTATGTTGCCTTTGATTCAGGGGTGGAAAAAGATTACAATTTCGATTTGGAATATACCATTCCACAGACACTGAAGGCCGGGAACTATCGGTTTAGAGTGGACGCACACGATGGCGTGCGGAATACAGCGGAACCTGTTATTTTTGGAGTGGTCGTTACGGACTAGTGCCTCAAGTCATAGATCTCTGATACTTAAGTTGAAGTTATTTTTCGACT
>CAZNHN010000299.1:0-3492 GCA_964572415.1 uncultured Phaeodactylibacter sp.
CCTCACCCCTTTCCGTACTCCAGGCCTCACATTGCTCTAAAACCGCAACCATGCCTGTACAAACCGGCCTCGACCAACTCCTGCATTCGCCCGCCCTTCAGGAGGCATGTGGGCAGCATATCGGTTATCTTTGCCACAATGCCTCTATAACTGCTACGGGGGAAGATGGGTTATCTGCTATGCATCGGGTTTTCGGGCCCCGGCTGCGGGCAGTTTTTTCGCCTCAGCACGGCCTGTTTGGGGAAGCGCAGGACAATATGATCGAAAGTCCCCACTACATCCACCCGTTCTTCCAGATACCGGTACATAGTCTCTATGAGGCCAACCGCTCCCCTACCCCGGCCATGCTGCAGGGGCTGGACCAGGTTATTGTGGACTTACAGGACGTGGGCGCGCGCCCTTACACCTATATTTATACTTTGCAGCTGATGATGGAGGCTTGCGCCAAAGCCGGTATCTACGTTTGGGTTCTTGACCGCCCCAACCCCCTTGGAGGCATACAGATTGAAGGCAATGTCCTGGAGCTGGAATACCGGTCTTTCATCGGGCTGTCCCCTTTGCCCACGAGGCATGGGCTGACCATTGGAGAGTTTGCGCTCCTGGTCAATGAAGCCACAGTAACACCCTGCGACCTAAAGGTGGTAGCCATGACCGGGTGGCACCGGGCTATGGCCTTTGAAAAAACGGAGCTGCTGTGGGCGAACCCCTCGCCCAATATGCCTGCGTTGCTGACCGCCCAAGTTTTTCCGGGTATGGTCTTTTGGGAAGGTACCAACTGGTCGGAAGGCCGGGGCACCACCCGCCCGTTTGAAGTCTTTGGCTATCCGGGATTTGATCCTTATCAGGCCCTGCCCGGCCTGGAATCCGCTTTGCTGAAGAGCGGGCTGCGTGGCTTTCGGCTACGGCCCATCTACTTTGAGCCGACCTTCGAAAAACATGCAGGCGAGCGCTGCGGAGGCTATCAACTGCACCTGCTGAATCTCCAGGATTTCCGGCCCTGGCAATCCGGGCTGTATATTTTGCAATACCTGTTCCATTTGCCGGAAGCCCGGCTCCGGTGGCGGCAGCCCCCCTTCGAGTACGAATACGAGCTATTGCCTATCGACATCCTTAACGGTAGCGACAAAGTCAGGCTATGGGTAGAAAACCGTGACCCCCTGAAGGCACTCCGGGAACTTGAGTTGCAAGGCAGATCGGAATATATGAAGCAGCGGGCAGCGGTATTGCTTTATGACTGATCAGGCGATGAGCACGTTCACGCCTTTATCTTCCATGGCCCGCCGGGCCGCATCCGGCAGCCCTGCATCCGTGATAATGGTATGGACCGCTTCAATGTCACAAATTTTCCCAAAACCTTTCTTGCCAAATTTACCAGAGTCTGCGAGAATGACCGCCTGAGGAACGGCTTTAATCATCTGTGCATTTAGGTGGGCTTCCATCATGTTGGAGGTGGTCAGGCCAAAATCCGGGCTAATGCCGTCTACACTCAGGAATAGTTTAGTGCAGGCAAAATCCGCAAGCATGCCTTCCGCGTAGTGCCCTACTACCGACGCACTGCTCTTGCGCACCACGCCGCCCAGCTGTACCAGTTCCACCTGCGGGTAGTCCAGTAAGGCAAGGCTGACATTCATGGCACCGGTGAGTACGGTAAGCTTCATCGTTTTGGGAATAGCCTGGGCAAAGGCCCGCACGGTAGTCCCAGACCCAATGATGACCGCTTCTTCCGGGTGCAGCAATTCCACTGCCCGGGCGGCAATCCGCTGCTTTTCCTCCACCCGGATTTGCATTTTCTCATCAATAGAGCGGTCATTGACGTAGGTGTCCGGCAGGCTTGCCCCGCCGTGGGAACGCAGCAACGCCCCTTTTTCCTCAAGCAGGCGCAGGTCTTTGCGCACCGTGACGGTGGTCACGTCCATGGCTTCGCTCAGTGCTGCCACGCTAACCGCACCTTTCTGCCGCAAGGCTTCCAAAATGAACCGATGGCGTTCCGCAATTTGCATAGGATACTGTCTAAGTTTCAATCAAAGGTAAAAAAAGAAAACTAAACTTGCTTTTACTTTCTTTTTTGTGCACTTTTGAAGCACAAAAGAAATAAAAATGAAAAGAATCGAAAATATAGCAAAAATAAAAAACCAGTCTGAGCCGTGGGACCTTGCCGTAATCGGCGGTGGTGCTTCGGGGCTGGGCATTGCACTTGACGCACTCTCCCGTGGTCTTTCGGTCGTCCTTTTGGAGAAAGCAGACTTTGCAAAGGGCACCTCAAGCCGGAGTACTAAGCTGCTGCACGGTGGGGTGCGCTATCTGGCGCAGGGGGATGTTTTTCTTGTGCTGGAAGCCTTAAAGGAGCGGGGCCTTATGATGAAAAATGCGCCCCACCTTTCCGGCAAGCAAGCCTTCATAATCCCGATTTATACACGCTGGGATCAGCTGAAATATGGGGTCGGGCTTAAAGTCTATGACCTGATGGCTGGCCGGTTGCGTATTGGCCGTTCTCACATCATCTCCCGTAAGAAGGTGGTCGAGAAAATTCCCACCATTAAGCAAGAGGGGTTACTGGGGGGCGTGGTCTATTACGATGGGCAGTTCGATGATGCCCGTTTGGCTGTAGCGGTAGCACAAACCTGCTCCGATATGGGCGGCTGCGTGGTGAATTACACCGAAGTGACCGGGCTGAACAAAGGCGGCGACGAAGCCAAAGACCTCGTTGAAGGGGAAGCTTTCTCCATCCCTGCTAAATCGGTCGTAAATGCCACCGGGGTATTCTCCGATACGATCCTGAGCATGGATCAACCGGGTATTCGCAAGTCTATCCTTCCGAGTCAGGGCGCCCACCTTGCATTGGACTTATCCTTTCTGGGCGGTAAAGATGCGCTAATGATCCCGGAGACACCGGACGGGCGGGTGCTCTTTGGCATCCCATGGTTTGGCACGCTCATTCTGGGCACCACCGATACGCCACGGTCTGAAGCGGAGGCCGAGCCCAAAGCCCTGGAAGAAGAAATAGACTTTATTCTGGAAACCGCTGCCGACTACCTGGTCAAGCCTCCAACGCGAGCCGATGTGCTTTCGGTTTTTGCCGGGTTACGCCCGCTAGCCGCTCCCAAGACAGAGGGCGCTGCAACCAAGGAGGTTTCCCGCAGCCATAAAATTGTGGTCAGCGACAGTGACCTCTTCTCCATCCTAGGTGGCAAGTGGACGACTTTCCGCCAAATGGGAGAAGATATGGTGGATGAAATCCTGAAGGTGAAGAAAATGCGTGCAAAAGGCAGTACTTCTGCTCAAATTAAGCTCCACGGCTATCCCAATGGGCACAATCCGGAAGGGCACTGGCGGGTCTACGGCAGCGAGACAAAGTCTATTCAGGAACTGATCGCTGAACAGCCCGAATTACAGCAACCCCTTCACCCCAAATATCCTAACACCAAAGCTGAAGTCGTTTGGATGGCAAGGCACGAAATGGCGCAGCGTATTGAGGATGTGCTCGCCCGGCGT
>CAZNHN010000299.1:3502-7273 GCA_964572415.1 uncultured Phaeodactylibacter sp.
CGCACCCTATTCATGGACGCTCAGGCTGCTTTAGACATGGCAGAGCCCGTGGGTAAAATCCTGCAACAGGAGCTGGGCAGGGACGATGCCTGGTATGAAAAAGAGGTGGCTGATTTTAAGGCAGTAGCGCGGGGTTATTTGTTGTCTTGACGAATTGTATTATTGTCAATCCCACTGATCTGCTACATCAATACGTCCTGCTAACATGCTCCCTCTCGAGACCAGTGAAAATCTGTAAGATCAATCCTATCTGTGTTCCTATCTATTATCCAGGACAAGGGTACACTGATGACGCTGATCTGACTGATCACGCTGATCTTCGCAATCCCATGCCGCCACACAGTTATGCCACCGCTCGAAATCAGTGACAATCTGCGCAATCAGTCCAATCTGTGTTCCCCCACCACGCAAAACAAGCCTACACTGAGGACGCTGATCTGACTGATGACACTGATCCTGGTAAGCTGGTGCCGCCAAATTAGCATGCTCCCGCTCTTATGACCCCGCTCGAAATCAGTGGAAATCTGCGTAATCAGTCCTATCTGTGTTCTAACCCTCCACACAAGACAGGGGTACACCGATGAACGCTGATCTGACTGATTAGGCTAATGGCCTGTAAAGTCTAAAACTCCGGGTTGCCTGAAACGACTTTCGGGACTACTCTTCCCTGAATATCCTGTCCTGATCGTGCAGTTCTTACTTGAATCCACGTAAAGTTAGCAGCAGCCCCTCAGGTTAAGGCTGCTACTAATGTTTGAAATAGAAATACCTATTGATCTCATAAGAATACCTTCAATGAGGGCTGACAACTATTTCCAATAGTTGTAGAGTGCTATTCCTGCAGCGCTAAGGCCACATGAAGTACATCCATAGTATTGCGCCCATATAGAAGGGATAAATGATCAGTGCCAGGTAGGCTATATTGCGGTATGATTTCCTGATTTGCGCCGACTTAATCACATCTATGTTGGCAAGTATGATACCGGCTGTTATCGCAATTAAAGTAAAACTAACCATGAAGCCTGGAAGCACCTCTCCTGTTTTAAAAAAAATCCAATAAAAAAGACCTACTGCCACTAATGTTGCTCCAAGGCATAGAATATCTAAGCCTTTTCTGTCTTCGATCTTATATCGTTTGATAGACATAGCATACAATTTTATTTTAAAAAAAACTGCCATTCCTGAATAGCGTCAGGAAAGCTCGACATGTTTCAGGCGAGCCATGCACTTGAATGTCAAATGAAGACCTGCTATTTTAGGTTGGGATAATGCATTCCAGACAAGGTCCATAACCACCCCATCCTCCAGCGCCGCCAATAGAACCACATCCATTGACTGACAAACAATGATTTAGGGTACTTTGACATTGATGGTAGCCAATAGCATAAGTAAAACCACCCGAAACAGCTCCTCCCAGAAGCCCCCCTAACAAGCCGACACCAAATCCAGGTCCCATCATTGCTCCGGTTATCCCACCAGCTGAAAGGGCACCACCAAAAGCTGAAGCCGCATTCATGTTAGTGTTCCTCATGCAATCTGCGTGATTGATGAAACATTGTGAACACTCGCCTGACCTGTTAGTAACGACTTCATTGGTAAACATTTGCCTTTGCCGGCTCAGAAGTATTCCATATGCTTCAGAAAGCACCAATTCCTGGCTTCGAGGATCCAGATTTGACAAGTCCGTTCCGAATTTTTCAAGAAAAACCATCCCATTTTGACGTAAAGCTTCAAAATATTCAGCCATTTGGGGGTCTGAAAATTCCTTTTCAATGAAACCCTTGAAGTCGCTGTAATCGTAAAAACCAAAATCCTCGTTATTTACTTTGAGCAACGAAGTAGAATAATCTATTCCAAGCTCATCAAATAATGACCAGAGAGCTGTCGTGTCAACTTGGCCCTCCATGTAGGCTTGCAGCACGTAATTGTCTACTGTAGACAAGAGAAAAATTTCAAGAAATGCTCTGTCTTTAACAATCCGTTGAACTAAAAACTCTTTGGTTGACCGTTGCTCCACGAGAGGACTATCCGGGGCTTCAGTTTCTACAAAATAATGCTCTTTTTCACAGGAAAAAGTAGTAAGCAATAGGAATAGAACAAATAGTACGTGATGTGTGATACGAGAAAACATAGCGTTAAAAGTTTATACAGAGAAATAAATTGACATAACAAAAATAAGTAGTCAAACCAAAAGATGCAACAATTACAAGAATTTTTTTTGAAATAAAAAGCTGCCAGAAGCCTAAAAAGCAACTATAAACATTGAAATCACGACCTATGGAGAAATAAAAAAATAAAAGATTCTTAACCCTGATCCGTTTATTACGACTAAAAAAACGACGACCAGGTTTTATTGACTTGATGTAAATGTTAATGCTCTTATTGGCAGTAGAGCGCATTAATGACATTGATCCTGGCATCCCGGTGCCGCCACACAAGCATGCTACTGCCCGAAATCAGTGAAAATCCGCGCAATCAGTCTAATCTGTGTTACAAAACCGCCACGCATGACATGGGTACACTGATGACGCTGATCTGACTGATGACGCTGATCTTTGCTATCCGGTGCCGCCATACATCCATGCCACCGCTCGCAATCAGTGAAAATCCGCGCAATCTATATAACCTGTGCCTCAATCTACCTCCGCGATCTCTGCGTGAAACCCCTCCGCGATCTTTGCGTGAAGCCTCCCCACGCAATCACTTTAAACCGCGTAAAGCCCCCACTCAAATCTCATCCACCACTACCTTATAAGTAGGGTCCTCCGACACATTCACATCAATAATCTCCTCTGCATTTTTCAGCAGTTTGCGGCAATCTGGGCTCAGATGATGCAGATGTACTTTTTTGCCCACTTTCCGGTAGCGCTCTGTGATTTTATTGAGGGCTTCAATAGCCGACATATCTACTACCCGGCTTTCTTCAAAATCAATGATGATTTCATCCGGGTCATTCAGCACGTCAAATTTTTCGTTGAAAACGGCAACTGAACCGAAGAAGAGCGGGCCATAAATTTCGTAATGCTTTACCCCATCCTCATCAATGCGCTTGCGGGCACGGATACGCTTGGCATTGTCCCAGGCAAAAACCAGGGCAGCAATAATCACGCCGATGAGCACCGCTAGTGCCAGGTTGTGAAGGACAGCGGTAATGCCAGTGACAAGCACCATAACGAAGATATCAGAAGGCGGCATTTTGTTGAAGGTCTTCAGGCTGGCCCACTCGAAGGTGCCAATAGCCACCATGATCATCAGGCCAGTCAGAGCTGCCATGGGGAGCTTCTCCACCAACCCGGCACCAAACATGATGAAAACCAGCAGCATAACGGAAGCAACGATGCCCGACAGCCGGGCGCGCGCGCCTGCCGAAACGTTAATCAGGCTTTGCCCGATCATCGCGCAGCCGCCCATACCGGAAAACAGCCCGGAAAGGATATTCGCCGTGCCCTGAGCCACGGCTTCTTTATTGCCGCTGCCCCGGGTCTCTGTGATCTCGTCGATGATATTCAGCGTGAGCAGACTCTCAATAAGGCCTACACCTGCCATAATACCGGCATAGGGGAAAATGATCAACAGGGTCTCCATGGTAAAGGGCACCATAGGGATGTGAAAGGGTGGAAAACTGCCCTGAATGGAAGCAATATCGCCCACGGTACGGGTATCAAGCCCAAAGAAAGCCACTACACCGAAGATGGTGAGGATAGCCGCCAGAGAAGAAGGCACGGCCTTAGTAATCTTCGGAAGCCCCCAGATGATGAACATCGTCAGGAG
>CAZNHN010000300.1:0-5392 GCA_964572415.1 uncultured Phaeodactylibacter sp.
CACCGCATCATAAGGATAGTTGAAATAACGGTCGGCTTCAGCACGGCCACTTATCTTTTGGACGCGCTCCTCAATGATGTTGTTTCGGATGTACGCAAAATAATCAAGGAAGCTGGACGAGGCGTTGGAGGGATTGAAAAGACAATGACCGTCTTGCTCCAAACCTCCAATTTTCCCTATCTTTAGTGCATAAAACCGATAAATCAAACCTTGTCAAGCTGTCCGTATATCCCTACCTATTCCGGGTATACGTCTTAGCTGCCTTCGACTTAGAGCGCTCCAATATTATGGTCGTTGAGCGGGTGATTGAGCACAGTAACCTACAGGGCTGGTGAACAATCTACACGGACTACACCAAAGAAGCGATTCTCGCAATGGCGGCGGCTAGCCAGCACATTCCGGAGCGCGACAAGGCGTTTACAACTATCTTTGTCAGAACACCGCTTATTCATTCAGAGTAGAGACCGTATGCCAAAGTTCAACCAACACGGATATTTACAACCAGACCGAGCTATAGCAATGGATTATGCCGATTTTGTAGAGACGTTCGTATTCAATCAGCACCGAGCGGACTTATTTGCAGGCTACCTCAAGCATCAAGCCTTGTTGTCAGAAAATAATATTCCTTTACTTTACCAGTGGGTGGACGGCAGCTTTGCTTCCCAAAAGGGAAGCCCAAAGGATATTGACGTGGTAAACTTTGTTCCCGCTGACGTGTACCAACAAAAGACCATAATTTTTCGAGCGATCAAAGAACAATTGACAAAAATAGATGCGTATTTTGTTTGCGAATACCCCGCCGACCACCCCAAACGTTTTATTACTGACTTTGACCGCACCGAGTGGTTGCACCTTTTTTCCACTGATAGGAAGCGCCGTAAGAAGGGATTTGTCGAACTAAACTTTATAACCAATGGAAATCAATGATGCCCGCCATATCGAGATCTTTCATACGCTGGAAAAGATTGAGCGCATGAATAAGGCGATCCATTTCCACCGCTTCGCTACCAATGCGCCGGACCAAACAGCCATTGATCAATACCAAGCCACGAAACAGCAATTAACAGAGCAGTTGGTGGCGCTTTTGCACGACCTGGACTTACACTTGGAGGTGACTGCAGCTTAACTTGCTGAAAAGAGCCAATTTCGCCTAAAATTAGCAACCCTTAAATTCTAACTACCTGACAATCATTTTTTAACCCTAAGTATTGTCGGAAGGAGTTATCAGCCCTCCGGGACTTGGTCTTGGATACAGTTCAGCAGAAACGGTAGTTCATTCACCTATTTGAAGCGCATACAAAATACCTACACTGCATTAGGCAGCAGCTTTAATACCCCTACCTACCCAGCACCGCCCGCCCCAGCGCTGTTATCCGGTACTTTTGGTTGCGGCTGCGCGGCTTGTCTGGCACAGTCCTTTCAATCCAGCCACGGTCAAGGGCGGGGGCGATGTATTTTTTGTAGTTTTTGGTTTGAGCGGTCAAGCCCAATTGCTGCAATAGCTCGCTACTTGATAACCCTCCTTCCTCTTTCGATAGAACTTCTAGAACACGTTTACTGTCTTCATTGATTTCAACGTTAACTTGGTTACTAACTTCGTTACTAACTTGGTTACTGACTTGGTCACCCTCAAAAGTCGGATGCACCGGCAGCGTAGTCAGAAAGTACGTACACTGCTCATCCGTTTCCAGTATTGGCAGCGGAGAGCCGTTGCGTTCCATAGCCCGGCGCATGGTCGGGATACCAGTTCCTCTGCCTTCGGTCAGGTGTAGTTCTTTCAGGAAGTCCCCTACCCGCCGGTTGCGGTAATCGCGGGCAACGATGCGGCGGTTTTCGGCGAGTATCCGGGCATTGACGGGTGGCACAGGCCCGGGAAAGCTAAGCACTTCGATTTTGTCCGGCCAGATTTGCACCTCTATAGGCTTGCCCAGCTCGTAGCTCTTGTGGTACACCGCATTAGCCAGGGCTTCCTCTACGGCATCGTAAGGATAATTGAAATAGCGATCGGCTTCAGCACGGCCACTTACCTTTTGGACGCGCTCCTCAATGATGTTGTTTCGGATGTAGGATAGTGCATTCCGGAGCTGGATATGGAGAGGCCCTTTGAAATACTTTTCACTGAACCGCTTGCCTGCTTCATCTTCCCGGATCACGACCTCTATCCACGCACGGGAGAAAAAACGCTCTGGTTCCTCACTGAAAAACATCAGCCCGGCATTGACCGGCCGAAGCTGCTCATCCGGTCCTTTGGCAATCGCCATTTGCCGACAGAGGTCTGCGAAGGGCATAGTGGCGCTTTGGTCAAAGAGTTCGCTGTCTACTTCATTCAGAAAATCACGAATAAGCCCAAGGCTAAGGTCTTTAATCGTAGCTTGTTGCTGAACCCGGTCGTCGAATGGTATACGGGCAGTGAGTTCCTGTAATCTGCGTAAGTTTTCACCTTTAGCTTTGATTGTTGAAGCGGCACTCCGTATGTACGAGAACCGCTGTGCACCCTTGTTCAAACCATCCGGTGCGGTGTACGGCCGCATATCACCCGCCGGAGCCCAAATGACCAGGATGTGCTTATTTTGTACAACGTACGGCTGGGCTATAGGCAGGTAATTAGGCTGAAGACGTTGACAAAGATTCGTAAGTTCCTTTTGGATACTATCCATCCGTTCAGGAGCAACCCCTTCTGGTGGCAATACGGGCCGCCCTTCGCGCTCCTCCACACCAATTATAATGTATCCACCACCCCAGTTATTGATATCGTTAGCAAAAGCACAGAGCGTACGCAGTACGGGTACCGGATTCCAGTCCCGTTTGAATTCCAAACGCTCCCATTCAATCACTTGTCCGTTGAGTAGCTCTTTAATGTTTATGGGCAATGCCATACGCTTATGGATTTCGTTCTACGTCTCTTTGGCTTTTCGCAATATCGGAATTTTACACCGGTTTACCCCTGCTTTGATGACAAACGAAACATTAGCATACCTGCATTGTCACCCCTTGCACTTTTTTGTACCTCCGCCCTATTTTCAGGGGTTTTGCAGCAATTTGTACCTCCTTAGGTTTTCCTTATGCGTAAGTTATTAAATTTCAACTTTTTATAAAACCAGAAGGTTTTGTACCAGCAAGTTCAAAAAGCCTACAAATACGTTTTTTATTTAATGTGATTTTCAACCCAATAGACCGGAAAGTATAAAATTATTATCTTATCAACTTGGACTTCATCCTTGCTTTTATCTATTTTTGGCCATATCAAAGAAATCGATACTTTAGTTTTATTTTTAATATGGCAGACATAAGCGATTTTGCAGTTTTTTGTACCTATCTTGTACCTCTAAAAAAAACTACTCACTTATACTAATTGATAATCAGTTGTTTAAAACCCTAATCAAGGTTTTGTATTGGGAAGTAAAATCCTCGCCACCGCTAATCCGCACTTTTCCTGCTACTAGCCCTGCTCATTCATCCACTTGTACAAGGCTCTTTTGAGAGCACTGGCAATGCCCGCAGCATCCTCACGAGGCGTGATGTCAAAAGTGTAGACAGCCTCGCCGTTCCGGAAAAGCTTGGCCTGAAGTACCCATTGCCCGTCTTCCCGATGATACCGGCCTGCAAGGGTGTAGCCGCCATCATCGTAAAACATATCTTTGAATGCCCACCTGGCACTCAGCCCACGCTCCGATTCCCGGAATAAAAACTGCTCAACTTCCAAATTCAGCTGTAGAGGGTCTCCATAGTTATCACGATCTTGAAACAGGGGTCGGAGAACCGTCGGCTTCGCCTTGCCAATTGGCACATCTGATGCCCGCTTAAACTGCCCGATATAAATGCCGGAAGCTGCTCCGGGAAAGGTCAGTGTGGGGGTCTGAACTTCCCGGATGCTATTAGCCAAAATAGGTACGCGGTCCCGCGCAAAAGTAAACAGACTTACGAGGTTGATAAGCTTAGCGTTGTTTCCATCCCTTTCAAAAACCTCGCCTTCGCCCCGCATGCCTGAAAGCAGAGCATAAGTGAGCAACCCGTTCCCAAAAGCTGAAGATTCGTAGCTTTTTTTGTCAGCAGTGCTCCCGGATAATAAAAAAAGCCCCGCCCGGTCTTTCATACGCTCATAGGCTCGTATCTGCGTGGTATTGAGTGTCTTGCTCGCGGAGGACATATTGTCTACAATAGCTCCCGAATTACAGGCGTCCACTATCAAAGCCTGCTTCTGTGCCTTGATGTCATTCAGCCAGTCGGTCAACTCAGCTGAAGAAATGGTGTAACTTTCACGGGGCCCTCGCTTCTCGACCCGGCTTTCCGAGCCAATATCATGGGTAAGGTAGAAGAATTCGATATCCTCCCCTCCGAAAGCGCCTGCAAGCCCGTGGCCCGAAAAGTAGGCTATCACAATATCTTCTGGTTTTGCAGCTTCTTCAACGGACTCAAAGGCCGCTTTGACTGCTTTCTTCTGGGGGAATGCCCAATTAATGTCCATTGTATCTATCGGGGCCAGCTTCTGCGTAGTCAGGCAGTGTGCTGTAACCCGGTCTTCAAAGAGATGCCGACCGGTATTGTATAGTGCTGCAGCAATATAAGTAGCGTCCTGGTCCGGAAAGCTAAGGTCGAGCGGGTCTCTTCTGCCTGCTTCATCAGTACCATCCACGCCAGTATAATCTGAGGTGCCCACTGAGATGATAAACAGCCGGGGCAGATAGAATTCATCTTCCTCCTCAGCTGCGGTTTCATCATCGTTTCCACCAAAGCCTCTGCCCTGTGTCCGATGTTTTTCGTACACCCAGCTCAACCGGCTACTGCTCAATTCACGGTCTGCTCCCGTAACCTCCACACTGATACGGTTGGTACTGTCGGGGTTCGCCCAAAGGTATTCTTCGTAGGGGCTCAGGTCGTAACGAAGGGTATGCAGGCCGTCTCTTTTCTTCAGCTTGTTACTTACATCAGCCTCCAATTCCTTTTGGTTGAGAAATAAACTAACCCGACCGATACCACCGGCGCGCTCTTCAAGCTCCAACAGTAGCTCATCGCCTTCAATGCGGCCCTTCACCATAGGAAATAGCTTAACCAATTTGAGGTCGGTCACTACCCGGATCGGGGGAGCCTCCGGCATCACCAGCTTGGGGAGGAGCCCGGGCTCATAAAAGCTCTCGGATAGCTGGTCAAGGGCAATCACTTCAAGACTGTCATTACCTGGTGCCGGCGATACATAATACATTCGCTGCATGGCTTTGGGGGAGGCATCGTACAGCCCCTCCGGAGTGATCACCACCCACTCTTCATCATCCCAGTTAATGACCCTGCCCAATTCCTTTTTGGCTTCCCAATCCCAAATCCGGACGGTACGGTCTTCACTGCTGCTATACAATCTACGGCCATCGGTGCTGAATGCCAGCGACAGAGTTTTCTT